>NZ_JBWKPK010000019.1:0-100470 GCF_059418205.1 Caulobacter sp. GW821-FHT09B11 | reverse complement strand
TGGCGCGAATGACGGGGCTCGAACCCGCGACCTCCGGCGTGACAGGCCGGCGCTCTAACCAACTGAGCTACATCCGCGTCGCGTAAGGCCGTAAAACCCTACGAAGCGCTCGCTTTTACCTCGGATCGCGACCTTCTGAAAGAAGGTGGCGCGAATGACGGGGCTCGAACCCGCGACCTCCGGCGTGACAGGCCGGCGCTCTAACCAACTGAGCTACATCCGCATTACCGTCCGCCAGAAGGCGAAAGTGCGACCCGCCGTGCGGCGAGGGGCGTCTGATATGTCGGGCGAAGACTCGTGTCAACGGCCATGTCGCCGAACCTGTGGATGGCCAGAAGTTGCGATCGTTTCTCAATGTGCCCGGGGCGTTTGAAGCCTGGAAGACACTGGGCTACAACGCGGCCGATTCAAGCCAAGGGCTGTCATGAACGCCTTCCTTCTCCAGTACCTGCCGATCGTGATCTTTCTCGGGATCGCGGCGGTTATCGGCATCGTCTTCATGTTGGCCGCCGCCGTGCTCGCGCCCAAGGCGCCGGACCCGGAAAAGCTGTCCGCATACGAATGCGGCTTCAACGCCTTCGACGACGCGCGCATGAAGTTCGACGTCCGGTTCTACCTGGTCTCGATCCTCTTCATCATCTTCGACCTCGAAGTCGCTTTCCTTTTCCCGTGGGCGGTGACCCTGCTGAAACTTCCGCATGAAGCTTCGGTCTTCGCCTTCTGGTCGATGATGAGCTTCCTGGGCGTTCTGACTGTCGGCTTTATCTACGAATGGAAGAAGGGCGCCCTCGAATGGGAGTGATCGTTCCCGCCAACAGCTCGCCGCTGCCGCCGGCCGGCTCCGCTGGCCGCTCGACGGTGCAGGGCTATGACCCGAAGCTGCACGACGCCTTCTTCGACGGCGTGTCGCAGCAGCTGGCCGACAAGGGCTTCATCACCGCGGCCGCCGACGACCTGATCACCTGGGCTCGTACGGGCTCGCTGATGTGGATGACGTTCGGCCTGGCGTGCTGCGCGGTCGAGATGATGCACTCGGCCATGCCGCGCTACGACCTGGAGCGCTACGGCTTCGCGCCGCGCGCCAGCCCGCGTCAGTCGGACGTGATGATCGTCGCCGGCACGCTGACCAACAAGATGGCTCCGGCTCTGCGCAAGGTCTACGACCAGATGCCCGAGCCCCGCTACGTCATCTCGATGGGCAGCTGCGCCAACGGCGGCGGCTACTACTATTACAGCTACAGCGTCGTGCGCGGCTGCGACCGCGTCGTGCCGATCGACATCTACGTGCCGGGCTGCCCGCCCACGGCCGAGGCGCTCGTCTACGGCGTGCTGCAGCTCCAGAAGAAGATCCGTCGCACGGGGACCATCGAGCGATGAGCCAAGACCTCGAAGCCCTCGGCCAGGCGATCGTCGCCAACTCGGCCGGGGCCATCGCCTCGTACAACGTCGCGTTCGGCGAGTTGAACCTGCTCGGCTCGACGAACCGCGTGGTCGAGCTGCTGACCTATCTGCGTGACCACCCCGACTACCGCTTCCACCAGTTGGTGGACCTGACGGCGGTCGACTACCCCGAGCGCGCCGCGCGCTTCGACGTGGTCTACCACCTGCTGTCGATGGTGAAGAACGTCCGCGTCCGCGTGAAGGTGCAGACCGACGAAGACACCCCGGTGCCGAGCGCCACGCCGGTGTTCCCGGTCGCCGACTGGTTCGAGCGCGAAGCGTTCGACATGTACGGCGTGTTCTTCGAAGGCCACCCGGACCTGCGCCGGATCCTGACGGACTACGGTTTCCACGGCCACCCGCTGCGGAAAGACTTCCCGATGACCGGCTATGTCGAGGTCCGCTATGACGACGAGCTCAAGCGCGTCGTCTACGAACCCGTGAAGATCACCGAGTTCCGCGCCTTCGACTTCCTGTCTCCGTGGGAAGGGGCGAAGTACGCTCTGCCGGGCGACGAGAAGGCGGAAAAGGCTTAAGTCATGACTGGCACGAACGCGCCCGCCGCGGCGACCGACTTCTTCCGCGACGAACCGACGGTTCCGGTGATCCCCGAGACGCCGGTCCGCAAGTTCAACATCAACTTCGGCCCCCAGCACCCGGCCGCGCACGGCGTGCTGCGCCTGGTGCTCGAACTCGACGGTGAAATCGTCGAGCGCGTCGATCCGCACATCGGCCTGCTGCACCGCGGCACCGAGAAGCTGATGGAAGCGCGCACCTACCTGCAGAACATCCCGTACTTCGACCGCCTCGACTACGTGGCGCCGATGAACCAGGAGCATGCGTTCTGCCTGGCCATCGAAAAGCTGCTGGGCGTTGAAGTGCCCAAGCGCGGCCAGGTCATCCGCGTGCTGTTCTGCGAGATCGGCCGCGTCCTGAACCACCTGCTGAACGTGACGACCCAGGCCATGGACGTCGGCGCCCTGACGCCGCCGCTCTGGGGCTTCGAGGAGCGCGAGAAGCTGATGGTGTTCTACGAGCGCGCCTGCGGCGCTCGCCTGCACGCCAACTACTTCCGTCCGGGCGGCGTCCACCAGGACCTGACCCCTTCGCTGATCGACGACATCGAGAGCTGGGCGAAGGCCTTCCCGAAGATCTGCGACGACATCGAAGGCCTGATCACCGACAACCGCATCTTCAAGCAGCGCAACGTCGACATCGGCGTCGTGAGCAAGGAAGACGCGTGGGCCTGGGGCTTCTCGGGCGTGATGGTGCGTGGTTCGGGCATCGCCTGGGACCTGCGCCGCAACCAGCCGTACGAGAACTACAACGAGTTCGAGTTCGACATCCCGCTGGGCAAGAACGGCGACTGCTACGATCGCTATCTCTGCCGCATGCAGGAGATGCGCGAGAGCACCAAGATCATCCTGCAGGCCGTCGCCATGCTGCGCGGCACGCCGGGTCCGGTGCTGACCGAGGACAACAAGGTCAGCCCGCCGCGTCGCGCCGAGATGAAGCGCTCGATGGAAGCCCTGATCCACCACTTCAAGCTCTACACCGAGGGCTTCAAGACGCCGGAAGGCGAGGTCTACGCGGCCGTCGAAGCCCCCAAGGGCGAGTTCGGCGTCTACGTGGTCAGCAACGGCACCAACAAGCCGTACCGCTGCAAGATCAAGGCTCCGGGCTTCTCGCACCTGGCCGCCATGGACTGGATGAACCGCGGCCACCAGCTGGCCGACGTCTCGGCCATCCTGGGTTCGCTCGACATCGTGTTCGGCGAGGTCGATCGATGAGCCTGGAAACCATCGCCCAGGCTCAGCTCGACGCCTACAACGCCCAGGACCTGGACGCCCACTGCGCCCACTTCTCGGACGACGTGGTCGTGGCCGGCCTGAACGGCGACGTGGCGCGCGAAGGCATCGAGGCCTATCGCGCCTTCTACGCCAAGACCTTCGCCGAGTTCCCCAAGAACAAGGCCGAGCTCCTGAACCGCATCGTGGTCGGCTCGAACGTGATCGATCACGAGCACGTCGACCGCGGCAACGGCGACGCGCCCTTCCAGGTCGCCGCCATCTACACCTTCAAGGGCGACAAGATCGTCCGCGTGGATTTCGCACGATGAGCGTTCGTCGTCTCGCCAAAGAGCAGCCCGCCAGCTTCGCCTTCTCGGTCGACAGCCAGGCCAAGGCCGACTGGTGGAAGGCCAAGTATCCCGCCGCCCGCAAGCAGTCGGCGGTGATCCCGATGCTGTGGCTGGCCCAGAAGCAGGAAGGCTGGATTTCCGAGCCGGCGATCCAGGAGATCGCCAAGCAGCTCGAGATGCCGGTCATCCGCGTGCTGGAAGTGGCCACCTTCTACGTGATGTTCCAGCTGGCTCCGGTCGGCAAGACCGCCTTCGTCCAGCTGTGCGGCACCACGCCGTGCCAGCTGCGCGGCGCGCTTGACCTGCGCTCGGTGCTGGAAAAGAAGATCGGCCCTGCCCACACCGTGTCGGCCGACGGCAAGTTCAGCTGGGAAGAGGTCGAGTGCCTCGGCGCCTGCTGCAACGCCCCGATGGCGGCCATCAACGACTACTACTACGAAGACCTGACGCCGGAGAGCCTGGCTCAGATCCTCGACGACTTCGCCGCGGGCAAGGCCCCGCAGCCGGGCAGCTACGAGGGCCGCAAGTCCTCGGAGCCGAAGGAAAAGATCCAGACCCTGACCGATCCCAAGCTGTACGACGGCTCGGCGGCCAAGAAGATCAAGATCCCGAACCTGCCCGAGAAGCCCAAGAAGACCAAGGCGGAGCCCGCCGCCTGATGACCGACGTCGCCGTCCATCAGAAGAAGCGCCTCACGACGATGCTCGCCATCGACGTCGTGTGCTTCCTGCTGGCCGGCGCGGCGATCGTCGGCCACGTGGCCTTCCACGTCTGGTGGCTGCTGCCGGTGTTCATCCTGGCCGTCGTGGTCGGGCTGGGCGCCCAGATCTGGTTCATCCTCGGCTGGCTGAAGGCGACCAAGCCTGAAGCCGCCGTCGAAGCCGGCGCCGAGCCGCAAGCGGGGAGGGCGCCTTGAGCGACGACCTTTCCGCCAGGCGGGCGGCCTATCTGGCTACGATCAAGGGGCTCTACCGCAAGGAGCGGGCCCTGGGTTTCGTGGCCAGCCTGGCCGGCGTCCTGCTGCTGATCTGGGGCCGGGAGGTCCCTGGGGCTCCGGCCTGGGCGGCGCCCACAGGTCTTTTGGTGATCGGCGCCGGTTGGCTGCTTTTCGCCTATGTCATCGTCCGGCGGACGCGCTATGTCCGCACCCATCCATTCGATCCGCAAAGCTAGAGTCATGGTCGGTATCCTCGAAGACAAGGATCGCATCTTCACCAACCTCTACGGCCTCCAAGACTGGGGCCTCGAGGGTGCGAAGGCGCGCGGTTGCTGGAACGGCACCAAGGACATTCTTGACGCCGGTCGCGACTGGATCATCGAGAACATGAAGAACTCCGGTCTGCGAGGCCGGGGCGGGGCTGGTTTCTCGACCGGTCTGAAGTGGTCCTTCATGCCCAAGGAAGTGAAGGACGGCCGCCCGCACTACCTGGTGGTCAACGCCGACGAGTCCGAGCCGGGCACCTGCAAGGACCGGGAGATCATGCGGCATGATCCGCACCTCCTGATCGAGGGCTGCCTGATCGCCTCGCGCGCCATGCTGGCTCACGCCTGCTACATCTACATCCGCGGCGAGTACGTGTTCGAGCGCGAGCGCCTGGAAGCGGCGATCAAGCAGGCCTACGAGGCCAACCTCGTGGGCAAGAACAATGTCCACGGCTGGGACTTCGACATCTACGTCCACCACGGCGCCGGCGCCTATATCTGCGGCGAAGAGACGGCCCTGCTGGAAAGCCTGGAAGGCAAGAAGGGCCAGCCGCGCCTGAAGCCGCCGTTCCCGGCCGGCGCGGGCCTCTACGGCATGCCGACCACGGTCAACAACGTCGAGAGCATCGCTGTCGCCGGCACCATCCTGCGCCGCGGCGCGGCCTGGTTCGCGGGCTTCGGCCGTCCCAACAACGCCGGCACCAAGCTGTTCTGCGTCTCGGGCCACGTGAACCTGCCCTGCAACGTCGAAGAAGCCATGAGCATCCCCTTCCGTCAGCTGATGGAAGACCACTGCGGCGGCATCCGCGGCGGCTGGGGCAACCTCAAGGCCGTCATCCCGGGCGGCTCGTCGGTGCCGATGATCCCCGCCGAGCAGTGCGAAGACCTGCCGATGGACTTTGACGCCCTGCGGAATCTGAAGTCGGGCCTGGGCACCGCCGCCGTCATCGTCATGGACAAGTCCACCGACCTCGTCCGCGCCATCGCCCGCCTGTCGTACTTCTACAAGCACGAGAGCTGCGGCCAGTGCACGCCGTGCCGCGAAGGCACCGGCTGGATGTGGCGGGTCATGGAGCGCATGGCCACCGGCGAAGCCGATCCGAAAGAGATCGACACCCTGCTGGACGTCACGACCCAGGTCGAGGGTCACACCATCTGCGCCCTGGGCGACGCGGCCGCCTGGCCGATCCAGGGTCTGTTCCGCCACTTCCGCCACGAGGTGGAGGAGCGGATCGCTTCCTATCGTAGCGGTCGCCTGCACGTGCAGGGCGCCAAGCTGATCGCGGCGGAGTAACGAGAATGGCAATCGCCAAGGTCAACGGCGTCGAGGTCGAGTTCGAACCCGGCATGACGGTTCTGCAGGTCGCGGAACTGGCTGGGGAAGAGATCCCGCGCTTCTGCTATCACGAGCGTCTGAGCATCGCCGGCAACTGCCGCATGTGCCTGGTCGAGGTGAAACCCGGTCCGCCGAAGCCGCAGGCGTCTTGCGCCCTGCCGGCCGCCGAGGGCCAGGAGATCTTCACCAAGACCCCGATGGTCAAGAAGGCCCGCGAAGGGGTGATGGAGTTCCTGCTCATCAACCACCCGCTGGACTGCCCGATCTGCGACCAGGGCGGCGAGTGCGACCTGCAGGACCAGGCCGTCGGCTACGGCCGCGACGACAGTCGCTACGAAGAGAACAAGCGCGCGGTCGAAGAGAAGGCCATGGGCCCGCTCATCAAGACCGTGATGACGCGCTGCATCCAGTGCACCCGCTGCGTCCGCTTCATCACCGAAGTCGCCGGCTCGCCGGAGATCGGCCTGATCTCGCGCGGCGAAGACGTCGAGATCACGACCTACCTCGGCGCCGCGGTGACCTCTGAGCTGTCGGCCAACGTCATCGACCTGTGCCCGGTCGGCGCCCTGACCTCCAAGCCCTACGCCTTCGAAGCCCGTCCGTGGGAGCTGAAGAAGACCGAGAGCGTCGACGTCCAGGACGCCCTGGGCTCGTCGATCCGCGTCGACGCCCGCGCCAACGCCGTCCTGCGCGTGCTGCCGCGCGTCAACGAGGAGGTCAACGAAGAGTGGATCAGCGACAAGACGCGCTACGCCGTCGACGGCCTGCAGCGCCAGCGCCTCGACCGTCCGTACGTCCGCGTCGACGGCAAGCTGAAGCCGGCCACCTGGAATGAGGCCTTCGCCGCCGTCGCCGCCAAGATCAAGGCGACCGCGCCCGAGCGCATCGGCGTCATCGCCGGCGACCTGCAGGACGCCGAAAGCCTGAAGGCGACCAAGGACCTCTTTACCGCCCTGGGCGTGAAGAACCTCGACGCCCGTCAGGACGGTACGGCACTGGGCCAAGGCCCGCGCGAGAGCTGGCTGTTCAACTCGACCATCGCCGGCATCGAAGACGCCGACGTCGTGCTGTTCGTCGGCGCCAACCCGCGCCTCGAGGCCCCGGTTCTCAACGCACGTTTCCGCAAGCAGTGGATCGCCGGCAAGACCCGCTTCGGCGTCATCGGCGAACAGGCCGACCTGACGTTCGACTACGACCACCTCGGCGCCGGCGCCAAGACGCTGTCGGGTCTGGCCAAGGCCAAGAACGACTTCGTCGCCGCCCTGAGGGCCGCCGAGCGTCCCGCCATCATCATCGGCCAGGGCGCCCTGGCCCGCGCCGACGGCGCGGCGATCCTCAAGGCCGCCGCCGGCGTCGCCAAGACCTTCAAGGTCGTCCGCGAAGGCTGGAACGGCTGGAACGTGCTGCACACCGCCGCCGCCCGCGTGGCCGGCCTCGACCTGGGCTTCGTCCCGGCCGAGGGCGCCCTCTCGGCGCGCGACATGCTGAAGCCGGGCGCGCTGGACGTGCTGTTCCTGCTCGGCGCCGACGAGTGCGAGCCCGCCGCCAGCGACGCCTTCAAGATCTACCTCGGCACCCACGGCGACGCCGGCGCCCACAAGGCCGACGTCATCCTGCCGGGCGCCGCCTACACCGAAAAGAACGGCCTCTACGTCAACACCGAGGGCCGGGTGCAGATGGGCAAGCGCGCCGTGTTCCCGAAGGGCGAGGCCAAGGAAGACTGGTCGATCCTGCGGGCGCTGTCGGAAGTGCTGGGCGCCAAGCTGCCCTATGACAGCCTGGACCAGCTGCGCGCCAAGCTGTTCGCCGACCACCCCACCTTCGGCCAGATCGACTTCGCGCCAGGCTCGGTCCCGACCGTGTTCGACCTCGCCGCCGTCGGTGGGGAAGGGGACGTCTCCGACGCTCCGTTCGAGAGCCCGGTGAAGGCCTTCCACCTGACCAACCCCATCGCGCGCGCCAGCGTGACCATGGCCGAGTGCGCGGCCAACGTCTCGGCCGCCGCCAAGATCGCCGCGGAGTAAGCCGTGTCTCAGACCAACCCGCTTATCTGGTTCGGCCTCACTCTCGGCGGCATCCTGCTGGTCGTGATCTGGGTTCTGCTGAGCCTGGCCTTCCTGCTGCTGGCTGACCGCAAGATCTGGGCCGGCGTCCAGATGCGCAAGGGCCCGAACGTCGTCGGCCCCTTCGGCCTGCTGCAGTCCTTCGCCGACTTCGGCAAGTTCGTGCTGAAGGAAATCGTCATCCCGGCCGGCGCCGACAAGGCGATCTTCCTGCTGGCTCCGCTGATCAGCCTAGTCCTGGGCTTCATCGGCTGGGCCGTGGTGCCGTTCGCGCCGGGCTGGGTCGTCTCCAACCTGAACGTCGGCATCCTCTACCTGCTGGCGATGAGTTCGCTGGGCGTCTACGGCATCATCATGGGCGGCTGGGCTTCGAACTCGAAGTACCCGTTCCTGGGCGCGCTGCGTTCGGCGGCGCAGATGGTGTCGTACGAAGTCTCGATCGGCCTGATCATCATCACGGTGATCCTGCTGGCCGGCTCGATGAACCTGTCGACCATCGTCGAGAACCAGTCCGGCTGGATCTGGAACTGGAACGTGTTCGGCGGCGGCGGCCTCAAGAACATCATCCTGCTGCCGGTCATGGTGATCGCCATGGGCATGTTCTACATCTCGGCCCTGGCCGAGACGAACCGCCCGCCCTTCGACCTTCCGGAAGCCGAATCCGAACTCGTGGCCGGCTATCAGGTCGAGTACTCGTCGACCCCGTACCTGCTGTTCATGGTCGCCGAATATTCGAACATCGTGCTGATGTGCGCGATGATCAGCGTGCTGTTCTTCGGCGGCTGGAACCTGGGTCTGCCGATCGACCTGGTGGCGATGTGGGGCTGGTGGGGCAAGCTGGCCCTGGCCCTGGTGTTCTACGCCAAGATCGTCTTCTGGTTCTTCATGTTCGCCATGGCGAAAGCCATCGTGCCTCGCTACCGCTACGACCAACTGATGCGCCTGGGCTGGAAGGTCTTCCTGCCGATGTCGCTGGTGCTGGTCGCCCTCGTCGCCGGCTGGCGCGTCTTCTCGCCGGTGGCGGGATGAGGCGTTCCGCCGCCCTGGCCCTGACGGGGCTGGTCCTGAGCTCGCTGGGCGCCTGCGCGACCAGCGAAGCCTCGGACCGCTCCTATTCGCTGGGGCGAGGGATCGTGAACTACGACGAACTGCGCCGGGCCGGCGATCGATGCCAGGCCGAGGGCGGGACGTTGCAAGCCAAGATGGACGGGGGAGATCCCGCCCAGCTTTCGAACTACACCTGCGTCATTCCGAAGGTTAAGCGGCCATGATGAGTCGTATCACCCAAGCCGTCAAAGGCGTCGCCCTGCTGGACTTCGCGGGCGCCTTCGGCCTGGCCATGAAGTATCTGGTCGCGCCGAAGAAGACCGTGATCTATCCGAACGAGCGCGGCCCGCAGTCGCCCCGTTTCCGCGGCGAGCACGCCCTGCGTCGCTATCCGAACGGGGAAGAGCGCTGCATCGCCTGCAAGCTGTGCGAGGCCATCTGCCCCGCCCAGGCGATCACGATCGAGGCCGAACCGCGCGAGGACGGCAGCCGCCGTACGACCCGCTACGACATCGACATGGTCAAGTGCATCTACTGCGGCCTGTGCCAGGAGGCCTGCCCGGTGGACGCCATCGTCGAAGGCCCGAACATCGAGTTCGCGGTCGAGACGCGCGAAGAGCTCTACTACGACAAGGAAAAGCTGCTCGACAACGGTGACCGTTGGGAACGGCTGATCGCGAAGAATCTGGAGTTGGACGCTCCGTACCGCTAAACGGTCCGGCGCGAATCCGAGGTTGGCGGCGCGTAATTCGCGCGCCGTCGTTATTTGAACTTTCAGGGGAGCACCCTGGCCAATGGCCTTGCAGGCGATAGCTTTCTATTTGCTGGCGTTCGTGACGATAGCGGCGGGTCTTCTCGTCGTGTCGGCCAAGAACCCCGTGCACTCGGTGCTCTTCCTGATCACCGCCTTCTTCTCGGCCGCCGGCCTCTTCGTCCTTCTGGGCGCTGAGTTCCTGGCGATGCTGCTGATCGTCGTCTATGTGGGCGCGGTCGCGGTGCTGTTCCTCTTCGTGGTCATGATGCTCGACATCGACTTCGAAGCGCTTCGGGACGGCTTCGCGCAGTACCTGCCCATCGGCGGACTGGTCGCCGGCGTCCTCACGATCGAAATGATCATGGTCGCCGTCAGCGTGGCCACCAACGGCAAGGCCAGCGCCAACGCGCTGCCCAACGCCTCGCCCGGCGGCTTCAGCAACACCGAGGCGCTCGGTCGGGTGCTCTACACCGACTATGTCTTCTTCTTCCAGGCGGCGGGCCTGGTGCTGCTGGTGGCCATGATCGGCGCCATCGTCCTGACCCTGCGCCACAAGCCGGGCGTCAAGCGCCAGGACATCGGCAAGCAGATCGCCCGTACGCCCAAGACCGGAATGGAACTCGTGCAGATCAAGCCGGGCGAGGGGATCAGCGAATGATCGGCCTTCCGCATTACCTCATCGTCGCCGCCATCCTTCTGACGATCGGCGTCTTCGGTATCTTCGTGAACCGCAAGAACATCATCGTCATCCTGATGTCGATCGAGCTCATCCTGCTCGCGGTGAACATCAACCTGGTGGCGTTCTCGGCCTACCTGCACGACGTGGCGGGCCAGATCTTCGCGATGTTCGTGCTGACCGTGGCCGCCGCCGAGGCGGCCGTGGGCCTGGCCATCCTGGTGACCTTCTTCCGTAACCGCGGCGACATCGCGGTCGACGACGCCAGCATGATGAAGGGCTGACCCAGTGCAATCGCTCGTCACCATTCTCGTCTTCGCCCCGCTGCTGGGCGCGATCATCGCCGGCCTGTTCGGCCGGCGGATCGGCAACGTCGCGTCGCAGTCGGTCACCACCGGCCTGCTGATCCTGGCCTGCGCCCTGTCGTGGTTCACGTTCAGCAAGTGGACCTGGGGCCACATGGAGGCCTTCACGGTCACCCTGCTGCCGTTCATCCATATCGGCGACTTCATCGCCAACTGGTCGATCCGCATCGACGCCCTGTCGGCGACCATGCTGATCGTGGTCACGACCGTCTCGGCGCTCGTGCACGTCTATTCCTGGGGCTACATGGCCGAGGACGACAGCAAGCCGCGCTTCTTCGCGTACCTGTCGCTCTTCACCTTCGCCATGCTGTCGCTGGTCACCGCCGCCGACTTCATGCAGCTGTTCTTCGGCTGGGAAGGCGTGGGTCTGGCCTCGTACCTGCTAATCGGCTTCTGGTTCAAGAAGCCCTCGGCCAGCGCCGCGGCCATCAAGGCCTTCGTGGTCAACCGGGTCGGCGACTTCGGCTTCGCCCTGGGCATCATGACCACCTACTGGGCCTTCGGCACCATCCAGTTCCACGAACTGTTCCCGATGATCGCCGCCGGCGCCTCGCGCACCTGGGAGTTCGCGGGCCACAGCTGGCCGCTGGTCGACATTGCCTGCTTCCTGCTGTTCATCGGCGCGATGGGCAAGTCGGCCCAGTTCTTCCTGCACACCTGGCTTCCGGACGCCATGGAAGGCCCGACCCCGGTGTCGGCCCTGATCCACGCGGCCACCATGGTGACCGCCGGCGTCTACATGCTGTGCCTGCTGTCGCCGATGTTCGAATACGCCCCGGTGGCCAAGAACATCGTCACGGTGATCGGCGCCATCACGGCCCTGTTCGCCGCCACGGTCGGCCTGACCCAGAACGACATCAAGCGCGTGATCGCCTACTCGACCTGTTCGCAGCTGGGCTACATGTTCTTCGCGGCCGGCGTCGGCGCCTATCAGGCGGCCATGTTCCACCTGTTCACGCACGCCTTCTTCAAGGCCCTGCTGTTCCTGGGCGCCGGTTCGGTGATCCACGGCATGCACCACGAGCAGGACATGCGTCGCTACGGCGCCCTGGCCAAGCTGCTGCCGGTGACCTTCATCGCCATGACGATCGGCACGATCGCCATCACGGGCCTCGGCTTCCCGCCGCTGCACCTGGGCTTCGCCGGCTTCTACTCGAAGGACACCATCATCGAGGCGGCGTTCGCCGCGGGCTCGCACAACCAGATCGCCATGTTCGCCTGGGCGATCGGCGTCCTCGTCGCCGGCCTGACCTCGTTCTACTCCTGGCGCCTGGCCTTCTTCACCTTCAACGGCAAGGCTCGTTGGGGTCATGACGACCACGCCCACGATGCGCACGCTCACGGCCACGACGATCACGCGCACGCCGCCCATGGTCATGACGACCATGCCCACGGTGCGCACGACGACCACGGTCATGACGATCATGGCCACGGCCACGATCACAAGCCGCACGAGAGTCCCTGGGTGATGCTGGTGCCGCTGGTCGTGCTGTCGATCGGCGCGGTCGCCGCCGGCTTCGTCTTCACCGGCTACTTCGTGGGTCACCACCAGGAAGAGTTCTGGCGCGGCGCGATCTTCAACGCTCCGACCAACCACGTGCTGCATGAAGCGCACGAGGTCGCCGAGTGGGTGAAGTGGAGCCCGCTGATCGCCTCCCTGCTGGGCCTGGCCATCGCGGTCTACGTCTACCTGATCAGGGGCAACGAGCGCCTCGGCCTGAAGCTCGCCGAGCGTAACGGCCCGCTGTACGTGTTCTTCTACAACAAGTGGTTCTTCGACGAGCTCTATGAGGCCACCTTCGTGCGGGCCGCCAAGTTCCTCGGCGACCTGTTCTGGAAGGGCGGAGACCAGAAGATCATCGATCGCCTGGGCCCGGACGGCGTCAGCGCCGTCTCCTACGCCGTCGGCCGCAAGACGGGCAAAGCCCAGACCGGCTACGTCTACCACTACGCTTTCGTCATGCTGCTCGGCGTCGCCGGCCTGCTGACGTTCGCCCTTTACGCATTCCGTTGAGGACGGATCGATGACCGGCCTGCTCAGCCTTACGACCTTTGCTCCGCTCGTCGGCGTGGCCGTGATCCTGGTGGCTCGCGCCATCCAGGGCCCGGGCGCCAAGACCGACACCCTGGCCAAGTGGATCGCGCTCGCGACCACCGTGGTCGCCTTCGCCCTGTCGCTGGTGCTGACGCTCCAGTTCGACGCCAAGAACCCGGGCTTCCAGTTCGTGGAAGACATCGCCTGGTTCGGCGGCCTGCATTACCGCATGGGCATCGACGGCATCTCGGTGCTGCTCGTCCTGCTGACCGCCTTCCTGCTGCCGATCTGCATCGTGGCCAGCTGGAAGTCGGTGGAAAAGCGCGTCGTCGAATACCTGATCGCCTTCCTGGTCCTCGAGACCCTGGTGATCGGCGTGTTCTGCGCGCTGGACCTGGTGCTGTTCTACCTCTTCTTCGAAGGGGGCCTGGTGCCGATGTTCCTGATCATCGGCATCTGGGGCGGCAAGCGCCGGATCTACGCGGCCTACAAGTTCTTCCTCTACACGCTGCTCGGCTCGGTGCTGATGCTGGCGGCCATCCTGGCCATGATCTCGATCGCCGGCACCTCGTCGATCCCCGAGCTCATGACCTACAAGTTCGCGCCGTGGCTCCAGACCTGGCTGTGGCTGGCCTTCTTCGCCTCGTTCGCGGTGAAGATGCCGATGTGGCCGGTGCACACCTGGCTGCCTGACGCCCACGTGGAAGCCCCGACGGCGGGTTCGGTCATCCTGGCCGGCATCCTGCTGAAGATGGGCGGCTACGGCTTCATGCGCTTCAGCATCCCGATGTTCCCGAACGCCTCGGAGATGTTCCAGCCGCTGGTTTTCGCCCTGTCGGGCATCGCTATCGTCTACACCTCGCTGGTCGCCTTCCGTCAGACCGACATCAAGAAGCTGATCGCCTACTCGTCGGTCGCCCACATGGGCTTCGTGACCATGGGCATCTTCTCGGGCAACGCCGCCGGCGAGCAGGGCGCCCTGTTCCAGATGATCAGCCACGGGGTGATCTCCGGCGCGCTCTTCCTCTGCGTCGGCGTGGTCTACGACCGTATGCACACCCGCGAGATCGCCTTCTACGGCGGCCTCACCAACCGCATGCCGCACTACGCCTTCGTGTTCCTGCTGTTCACGATGGGTAACGTCGGCCTGCCCGGCACCTCGGGCTTCGTCGGCGAAATCCTGACCATGACGGGCGTCTACAAGGCCTCGACCTGGACGGCGATCGTCTCGGCCACCGGCGTTATCCTGTCGGCCATGTACGCCCTGACGCTGTATCGCCGGGTCATGTACGGGGAGATCACCAACCCCGAACTGAAGACGATCAAGGACCTCGACGCGCGGGAAATCCTGCTCTTCGCGCCGCTGATCATCATGACCCTGGTCCTCGGCATCTATCCTAATCTTGTGTTCAACCTGACCGCGTCGTCCGTCGACGGGCTCGTCGGCGCCTGGCGCGCCGCCGTGGGCGGGTGAGGGATCCCATGACGTTCTCCGCCAACTTCTCCCTCGTCCTGCCTGAAGTCGTCCTGGCGATTTCGGCCCTGCTGCTGCTGGTCTGGGGCGCCTTCTCCAAGAAGACCACGCCGGTCTTCACGGGCGCCTCGGTGCTGGCCCTGGTGGTCGCCGCCGCCTTCGCGATCCACGGACCGCGCGGCGACGCCTTCAACGGCGTCTATTCGGCCGACGCCGCCGCCACCTACGCCAAGGTCGCGATCTTCCTGTTCAGCGCCCTGGCCATCGTGCTGGGCGACCGCTGGCTGGCCGCCCGCGGCGACCAGAAGTTCGAGTTCCCGGTCCTGGTGATCCTGGCGGCGCTGGGCATGGGCATCACGGCCTCGGCCGGCGACCTCATCAGCCTCTATATCGGCGTCGAGCTGCAATCGCTGGCCCTGTACGTCCTGGCGGCCTTCCGCCGCGACGACGCCAAGGCTTCGGAAGCGGGCCTGAAGTACTTCGTGCTGGGCGCGCTGTCGTCGGGCATCCTGCTGTACGGCGCCTCGCTGATCTACGGCTTCTCGGGCTCGACCCGCTTCGTCGACATCGCCGCGGCCTCGCACGGCGCCCATGGCGTGGGCCTGCTGTTCGGCCTGATCTTCGTGATCTGCGGCCTGGCGTTCAAGGTCTCGGCCGCGCCGTTCCACATGTGGACCCCGGACGTCTACGAAGGCGCCCCGACCCCGGTCGTCGGCTTCTTCGCCGCCGCGCCGAAGCTGGCCGCCATGATGATGTTCGCCCGCGTGCTGGGCGACGCCTTCCCGGACGCCGTGGCCCAATGGCGCCAGGTGCTGATCATCGCGGCCCTGCTGTCGGTGTTCGTCGGCGCCTTCGCCGGTCTCGCACAGAGCAACCTCAAGCGCCTGTGGGCCTATTCCTCGATCGCCAACGTCGGCTACGCCCTGCTGGGCGTCGCCACCGGCGGCGAGGTGGGCCTGCATTCGATGCTGGTGTTCATGGTGCTCTACATGGTGGACGTCACCGGCTTCTTCGCCTGCCTGCAGGCGCTGACCCGCGACGGCAAGCCGATGGAGACCATCGAGGACATGGCCGGCCTGGTGAAGGAACGTCCGGGCGTCGCCCTGGCCATGACCGCGTTCTCGCTGTCGGCCCTGGGCCTGCCGCCGTTCTCGGGCTTCTGGGCCAAGTTCTACGTCTTCAAGGCCGCCATGGGCTCGGGCGACGTGCCGCTGCAGTGGGCCGCCGTCATCGGCCTGGTCGGCAGCGTCGTGGCCGCCTTCTATTACCTGCGTCTGATCAAGACGATGTGGTTCGACGCGCCGACCAGCGCGGTGGACAAGCCGCAGCCGACCGCTCGCGCGATCGGCTTCGCCGCGGCCCTGTTCTCGTTCCCGATCGTCCTGATCGCCCTGGTCTGGCTCGACCCGGCCGCCAAGGCGGCCGCGGCGGCCTTTGGCCACGCGTGACGTGACGGGCGCGTCCGCCGAGGGGCCGCCCGTCGTCGTTCTCGACGAGATCGACTCGACCAACGCCGAGGCTCGCCGCCGCGCGGAAGCGGGGCAGGCGGGCCCGGTCTGGATCGTGGGCCTGCGGCAGACCGCGGGCCGCGGTCGCCGGGGCCGCGCCTGGGAAACCGGCGACGGCAACCTGGCCGCCACCCTCCTGATCACCACCGACAAGCCGCCCGCCGAGGCTGCGCAGATCTCGTTCGTGGCGGCCCTGGCCGTCGCCGACCTGCTGTGCGCCTATGTCGCCGAGCGGCTGGTCAGCCTGAAATGGCCCAATGACCCGATGGTCGGCGGGCTGAAGATCAGCGGCATCCTCGTCGAGTCCGGCAAGAGCCCCGCCGGCGGCCTGTGGCTGGCCGTCGGGATCGGCGTCAATCTCGCCCGCAAGCCCATCGACAGCGAGCGTCCGGCCACGGCCCTGCCGACCTGGCGGGCCGAGCCGCCGCCGTCGCCCGTCGAGGCGATCGGGATCCTGGCCCCGGCCTTCGCCCGCTGGCTCGACGTCTGGACGCGGCTGGGCTTCCCCGCCATCGCCGACGCCTGGACCGCCAAGGCCCACGGCCTGGGCGAGTCCTGCACCGCGCGGCTCTCGACCGAGACGATCGAGGGGATCGCCGAGGGTCTCGACGCCGACGGCGCCTTGCGCCTGCGCCTGGCCGACGGCCAACTGCGCCGGATCACCGCCGGCGACGTCTTCTTCGGAGGAAATCCCTGATGCTGCTGGCCATCGAACAGGGCAACACCAACACCATGTTCGCCATCCACGACGGCCAGTCGTGGATCGCCCAGTGGCGCGCGGCGACCGAGAGCACCCGCACCGCCGACGAATACGTGGTCTGGCTGTCGCAGCTGATGTCGATGCAGGGCCTGGGCTTTCGGGCGCTGGACGCCTGCATCATCTCCAGCGTCGTGCCCCAGTCGCTGTTCAACCTGCGCAACCTGTCGCGCCGCTATCTGAACGTCGAGCCGTTGGTGATCGGCGAGAACGCCAAGCTGGGCGTCGACGTCCGCATCGACAAGCCCAGCGAAGCCGGCGCCGACCGTCTGGTCAACGCCGTGGGCGCCAGCATGGCCTACAAGGGGCCGCTGATCGTCATCGACAGCGGCACGGCCACCACCTTCGACGTGGTGGGCGCCGACGGCGCCTTCGAGGGCGGCATCATCGCCCCGGGCATCAATCTTTCCATGCAGGCGCTGCACGAAGCGGCCGCCAAGCTGCCCCGCATCGCCATCCAGCGTCCCGCCCGTAATCGCGTCGTGGGCACCGACACGGTGAGCGCCATGCAATCGGGCGTGTTCTGGGGCTATATCTCACTCATCGAAGGGCTGGTCGCGCGCATCAAGGCCGAGCGCGGCGAACCCCTGACCGTGGTCGCCACCGGCGGCGTCGCCTCGCTATTCGAGGGCGCCACCGACAGCATCGACCACTTCGACCCTGATCTGACCATTCGTGGTCTCCTCGAAATTCATCGCCGCAATACCCACCTAGAGAACGAATGAAAAAGCACCCTGACGACGAACTCGTCTTCCTGCCCCTGGGCGGGTCGAACGAGATCGGCATGAACTTCAACCTGTATGGCTTTGGCCCGGCGCACGATCGCAAGTGGATCGTCGTCGATCTGGGCGTGACCTTCGGCGACCAGACCACGCCGGGCGTCGAGATCATCCTGCCCGACCCGGAATATATCGTCCCCTACGCCAAGGACATTCTGGGCATCGTGCTGACCCACGCCCACGAAGACCACCTGGGCGCCGTCGCCTGGCTGTGGCCGCAGCTGAAGGCCCCGGTCTACGCCACGCCGTTCACCGCCTTCCTGCTGCGCGAGAAGCTGCGCGACGCCAACCTGCTGGACGAGGTCGAGATCCACGAAGTGCCGCTGAGCGGCAGCTTCGACCTGGGGCCGTTCCACCTGGAAATGGTGACGCTGACCCACTCGATCCCCGAGCCCAACGGCCTGGCGATCAAGACCCCGCTGGGCACCATCCTGCACACTGGCGACTGGAAGATCGATCCGGATCCCCAGCTCGGCGCGGCCACCGATGTCGACGCCCTGCGCCGCCTCGGCGACGAGGGCGTGCTGGCCATGGTCTGCGACAGCACCAACGTCTTCGTCGAGGGCACCGCCGGCTCGGAAGCCGATGTCCGCGTCGAGATGAACAAGCTGATCGCCAGCCTGACCGGCAAGATCGCCGTGGCCTGCTTCGCCTCGAACGTGGCGCGCATGGACACCGTCATCCGCGCCGCCCAGGCCGCCGGCCGCAAGGTCTGCCTGGCCGGCCGCTCGATGCACCGCATGGCCGCCGCGGCCCGCTCGGTCGGGCTGCTCGACGGCCTGGAGCCGTTCGTCAACGACGACCAGGCCAAGCACATGCCGGAGAACGAGATCCTCTATCTCTGCACCGGCAGCCAGGGCGAGGCGAGGGCGGCCCTGGCCCGCATCGCCGAGGGCAACCACCCCCACGTCAAGCTCTCCTCGGGCGACCATGTGGTGTTCAGCTCGCGCGTGATCCCGGGCAACGAGATCCCGATCCGCAACCTGCAGAACAAGCTGGCCGACCGCGGCGTGCGCCTGCACACCGAGCGCGACACCCCTGGCATTCACGTCTCCGGCCACCCGTGCCGTGACGAACTGAAGCAGATGTACCAGTGGGCCCGGCCGCAGATTGCGGTGCCGACCCACGGCGAGCGCCGCCACCTGCTCGAGCACGCGGCTTTCGCCAGGGACCTGCAGGTCCCGCAAGCCGTCAGCCCGCGCAACGGCGACATGGTGCGCCTGGCTCCGGGCCATCCGGAGATCATCGACGAAGTGCCGGCCGGCCGTCTCTACGTCGACGGCGGCGTCGTGACGCCCGAGAACGGCGAGGCCTTGCGCGAGCGTCGCCACGCGGCGTTCAACGGCGTGCTTGCCGTGTCGATCGTGCTCGACGGCCGCAACAAGGTCGTCTCGGGTCCGCAGGTTCGCGGCCTGGGCCTGGCCGGCGACGAGGAATATCCCCTCGACGAGGCGCTGGACGACCTGGCGGAAGAGGCCGAAGAGGCCTTCAAGCGCCTGTCGGGCGACGACCGCGAGATCGACGAGACCATCGAGAACGCCATCTCGCGCGCGGTGAAGAAGGCCGCCTTCCGCATCTGGGAACGCAAGCCGGTCGTCGAGACGACCGTCCTGCGCCTCTAGCATGACGACGCCGGAGGATCCGACCCTGACCGAGGAGGTCCCCGCGCCCCGGCGCGAGGGCCTGTTCGGCCGCAGCCCCGCGATCCTCTGGTTCGAGGCCTGGCCGGTGATAGTGGTCCTGGCGCTGATCTGGATCGTCTTCCTGGCCCAGTCGGCTTTCGAGCTGCTGGGGGACGGGGAGACGATCTTCGTGCTCGGCGGGCTATGGAAGCCCGGCGTCTTCCAGGGCCTCTGGTGGACGCCGCTGACCCACATGTTCATGCACATGAGCTGGGGTCAGCCCTGGGGCTGGTTGCACATCGTGTTCAACAGCGGCGCGCTGGTCGCGCTCGGCCCGGCCATTGCCCAGCGGTTCGGCCGCGACGCGCTGGGCGGGGTGCTGTTCTTCCTCTTCTACCTCGCCTGCGGCCTGGCCGGGGCAGGGGCCTTCATTCTGCTGGGGGCGGACCGCCTGCTGGTGGTCGGCGCCTCGGGAGCGATATTCGGCCTGTGGGGCGCGGTCGCGCGGCTGGGCGCGCCCGGCGAGGCGAAGCTGGCGCCGATCTTCGCGCCGTCGGTGCTGCGGCAGGTCGGGTCGGCCCTGATCTCCAACCTCGTCGTGCTCGGAGGCGCCGCCGGCTACGGCGCGCTGTCCGGCGGCGGCGCCGGCGTGGCCTGGCAGGCCCACCTCGGCGGCTTCGTGCTGGGCTTCTTCCTGATCCAGGTCATGCCTGTCCGCTTCCACTGGCTGAAGGGCGCTCGCACGGCTTGACTGCCGTGAGCGGAGGCGCGGTTAGTGGAGGCAAGATCTCCGCTAAAGCCAGGACCCCGCACCATGATCGGCAGGCTCAACCACGTCGGCGTCGCCACCCCGTCCATCGACGAGTCGGTGAAGATGTATCGCGAACTACTCGGCGCCACCTCGGTCACCGACAAGTGGGCCATGCCCGAGCAGGGCGTCTGGGTCTGCTTCGTCAACCTGCCCAACAGCCAGATCGAGCTGATCGAGCCCTATGGTGAGAACTCGCCGATCCACGGCTTTCTCGCCAAGAACCCCAAGGGCGGCCAGCACCACATCTGCTTCGAGGTCGAGAACATCTACGAGGCGCGCGATTCTCTGGTCGCCAAGGGCGCGACCGTGCTAGGCGAGCCTCGGATCGGCGCCCACGGAACGCTGATCATCTTCGTTCACCCCAAGGACATGGGCGGCCTGCTCGTGGAATTGATGGAAAGCCCCAAGGACGCGCACCACTGATGGGTCCGATCACCGGCGTCGCGATCTTCCTGACCATCTGGTGGACGGTGCTGTTCGCCGTGCTGCCGATCGGCACGCGCAGCTATCACGAGCTGGGAATCGAGCCGCCGCCGGGCGCGGATCCCGGCGCGCCGGTGAACCCGAACCTGAAGCGTAAGTTCTTCACCACCACCTGGATCTCGGTCGTGGTGTTCGTCGTGTTCTGGCTGGTGGTGAAGTTCCAGCTGGTGAGTCTGCCGGACCTCCCGTCCACCTACTGAAAAATTTGCAGAACGGGGCCCGGCGCCCAAGCCTTGGGCGGGCGCTGGCCTTCTGCCCGTCAAACGCCCATCGGTTGGGCGAAACAGGCCGACTTGCCCACTTGGCGGCAATCGGATGCCCCAACAGTCGTTCGGCGGGCCTAGATTGTCATGACGAGGCCGGGTTCGGCCTTGCTCTGTGGCGTCTTCCCCGACGATGAACTTGATGGCCGCGCGAGTGAACCGCGCGGCCTTCTTTTCGTTTAGCCTAGCTCGAGGGCGTCAGGCGAAAGTGAGCGCGGTTTCGCCGCCCTCCTTTCTTTGGCCATCAGACGCTCCCGACACTCAAAACGTCATCTTTTCGCCGCGCGCGTTGCCAAGCTGAACGGCGACCGGCTATCTCAACGCCTCGAATTCCCCCGGAGACGTTCCGTCCATGCGCCTGTCGCGCTACTTCCTGCCCGTTCTGAAAGAAGCTCCCTCCGACGCCCAGATCGCGTCCCACCAGCTGATGCTGCGCGCGGGCATGATCCGCCAGGAGGCCGCGGGCATCTACGCCTGGCTGCCGCTGGGTCTGCGGGTGCTCAACAAGATCGAGCAGATCGTCCGTGAGGAGATGGATCGCGCGGGCGCCATCGAGCTCTTGATGCCGACCCTGCAACTGGCCGACCTGTGGCGCGAGTCGGGCCGCTACGACGCCTACGGCCCGGAGATGCTGCGCATCACCGACCGCCACGAGCGCGAGCTGCTGTACGGGCCCACCAACGAGGAAATGGTCACCGAGATCTTCCGCGGCTCGGTGCGGTCCTACAAGGACCTGCCCAAGAACCTCTACCATGTGCAGTGGAAGTTCCGCGACGAGCGCCGCCCGCGCTTCGGCGTCATGCGCGGCCGTGAGTTCCTGATGAAGGACGCCTACAGCTTCGACCTCGACGCCGAGGGCGCGCGCAAGTCGTACAACCGCATGTTCGTGGCCTACCTGAACCTCTTCTCGCGCATGGGCCTGAAGGCCGTGCCGATGCGCGCCGACACCGGCCCGATCGGCGGCGACCTCAGCCACGAGTTCATCGTCCTGGCCGAGACCGGCGAAAGCGCCGTCTTCTGCCACAAGGATCTGGTCGAGATGGCCGCGCCCGGTCCGGACGTCGAATGGTACGGCGACCTGCAGCCGCTGGTCGACCAGCGCACCGCGCTGTACGCCGCCACCGAGGAAATGCACGACGAAGCCGCCTTCGACGCGATCCCCGAGGGCGACCGCCTGTCGGCCCGCGGCATCGAGGTCGGCCACATCTTCTCGTTCGGCACGAAGTATTCCGAGCCGATGAAGGCCCTGGTCATGGGGCCCGACGGCAAGGAAGTGCCGGTCCAGATGGGCAGCTACGGCGTCGGCGTCTCGCGCCTGCTGGGCGCGATCATCGAGGCCAGCCACGACGACGGCGGCATCATCTGGCCGGAAAGCGTCGCGCCCTACCACGTGGGCATCGTCAACATGCGCCAGGGCGACACGGCCTGCGACGGCGCCTGCGATGCGGCCTACAAGGCCCTGCAGGCGGCCGGCGTCGACGTGCTCTATGACGACACCGACGCTCGCGGCGGCGCCAAGTTCGCCACCATGGACCTGATCGGCCTGCCCTGGCAGCTGATCGTCGGTCCCAAGGGCGTGGCCGAGGGCGTGGTCGAGCTGAAGAACCGCAAGACCGGCGAGCGCGTGTCCGAGCCGCTCGACGCGGTCCTGGCCCGCCTGACCGGCAAGGCCGCCTGATGGCTATCGGCGCGGGGCCTTTCGGAACCTGGGAACGGACGGTCGCCTGGCGTTACCTGCGCACCAAGCGCAAGAACGGCGGCGTCGCCCTGATCTCGGTGATCTCGTTCAGCGCGGTGATGCTGGCGGTCTTCGCCCTCATCACCGTGATGAGCGTCATGAACGGCTTCCGCTCCGAACTGCTCGGCCGGCTGCTCGGCTTCAACGGCCACATCTACGCCCAGGGACCTCTGGTCAACGGTCCGGATCGTGAGGGCGTCATCGCCCGCATCAAGGCCGTGCCCGGCGTCATACAGGCTGCGCCCCTTGTCGAGGCCCAGGCCATGGTCATCGGTCCAAACCAGGTGACCGGGGCCATCGTCCGGGGCGTCAACCCGGCCGACCTGCGCGGCATGAAGCTGATCTCCGACAACATCAAGCAGGGCTCGCTGAAGGGCTACGGCGAGGGCGAGTACGGCGGCGACATGGTGCTGATCGGCGACCGCATGGCCCGCAACCTGGGCCTCTCGGTCGGCGACCCGATCACCCTGATCTCTCCGTCGGGTCCGGCCACGGCCTTCGGAACCTCGACCCGCGAGAAGGACTACATCGTCGGCGGGGTCTTCAGCGTCGGCATGAGCCAGTTCGACGAAGCCTACGTGATGATGCCGCTGGCCCAGGCCCAGCTGTTCTTCGGCCGCGACACGTCCATCGACTATGTCGAGGTCAAGCTCAGCGACCCCGACAGCGCCAAGCAGTCCAAGGCCACCATCGAGCAGGCCGTCGGCCCCGGCGCCTTCATCACCGACTGGATGGACAAGAACAGCAGCTACTTCAACGCGCTGCAGGTCGAGCGCAAGGTCATGCGCCTGATCCTGTTCTTCATCGTCGCCATCGCCACGCTGAACATCATCTCCGGTCTCGTCATGCTGGTGAAGAACAAGGGCCGCGACATCGCCATCCTGCGCACCATGGGGGCCAGCCAGTCCTCGATCCTGCGCATCTTCATCATGGCCGGCGCCTCGATCGGCGTGGCCGGCACCCTGGCGGGCCTGCTGCTGGGCACGCTGTTCTGCGCCAACATCACCGCCATCCAGAACTTCGTCGAATGGGCCACCGGCACGGCGGTGTTCAGCGCCGACATCTATTTCCTGGCCCACATCCCGGCCAAGATCGACTGGGCCGAGGTGGCCGGCGTGGTCTCGATCTCCACCCTGATGAGCGTGCTGGCGACCCTGCCGCCGGCGCTGCGGGCCTCGCGCCTCGATCCCGTTGAGGCTCTTCGCTATGAGTAGTCCGGTCCTGGCCCTGCGCGGCGTCGAGCGCACCTATGTCACCGAGGCGGGCAAGCTGACCGTGCTGCGGGGCGTCGATCTCGACGTCTATCCCGGCGAAGTGGTCGGGCTGATCGGCCCGTCGGGCTCGGGCAAGTCGTCGCTGCTGCACGCCGCGGGCCTGCTGGAGCGCCCCGACGCCGGCGTCATCGCCGTCGACGGCAAGGACTGCTCCAAGCTCTCCGAGCGCCAGCGCACCAAGGTGCGGCTGTCGACCGTCGGCTTCGTCTACCAGTTCCACCACCTGCTGCCCGAGTTCACGGCGGCCGAGAACGTGGAGCTGCCGCTGATGATCGCCGGCCGCCGTCGCGGCGAGGCTCGCGAGCAGGCCGTGGCTCTTCTCAGCCAGCTGGGTCTGGCGGCCCGTGTCGATCACCAGCCCGGCCAGATGTCGGGCGGCGAGCAGCAGCGCGTGGCCATCGCCCGCGCCCTGGCCAATTCGCCCAAGCTGCTGCTGGCCGACGAGCCGACGGGCAACCTGGATCCTGGCACCTCGGCGGCCACCTTCCAGGCGCTCTACGACCTGGCGCGCGGCCAGGGCGTCGCCGCCCTGATCGCCACCCACAACATGGAACTGGCCCGCTACATGGACCGCGTCTTCGCCCTGCGCGACGGCCACCTGGAGCCGCAGACGTTCTAGGAGCTAGAGCAGCGCCTCGCGCATCGCGTTGAAGAACCCCGCCTGGTCGATCTTCTTGATCACCCGGGCGTTGGGTTCGCGGCGCTTGAGGGTCGGATCGGCGATCTCGATGTCCGGCAGGATCGAGTGCGAGACGCTGAGATAGCCGCGCGTCAGCTCGCCCATGGTCTCGACGTCGATGACGCAGCGCTCGGCCTCCAGCACCAGGGCCTCGTCCAGCATGGCCGCGCAGGTCAGGGCGTCGGGGTGCAGGCTGCCGTCCAGGCCCTCGGTGTCGCGGGCGAAGGCCAGCGAGGCTTCGTTGACCTTGGTGAAGAACCTGGCGCGCGGCGTGCCGATCGCATCCAGTTCGGCTAGCTGCGCCGTGGTCAGCAGGCCGTCGCGCAGGGTTTCGGTCCAGGTCACCACGTGCAGGTCGAAGCCGGCGTTGACGACGATCTTGGCCGCCTCCGGATCGACATAGAAGTTGTACTCGGCCGCCGGCGTGACGTTGCCGACGCCGTTGTCCGTGCCGCCCATCACCCACAGGGCCTTGGCGGCCTGGGCGATGCGCGGCTCGCGCAGCACCGCCAGGGCGATGTTGGTCAGCGGCGCCTGGGCCAGCAGGGTGATCTCGCCGGGCGCTTCCATCACCCGCCGCACGATCTCGTCGGCCGCGTGGCCGGGCGAGGGGCGCTGGGGGGTCTTCGGGAACGCCGCGTCGCTCATGCCGTCGGCCCCGAACACATAGGCCGCGTCCAGCGGAACGCGGCTGAACGGCTTGCCGGCGCCCAGATAGACCGGAACGCCGGCCGCCTCGCAGGCCTCCAGCGTGACCAGGGCGTTCTCGGCGTGCTGCTCGAAGCCGACATTGCCGTGGCTGATGGTGACCGCCTCGACGGTCACGCCCGGTCGGCGCAGGGCGAGCATCAGGGAGAAGACGTCGTCCCCGGCGGTGTCGGTGTCGATGATCAGGCGCATGAAACGGCTTCTGCCGTGTTCCAGCCGGCATGGCCATAGCCGGAAGGTTGAGGCGCGACGATCAACCCCACGCGGCAAAAAAGCTCGCAATTTGCCTGTGGACTATTGCGGTGAGAACGAAAGGGGAATAGAGAACAAAAAGGCAACTGGCCAACGAGCTGTGGAGGGATGTTATGGTCCGGATCGCGCGTGAGTCTTTGGCGCTTGTATCTGTCGCCGGCTTCGTCTGGATGATGTGTTCGGTCGCCCAGTTGGTGGCCTGAGTCGAGAAACAGCGAGGTCATGGTCATGTCGGGTGTGGAAGGTCAGGGTTTCGTCCACCTCCGCGTCCGATCGGCCTATTCGCTGCTGGAAGGGGCCATCAAGGCCGACAAGATTCCAGGCATGACCGCCGCCGGCGGCATGCCGGCCGTGGGGATCACCGACCGGGCCAATCTGTTCGGGGCCCTGGAATTCTCCGTCTACGCCAAGGACAACGGGGTCCAGCCGCTTATCGGCTGCGCCCTGCCGGTCAACGGCATCGGCGCCAAGCCGTCCGAGCGCTGGGCGCGTGAGCCGACGATCACCCTGCTGGTGCAGAACGAGAGGGGCTATCTGAACCTCTCGGAGCTGTCGTCCCTGGCCTATCTGGAAAGCGGCGAACTGGCCGAACCCGTCGTGCCCTGGGCCAAGGTGGTCGAGCACGCCGAAGGGCTTATCCTGCTGTCGGGCGGAACCGACGGTCCGGTGGACTCGCTGCTGGCGGCCGGCAAGACGGCCGAGGGGCATGCGGCCCTGGCCGAGATGCAGCGGGTGTTCGGCGACCGCTTCTATGTCGAGCTTCAACGCCACGGCCTGCCGCAGCAGGCGGCCGCCGAGCCGGGACTGGTCGACTGGGCCTACGACAACGACGCGGCGCTCGTCGCCACCAACGACTGCTACTACGCCAAGCCCGAACTCTACGACGCGCACGACGCGCTGCTGTGCATCGCCGACGGCTCGTTCGTCGGCCAGGACGAGCGGCGGCGGGTGACGCCCGAGCACTGGTTCAAGCCGGCCGACGAGATGCGCAAGCTGTTCGCCGACCTGCCCGAGGCCTGCGACAACACCCTCGACATCGCCCGACGCTGCGCCTTCATGGTCAAGAAGCGCGACCCGATCCTGCCCAGCTTCCCCACCGGCGACGGCCGCAACGAAGCCGAGGAACTGGCCCACCAGGCCCGCGAGGGCCTGCGCAAGCGCCTCGACGGCCTGACCCTGGCGATGGAAGAGCACGTCTACTGGGAGCGGCTCGACTTCGAGCTGGGCATCATCGTCAAGATGGGCTTCCCCGGCTACTTCCTGATCGTTTCCGACTTCATCAAGTGGGGCAAGGACCACGGCATTCCGGTCGGTCCGGGGCGGGGTTCGGGCGCCGGTTCGCTGGTCGCCTGGGTGCTGACCATCACTGACCTCGATCCGCTGCGCTTTGGCCTGCTGTTCGAGCGCTTCCTCAATCCCGAGCGGGTCTCCATGCCCGACTTCGACGTCGACTTCTGCCAGGAGCGGCGCGAAGAGGTCATCGCCTACGTCCAGGACAAGTACGGCCGCGACCGCGTCGCCCAGATCATCACCTTCGGTTCGCTTCAGGCGCGGGCCGTGCTGCGCGACGTCGGCCGGGTGATGCAGCTGCCGTTGGGCCTGGTCGACCGTCTCTGCAAGATGGTTCCCAACAACCCGGCCGCGCCGGTGACCCTGGCCCAGGCCATCGACATCGAGCCGCGCCTCAAGCAGGCCAAGAACGAGGACGCCAACGTCTCCAACTGCCTGGACGTGGCCCTGCAGCTGGAAGGCCTGTTCCGCAACGCCTCGACCCACGCCGCCGGCGTGGTCATCGGCGACCGGCCGCTGACCCAGCTGACCCCGCTCTACAAGGATCCGCGTTCGGATTTCCCCGCCACCCAGTTCAACATGAAGTGGGTCGAGAGCGCGGGCCTGGTGAAGTTCGACTTCCTGGGCCTGAAGACCCTGACCGTGCTCGACCGGGCGGTGAAGCACCTGCGCAAGCGCGGCATGGAGGTCGATCTGGGCCGCCTGCCGTTCGACGATACGAAGAGCTACGAGCTGCTCGCCTCGGGCCAGACGGTCGGGGTGTTCCAACTCGAAAGCCAGGGCATGCGCGACACCCTGCGCAAGATGCGCTGCGGCTCGATCGAGGAGATCACCGCGCTGATCTCGCTCTATCGCCCGGGCCCGATGGACAACATCGACACCTTCGTCGACTGCAAATTCGGCCGAAAGCCCGTCGACACCCTGCACCCGTCGCTGGAAGGCGTTCTGCGCGAGACCTATGGGGTCATCGTCTACCAGGAGCAGGTGATGCAGATCGCCCAGATCCTGGCCGGCTACAGCCTGGGCGAGGCCGACCTGCTGCGTCGCGCCATGGGCAAGAAGAAGAAGGAGGAGATGGATCTCCAGAAGATCCGTTTCGTCTCCGGCGCCAAGGAGAAGGGCGTCCCCGAGGACCAGTCGGGCTCGATCTTCGAACTGGTGGCCAAGTTCGCCGGCTACGGCTTCAACAAGAGCCACGCCGCCGCCTACGCCCTGATCGCCTATCAGACCGCCTGGCTGAAGGCCAACACGCCGGTCGAGTTCCTCGCCGCGTCGATGAGCCTCGATATCTCCAACACCGACAAGCTGGCGGTCTTTCACCAGGACGCCCGCCGCTTCTCGATTACGGTGCGGGCGCCGGACGTCAACCGCTCGGGCGCCGACTTCGAGGTCGAGAACGGCGAGGTGCTCTACGCCCTGGGCGCGGTGCGCAACGTCGGTCTCGAAGCCATGAAGCACCTGGTCGCCGTGCGCGACGAGGGCGGGCCGTTCCGCGACATCTTCGACTTCGTCGAGCGGGTCGATCCCAAGCAGGTCAACAAGCGCGCCATCGAAAACCTGGCCCGGGCCGGGGCCTTCGACTCGCTGCACAAGAACCGCGCCCAGGTGTTCGCCAACGCCGATGTGCTGATCGCCCACGGCCAGAGCATCGCCGCCGACCGCCAGGGCGGCCAGCACGCCCTGTTCGGCGGCGACGCCGCCGCCAGCCGTCCGCGCCTGAAGAAGGTCGAGCCCTGGACCCAGGTCGATCTGCTGGACGAGGAACTGTCGGCCGTCGGCTTCTACCTGACCGGCCACCCGCTTGAGGACATGGTCGGCATGCTGCGCCGCCGGCGCACTGTCATGCTGACCGAGGCCCTGGCCCAGGCCGAGGCCGGCGCCGAGGCCCTGCGGATGTGCGGCATCGTCCGCCGCCGCCAGGAGCGCGCCTCGCAGAGCGGCGAGCGCTTCGCTTTCGTGTCGCTGTCGGATCCGTCCGGTGAGTACGAGGTGCTGTTCCCGCCGGAATCCCTTCGCAAGTGCCGCGACGTGCTGGAGCCGGGCAAGGGGGTGGTCATCAAGGTCCGCTCCAAGGCCCGCGACGGCGAGGTGCGGTTCTTCGGCGACGACGCCGAGCCGATCGAGAAGGCCATCGAGAACGTGGTGGCCGGCCTGCGCGTGCACCTGTCGCCCTCGGCCACCGAGATCGAGGCCCTCAAGCGCCGCATCGAGCCGGCGGCGACCCAGAAGGGCGGCGAGATCAGCTTCGTGGCGGCCCTGGGCGGCGGCCGGGAGATCGAGCTGAAGCTGCCGGGCCGCTACACCCTCGACGCCTCGCTGCGCGGGGCGCTGAAGACCGCGCCGGGCGTGGCGCTGCTGGAAGACATCTAGCGTCGCCGCCCGGTCCTGGACTGTCGCGGCCTTTCGGCGCGCTGGCCGGGGCTAGCGGGATAGGCATACGATGCGAACTTGGGGCTCACGTGCGCAATAGGCGCGGAGCCCGATCGAGGACGCCGGCCGCGAGCCGGGTCCGGCGAAGGGAGGACGAGATGACCAGGCACGCCGGCGGCTGCCAATGCGGCAAGGTTCGCTTCGAGGTCGAGGCCGACCTGTCGCAGACCATCACCTGCAACTGTTCGCGATGCGGCAAGCTGGGCTCGGTGCTGGCCTTCGCGCCGATCGACCAGTTCGCCCTGGTCTCGGGCGAGGACGCCCTGACCGAATACCGGTTCAACACCGGCAAGATCCAGCACCTGTTCTGCGCCGAATGCGGCATCGAATCCTTCGCCCGCGGCGAGGCGCCGAACGGCGCGAAGATGGCGGCGATCAATGTCCGCTGCGTGGACGGCGTCGACGTCTTCGCCTTGGAGCCGCAGCAGGTAGACGGCAAATCGTTCTGACCTGAGGAAGGCGCCGGCTGATCCGAAGGGGCGGCAAGGCGCGCTGTGCCAGCGAGGTCTCGGCCAGTTGCTTTGGCAAGCGGGCAAGCGGGCGGAAGCTTTCGGGATCTAGGGCAGCTCCGGTTTTGATCGGGCGCGGCGCAGGCGCCTTCGTCCGTTAGCGGCCCCTCCGGATCGCGTGGGCGTTCAGACGCCATTGAGGGCCCAGGCGACCACGCGGCCGGGCATATGACGCCTGGGCGTTGCCACGATCCGCCCCACGGAACCGCTGAGGCGCTACCGCGACCTGGAT
Organism: Caulobacter sp. GW821-FHT09B11; assembly: GCF_059418205.1. NCBI lineage: Bacteria > Pseudomonadati > Pseudomonadota > Alphaproteobacteria > Caulobacterales > Caulobacteraceae > Caulobacter > Caulobacter sp. GW821-FHT09B11. The sequence continues at coordinate 70,602 of NZ_JBWKPK010000019.1, read as the reverse complement.
GCCCTGTCCTTTGCCCAGACGGGACGGTCCTCGAGGTCGGTCCAGGCCGTATCGACATTCAGCGGCTTGCGACTTTCAAATCCGTCTTTCCCCGCCAAGGCGGCGATCCGGGCTGGATTTCAGGATGAGGCACGGCCGTGAGCGATCCGCGGTGGCAATCCACGGCCTCGGCTTGGATCCCCGCCTTTGCGGGAATGCTCTGTGAATATGAGTTCGGGCCGATGAAGGTCGATCCGCCCTAGCGCGCCGAGAACCTGACCACGGCCGGGGTCGCCGGAACGCCCGCCTCGGAGGCGAACTTGCGGTGGCGGTCGTTGTTGAAGCCCACCTCGTAGCTGCGCCCGGCCTGCACGGTGCACGAAAGGGTGAAGCTGCGCCGGTCGGCCGACTGGGCGGGCCTGGGCGCGCAGGTCGGGAAGCTGGCCGGATCCCGGGCGACGAACGACCAGCCCGCCTGCATCGGCTGGTCGAAGGTGACCTTCAGGACCAGAGTGCCGGCCGACACCACGGCGCCGGGCGTGGGAGAGAGGGCCACGACGCGCGGCGGGGCGGGCGGCCGCGGTTCGCGCCGGTCGGCGACGGCGAGGGCGGCGAAGACGCCGATAGAGGCGGCCATGACGATCATTGCTGAAGCTCCGGCGAGGAGGGGCCAGGCGGCCCGGGGATCGGGGTTGCGCCGTCCGCCATGGCCCGGCCGGCGGAGCACGCCCATCCCGATTTTCTCGTCCCGAATTTCTTGTGGCGCGGCCCGGGGCGCCGCGAGCGCGGCTTCGACCGGAGCGTCGCCGGTTTCGTCGCCTGCCCTGTCGCCGACTCTATCTGCGGCGCCATCGGCCGCTCCGGCTTCGGCTGCGAGGCGCGCCAGTTCGCGGCTGCTGCCGACGCCGGTCTTGCGCCGCGCCTCGCGCAGCCGCTCGTTGACCGCGCCTTCGCTGACGCCCAGAGCGACGGCCGCGCTCTTGGCCGTGTGGCCGCGGGCCAATAGCAGCAGGGCGCGGCGTTCGGCGTCCGACAGGCGCGAGAGGTCTGGCATCGGGGTCCTGGCTGGGCGCACGGCGCGGATGCGGCGCGGGCGTCCACTCAACCTTCTCGGCGGGTGTTCGGCAACGGTCGGGGAGGGCGGTCCGCGATTCGGCGCCTGGTGATCGGCGGCCCGCCGTCGTCCGACGAGGCGTGCGCACCCCCGCGAATGTTCGGGAAGAACGGCTCCGCCGGTGGGTGAGCGTCGGTAAAGGCTTGCATTCAGCGCGTTTCGCGACTATCTGCGCGCCATTCCACACGCGGACGTTCGGCAGCGCCGGGGAGACATCCCGACGTCGCCGTTCCGGTCCCGCCTCCAGAATGGTCTGGAGCGGGGGTGTCCGCGGAGGTTCAACCGGAAAAAGGATTAAGGCCCGATGGCTCTTCCCGAATTCTCCATGCGTCAGCTCCTGGAAGCCGGCGCCCACTTCGGCCACCAGACCCACCGCTGGAACCCGAAGATGGACCGCTACATCTTCGGTTCGCGCTCGAACATCCACATCATCGACCTGTCGCAGACCATCCCGCTGCTGCACCAGGCGCTGGTGAAGGTCCGTGAAGTCGCCGCCGCCGGTGGCCGCGTGCTGTTCGTCGGCACCAAGCGCCAGGCTTCGGATCCGGTCGCCACGGCCGCCAAGCGCTGCGCCCAGTACTACGTGAACCACCGCTGGCTCGGCGGCACCCTGACCAACTGGCGCACCGTCTCGGGCTCGATCGCTCGTCTGCGCGAGCTGGAAGGCGTCCTGGGCAGCGACGGTTCGGGCCGTTCCAAGAAGGAACTGCTGCAGCTGACCCGCGAACGCGACAAGCTGGAACTGTCGCTGGGCGGCATCAAGGACATGGGCGGCATCCCCGACATCATGTTCGTGATCGACACCAACAAGGAAGCGATCGCGATCCTGGAAGCCCGCAAGCTGAACATCCCGGTCGTCGCCATCCTCGACACCAACTGCGATCCGGACGGCATCACCTACCCGATCCCGGGTAACGACGACGCCGCCCGCGCCCTGCAGCTGTACTGCGACCTGGTCGCCGACGCCGTCCTCGACGGCCTGGCCGCCGGCCAAGCCGCCTCGGGCGTCGACCTGGGCGCTTCGGTCGCTCCGATCGAGCCGGCCCTGGCCCGCGAACTGACCCCGGAAGTCGCTCCCGAAGCGGCCGCTCCGGAAGCTGCTGCTGAAGAAGTCGCTGCTCCGGCCGCCGACGAACCGACCGCCGGCTGATTTCTCTTCGGCCGCCGGCTCTCCTGACGGAGGCGGGCGGCCGTCGCGCTACCGACACGCGACCGGGCTATCAAGCCCGGTCGCTAAACGTTTGAATCTGGAGATTTTCCATGGCTGAGATCACGGCTGCGCTGGTCAAGGAACTGCGCGAAAAGTCCGGCGTCGGCATGATGGACTGCAAGAAGGCCCTGTCCGAGAACAACGGCGACATCGAAGCGTCCATCGACTGGCTGCGCGCCAAGGGCCTGTCCAAGGCCGCCAAGAAGGCCGATCGCGCCGCCGCCGAAGGCCTGGTGGCCATCGCCGTCGCCGAAGCCGGCGCTGGTGAAACCGCGACCGCCGTCGAAGTGAACGCCGAAACCGACTTCGTGTCGCGCAACGACCTGTTCCAGGGCGCTGCTCGCCAGATCGCTCAAGCCGCCCTCGGCACCGACGGTTCGGTCGACGCCATCGGCGCCGCCAAGCTGGCCGGCGGCGAGACCGCCCAGGAGCACCTGACCAACCTGATCGCCACGATCGGCGAGAACATGATGGTCCGTCGCGCCGCCAAGTGGACGGTCGAGAACGGCGTCGTCGCCTCGTACATCCACAACGCCACCGCGCCGGACCTCGGCCGCATCGGCGTGCTGGTCGCCCTCGAGTCGGCCGGCGACAAGGCCGCCCTGCGCGAGCTGGGCCGCAAGATCGCCATGCACGTCGCCGCGACCGCCCCGCTGTCGCTGTCGCCGGACGATCTGGACCCGGCCGCCATCGAGCGCGAGAAGGCCGTGTTCACCGAGCAGGCCCTGGAATCGGGCAAGCCGGCGGCCGTCGTCGAGAAGATGATCGAAGGCCGCATCCGCAAGTTCCTGGAAGAAGTCGTGCTGCTGAAGCAAGCCTTCGTCATGAACCCGGACCAGACCGTCGAGCAGCTGGTGGCCGAAACCGGCAAGACCCTCGGCGCGCCGATCGTCGTGAAGGGCTTCACCCGTCTCGCCCTCGGCGAAGGCGTGGAAAAGAAGCAGGACGACTTCGCCGCCGAAGTCGCCTCGATGACCGGCCAAGCCTAAAGGCCGGCCAAGACAAGCGAAGCGGCGGGCGATGTCCGCTGCTTTGGCTGTCATCAAATCAAGGGCGCGGCGCGCATAGAACGCGCGCCGCGCCCTTTTTTTGCGCTTGAACGGCGTCGCGCCCGGATGGCGCAAAACCGATCCCACTTTTGTGTAACGCACACTATGGTGCGTGCCGACGACTCAGGAAGAGCCCGGTCCATGTCCGATCCCACACCCGCCAAGCCGTACCGTCGTCTTCTGCTCAAGGTTTCCGGCGAAGTGCTGATGGGCGATACGCCCTACGGGATCGACACCAACACCGTCCAATCCGTCGCCCTGGACATCGCCGAGATCGTCAAGTCCGGCGTCGAGCTGTGCCTGGTGATCGGCGGCGGCAACATCTTCCGCGGCATGGCCGGCGCGGCCAAGGGCATGGAGCGCTCCAGCGCCGACTACATGGGCATGCTGGCCACCGTCATGAACGCCCTGGCCATGCAGGACGCCCTCGAGCGCATCGGCGTCGAGACCCGCGTGCAGTCGGCCATTCCGATGGCCACGGTCTGCGAGCCCTACATCCGCCGCCGCGCCCAGCGCCACCTCGAGAAGGGCCGCGTGGTGATCTTCGCCGCCGGCACCGGCAACCCGTTCTTCACCACCGACACCGCCGCCGCCCTGCGCGCCGCCGAGATGCAGTGCGACGCCCTGTTCAAGGGCACCAGCGTCGACGGCGTCTACACCGCCGATCCCAAGAAGGATCCGACCGCCCAGCGCTACGATCGCCTGAGCTACATGGACGTGCTGGCCAAGGACCTGCGCGTCATGGACGCCTCGGCCGTCGCCCTCATGCGCGACAGCAACATCCCGATCGTGGTGTTTTCGATCAAGGGGCGGGGTAACCTGCTCGACGTGCTGCGTGGCCAAGGCACGCACACCGTCGTCGCCAACGCCTGATTTTACCAAGCGAAGAGAGCCCAAGCCATGGCCGCCGCCGAAAAGCCCGTCCTTTCCCGCTATAAAGACCGCATGGACAAGGCCGTGCTCGCCCTGAAGGACGAGTTCGGCTCCCTGCGCACCGGCCGCGCGTCGGCCAGCCTGCTCGACCAGGTGATGGTCGAGGCCTACGGCTCGACCACGCCGCTGAACGCGGTGGCTTCGGTCAGCGTCCCCGAGCCGCGCCAGATCAATGTCAGCGTCTGGGACCGCGGCGTCGTGGTCTCGGTCGAGAAGGCGATCCGCGCCTCGGGCCTGGGCCTGAACCCGGTGGTCGAAGGCCAGAACCTGCGCATTCCGATCCCGCCGCTGACCGAGGAGCGCCGCAAGGACCTCTCCAAGATCGCCGGCAAGTACGCCGAACAGCAGAAGATCGCCGTGCGCAACGTTCGCCGCGACGCCAACGACGATCTGAAGAAGGCCGAGAAGGACAGCGTCATCAACGAGGATGACCGCAAGAAGATGGAAACCGAGGTCCAGAAGCTGACCGACGAGGCCATCAAGCGCATCGACGAGGCCTTGAAAACCAAAGAACAAGAGATCATGCAGGTCTGATCGTCCTCTCTGGTGGACGCCTGGGGGACGAGAAGGGAAGGCTAAGAGCGCATGTCGCCGACGACCGGCCTGCAGACCAAGACCGCGCGCCCGGGGGGCGAGGCCGGCGCGGGTTTGCATGCGGCCATCATCATGGACGGCAACGGCCGGTGGGCCAAGCGTCGCGGCATGCCGCGGGCGCTGGGCCATCGGGCCGGCGTCAATGCGCTGAAGCGCACGGTCGAGGGCGCGCCTTCGGCCGGCGTCGGCGTGCTGACCGTGTTCGGCTTCTCGACCGAAAACTGGCGCCGCCCGGCCCAGGAAGTCTCCGAACTGATGGGCCTGCTCAAGGCCTATGTCGAATCGGACCTCGAGCGTCTGAGCCGTGAAGGCGTCCGTGTGCGGATCGTCGGCCGGCGCACCGGCCTGTCGCCCGACGTGCTCGAGGTGATCGAGCGCGCCGAGCGCCGCACGGCCGGCAACGACCGCTTCCTGCTGCAGGTGGCCTTCAACTACGGCGGCCAGGCCGACATCACCGACGCCGCGCGCCGCTTCGCCGAGCTGGTCGAGCGGGGCGAGGCGAGGGCGGCCGACCTCAACGAGCAGATGTTCGGCGGTTTCCTGTCGACCTCGGCCGCGCCCGCGCCGGACCTCATCGTCCGCACCAGCGGCGAGCACCGCATCTCCAACTTCCTGCTGTGGGAATGCGCCTACGCCGAACTGATCTTCCAGGACGTCCTGTGGCCCGACTACGGCCCCGAGCACCTGGCCGCCGCCGTCGCGGAATATCGTAGCCGTGACCGGCGCTATGGAGGCATTGCGGCCGATGACGTCGCCGTCGCCGGCTAAGCGCTTCAACTGGGGCAATCTCTGGACGCGTGTGGCTTCGGCCACCGTGCTCGTTCCCACGGTCGTGGCCGCCGTCTGGCTGGGCGGCTACTGGTTCCTGGCGCTGGCCCTGGTCTGCGTGGGCCTGCTGGCCCGCGAGTGGGGCAAGATCAGCGCGCCCAAGGCCCCCAACGCGGTCGGCGCCGTGGTCGCGGTGTTCTGCGCCGTGGCGGTGATCGCCGCCTTCCTCAGCCACTTCTTCATCGCCTGGGCCGTCGTGCTGGCCGGCGCCTTCCTGGCCGGCCTGATCGCGCGCGGCGCGGTCGAGCGCCGGGCCGACGCGGCCTATGGCGTGATCTACATCGCCCCCGCCGTCATCGCGATGGTCTGGGTGCGCTCGCTGTCGGACGGCCTGTGGTGGACCCTGCTGCTGTTCGTCGTCACCTGGTTCGCCGACATTTTCGCCTATGCGACCGGCAGCGTGCTGAAGGGGCCCAAGCTGTGGCCCCGGATCTCGCCCAACAAGACCTGGTCGGGCTTCGTCGGCGGCCTCGTGGCGGCCACGCTCGGCGCCGTGGCGGTGTCGGAACTGGCCAGCCTGCGCCTGGTCTGGCCTGCGGCGGCGCTGATCGGCCTGCTGGGCGGCCTGGCCACCATGGCCGGCGACCTCTGGGAATCGATGCTCAAGCGCCGCTTCGGCGTGAAGGACAGCGGCGACCTGATCCCCGGCCACGGCGGCCTGCTGGATCGCGTCGACGGCCTGATGTTCGCGGCCATCGTGGTGGCCGCCGTGCGCCTGATCGACCACTGGGGATGGGCCCATTGACCGCGTCCCGTAAGGTTGTGGTTCTGGGTTCGACGGGTTCGATCGGCGTCTCCACCCTTGATCTCTTCGAACAGTCCAAGGTTCCGGTCGAGATCCTCGCCCTGGCGGCCGGCCGCAACGTCCAGCGCCTGGCGCAGCAGGCCCTGCACTGGCGGCCCAAGCTGGCGGTGATCGAGGACGAGCGCCTGCTGGGCGAGCTTCGCGAGCGCCTGGCCGGTTCGGGCGTCGAGACCGCCGCCGGTCCGGCCGCCGTCGTCGAGGCCGCCGCCATGGGCGCCGACTGGGTGATGTCGGCCATCGTCGGCGCGGCGGGCCTGGCGCCCACCCTGGCGGCCGCCCGCACCGGCGCGGTCGTGGCCCTGGCCAACAAGGAAAGCCTGGTCTGCGCCGGGCCTGAGCTGCTGCGTATCGCCCGCGCGGCCGGCGGGACGGTGATCCCGGTAGATTCCGAGCACTCGGCCATCTTCCAGGTGCTGCAGCCGGCCTGCCTGGACCGCGTCGCCCGCCTGATCCTCACCGCTTCGGGCGGCCCGTTCCGCACCTGGACCCGCGAGCAGATGGCGGCCGCCACGCCCGAACAGGCCATCGCCCACCCCAACTGGTCGATGGGGGCGAAGATTTCGGTCGATTCCGCCTCGATGATGAACAAGGGGCTGGAGATGATCGAGGCCTCCTACCTCTTCGACACCCCCGAAGAGCGCATCGGCGTCGTCATCCACCCGCAGTCGGTGATCCACAGCCTGGTGGAGTACACCGACGGCTCGACACTGGCGCAGCTGGGGCCGCCGGACATGCGCAGCCCGATCTCCTACGCCTATTCCTGGCCCGAGCGCCTGGCCTGGCCGGCAAAGCCGCTGGATCTGGGCGCCTACGCCCAGTTGACCTTCGAGGATCCGGACCTGGCGCGGTTCCCGCTTCTGGGCGTCGCGCGCGAGGCTTTGCGCCTCGGCGGGGGCGCGCCGACGGCGATGAACGCAGCCAACGAAGTGGCCGTCGCGGCTTTCCTTGACCGGCAGATCGGCTTTCTCGATATTGCCGCCTCGGTTGAGGGGACGCTTGAACGCATGAATGGGGTAGGGGACCTCGCCGTAACGGCGGGTGACGTTCTTGACACAGCCATGATGATCGACGGCTCGGCCCGCCGTATTGCGGCCGAGGTTGTCGCTCACAAGCGCCTATCGTGAAGTGACCGGGGAGCTCTGATTCCAAGCCGATGATCGGTGTTCTGATCTCGATCGTGTCGATGATCATCGTGCTGTCCGTCGTCGTGACGGTGCACGAGCTCGGACACTATTGGGCCGCGCGGGCCTGCGGGGTGGCGATCGATCGCTTCTCCATCGGCTTCGGCTCGCCCCTGTTTTCCTGGCGCGACAAGCACGGCGTGGAGTGGCGGATCGCCTCGATTCCGCTGGGCGGCTACGTGCGCTTCGCCGGCGACGAGAACGCCGCCAGCGTGCCCGACCAGAACGACCTCGACGCCATGAAGGCCGAGATCGCCCAGCGCGAAGGCGCGGCGGCCGTGGGCAAGTACTTCCATTTCAAGCCGATCTGGCAGCGCGCTGTGATCGCCGCGGCCGGACCGTTCGCCAACTTCGTGCTGGCGACGCTGATCTTCGCCGTCGTTCTGCTGGTCGTCGGCGACCTGAAGTCGCCCGCCACCATCTCGGCCGTGACGCCGGGCAGCGCCGCCGCCGAGGCGGGCTTCCGTCCCGGCGACACCATCGTCCGCATCGACGGTCGCAAGGTGAAGGACTTCCAGCAGGTCCAGCGCTACGTGACCCTGCGCGCCAAGCTGCCGATCGACTTCAGCGTCGAGCGCGGCGGCCAGACCGTGTCGCTGACCGCCACCCCGCGCCTGGTCGAGCACAAGGACCAGTTCAGCGGCCGCGTGAAGGTCGGCCAGCTGGGTCTCGAAAGCCGCAGCCGTCCCTACCTGCAGAAGTCCAGCCTGCTCAGCGCCATCCCCGACGCCGTCGGCCAGGTCTGGGACATGCTCAAGACCATCGCCTTCTACCTGGGCCGTCTGCTGACCGGTCAGCTGCCGGCCGACCAGATCAGCGGCATCATCGGCATCGGCCACTCGGCCGGCGCGGTGACCAAGGCCAGCGTCGAGGGCGCGCCTGACGTCGGCACCGTGATGCTGCGGCTGCTGTTCAACCAGCTGCTGTTCATCGCCAGCCTGTCGGTCAGCATCGGTTTCATGAACCTGCTGCCGATCCCCGTGCTCGATGGCGGCCATCTGCTGCTCTACGCCTACGAGGCCGTCTTCCGGCGCCCTCTGCGCGCCGACTTCCAGGCCGCCGGTTTCCGCGCGGGCCTTGCCTTGATCCTTTGTTTCATGCTGTTCGCGGCCTGGAACGACCTCAACCGCTTCGACGTGTTCAAATTCATCGGCGGTCTGTTCACGTGAACCCCGACCGCCTGTCCATGATTGGTCCCATGAGCAAAATTCGCGCCCACAGCGCCGCGTTCGCCACCGGCGTTGCACTCCTCTTCGGCTCCACCGCCCTGATCGCGCCCCAGGCCGCGTTCGCTCAGGCCCAGACCTCGGGCGTGGTGCAGCGCATCGTCGTGCAGGGCAACGAGCGGATCGAAGCGGGCACGGTGCTGTCCTACCTGCCGATCCAGGCCGGCGAGACGGTCGATCCGGCCCGCCTCGACCTGGCGCTGAAGACCCTGGCGCGCACCGACCTGTTCGCCGACGTCTCGATCGAGCTGGTCGGCGGCGACCTGGTGGTCAAGGTCGTCGAGAACCCGATCATCAACCAGGTGGTCTTCGAGGGGAATTCGGCGCTCAAGGAAGACAAGCTGAAGGACGAGGTCCAGATCCGTCCGCGCGGCATCTTCACCCGCGCCAAGGTGCAGGCCGACGTCCAGCGCATCATCGAACTCTACCGCCGCTCGGGCCGCATCTCGGCGACCGTGACCCCCAAGGTCGTGGAACTGCCGCAAAAGCGCGTCGACCTGGTGTTCGAGATCAACGAAGGCCCCAAGAGCGGCGTTCTCGGCGTCAATTTCCTGGGCAACAAGGAATTCTCGGACAGCGAACTCTCCGACGTCATCGTCACCAAGGAGTCGCACTGGTACAAGTTCCTGACCAGCAACGACAACTACGACCCTGACCGGATCGAGTACGATCGCGAGCAGCTGCGCAAGTACTACCGCAACCGCGGCTATTTCGACTTCCGCGTCGTGGCCTCGACCGCCGAACTGGCCACCGACAAGAACGGCTTCGCGGTCACCTACACGCTGGACGAAGGCCCCAAGTACAAGTTCGGCAAGGTCACCGTCGAAACCGAGTTGAAGAAGCTCGACGGCAACCTGCTGGCCCAGATCCTGCCGATCAAGACCGGCCAGATCTATGAGGACGAGCGCATCGAGCAGGCCACCGACGCCCTGACCTTCGCGGCGGGCGCGGCCGGCTTCGCCTTCGTGGATGTGCGTCCGCGCTACGTGCCCAACCGCGAGACCCAGACGGTCGACGTGGTGTTCCAGGTGCGTGAAGGCCCGCGCGTCTACGTCGATCGCATCGACATCGTCGGCAACACCCGCACCCTCGACTACGTCCTGCGCCGCGAAATGGAAGTCGCCGAAGGCGACGCCTACAACCGCGTGCTGGTCGACCGGTCGCGCAACAACATGCGCCGCCTGGGCTTCTTCAAGGACGTCAACATCGAGGAAGTGCCGAGCAGCGCTCCCGACCGCACCGCCCTGCGCGTGAAGGTCGAAGAGCAGCCGACCGGCGAACTGTCGTTCAGCGCCGGCTACAGCTCGGTCGACCAGCTGGTGCTCGACGTCGGCGTCACCGAGCGGAACTTCCGCGGTCGCGGCCAGAACCTGCGCGCCCGCGTGTCGGTCGGCTCGCTGCGTCAGCAGGTCGACTTCGCCTTCACCGAGCCGCGCTTCCTGGGCCGCAACCTGGCCGCCGGCGTGAACCTCTATTCGTATCGCTACGACCTCAGCGAGTTCGCAGCCTACGACACCAAGTCGATCGGCGGCGGCTTCACCTTGGGCTTCGGCCTGACCCAGAACACCTCGATGAGCCTGCGCTACACCCTGCGCCAGGACGAGGTGGACGTGGCCGACAGCTACTGCGCCAACGGTACGGTCTCGACGATCCTCTGCCTGCAGCGCGGCGCCTACATGACCTCGCTGGTCGGCTACGGCCTGCGCCTCGACAAGCGGAACGATCCGCTGCGTCCGACCCGCGGCTTCTTCGCCGACCTTAACCAGGACCTGGCGGGCTTCGGCGGCGACGTGAACTATCTCAAGACCGAGATGGACGGCGGCTGGTACTGGGGCTTCAACAAGGACTTCGTGTTCAGCGCCACCGGTTCGGCCGGCTACATCGAGGGCTGGGGCGGCGACAGCGTCCGCATCAACGACCGCTTCTACAAGGGCGGTTCCAGCTTCCGCGGCTTCGAGACCGCCGGTATCGGCCCGCGCGACATCTCGACCGACAGCAGCGCCCTCGGCGCCAAGCTCTATGCGATCGGCTCGCTGGAACTGACCATTCCGACCTTCCTGCCCGAGCAATACGGCATCAAGGCCGCCCTGTTCAGCGATTTCGGCACCGCCGGTCAGCTGGATGACGTGGATCGCCAAAGTTCCACCGGAGTCTTCGACGCGAATATCCGGGACAACCTCGCTCTGCGCGCGTCCGCCGGCGTCAGCATCGATTGGAAGTCGCCCATGGGTCCCATCCGGTTCGACATCAGCCAGATCCTGAAAAAGGAAGACTACGACCGGACGGAAACCTTCCGCTTCTCCACTTCAACCCGTTTCTAATCTCCACAAGGCTTCTGACAGCATGTCCTCCAAGTTCTTCGTCGCGGCCGCTTCGGGTCTGGCCGCGTTCGCCGTGGCCTCCGGCGCTTTCGCCCAAGCCGCCGCCCCGCTCGCCAAGGCTCCGGCCGCCCCGGCCGCCCCGCCGATCACCCACGGCGCGGCCATTCCCAGCCTGTGCGTGTTCTCGGCCGGCGCCGTGCGCGGCACCTCGGCCACCGGCAAGGCGCTCGACGCCCGCCTGAAGGCCCTGCAGACCACGGCCGAGTCGCCGCTGGCCGCCCGTGAAAAGGCCCTGCAGACCAAGATCGACGCGTTCAACGCCGCCGCCAAGACCCCGGCCGGCGACATCACCGCTCGCGAAAAGCAGAAGTCCGACCTGGAACTGGAGCAGAGCGCCCTGCAGCGCGACGCCGCCCACACCCAGATGGAACTGGTCGCCACGGCCAACACCGCCCAGCAGCAGTACCAGGTGGAACTGCAGCCGGCCGTGATCGCCGCCTACCAGCAAAAGGCCTGCGGCCTGCTGGTCGAGCGCAACGCCGTCGCCATCTTCAACCCGGCCATGGACATCACCCCGCAGGTCGTCAGCCTGCTGGACGCCCGTGGCAAGGCCGCGTCGTTCCAGGCCTTGGAACGCACCAAGCTGACCCCGCAGCAAGCCGCCCAACTGGCCGCCGAACTGCAGCGGAACTAAGGACTAAAGGAGCGCTCGCCCGGCTTGTCGCCGGGCGGGCGCCTTCCGTTACGGCATTGACTCGGGACGGCTTTGGGCCGCCTACACTTCGTCCGTATCGGGCGATTCCCGGGACGGCCGTCGTCGAGAGGTTTCCATGCCGGACCCCCGCTTTTTCGAGACCCTGGGTCCGGTTTCCGTGTCCGATCTGGCCCTGGCCGGCGGCGCGGAGTTGGCCGACAAGGCCCTGGGCGAGCGCCTGATCGTCACCGTCGCCCCGCTGGACGGCGCCGGGCCGGACGCCGTCTCCTTCCTTTCCGATCCGCGCCGGGCCGCCGGCCTGTCGGCCTGCAGGGCGGGCGCGATCTTCATGAAGCCGCAGCATCGCGAGCTCGCGCCGGAAGGCTGCGCCGCGCTGCTCACTCCCCATCCCCAGGCCGCCTGGGCCGCCGCCGCGGCGCGCCTGCACGGCCCCCGCCGCCATGAGCCGGGCTCGGCCGCCATCCATCCGTCCGCCGTGCTGGAGGAGGGCGTGCGCCTGTCGCCCGGCGCGGTGATCGGCCAGGACGTGCGCATCGGGCGCAATACGGTGATCGGCCCGGGCGCGGTGATCGGTCCCGGCGTCGCCATCGGCCGCGACTGCGTGATCGGGGCCAACGCCGTGGTCGGTTTCGCCCTGATCGGCGACCGCGTCAGCCTGCACGCCGGCTCGGCGGTGGGCGAGGCCGGGTTCGGCGCGGCCGGCGGCCCCAAGGGCGTCGTCGACCTGCCGCAGCTGGGCCGCGTGGTCCTGCAGGACGGCGTCACCCTGGGCGCCAACAGCTGCATCGACCGCGGCGCGTTCGACGACACCACGGTGGGCGAGAACACCAAGATCGATAATCTGGTCCACGTTGCGCACAACGTGCAGCTGGGCCGAAACTGCCTTCTGGCGGCCTATACCGGGCTGTCGGGCAGCACGGTCGTCGGCGACGGCGTCGCCTTCGGCGGCAAGGCCGGCGTCGCCGACCACTTGACGATCGGCGCCGGCGCCAGCATCGGGGCCTCGGCCTCGGTGTTCAAGGACGTGCCGGCCGGCGAGACATGGACAGGGTTTCCCGCGCGTCCCATCAAGCGATGGCTGCGGGAAACGGCATGGCTGTCGCGCAGCGCGCGCAGTCGGGGGATGAAAGACGAGGCATGAGCCAGACCGAAACCGCGGTCCCGCAGACCCACATCGACATCGCCGAGATCCTCAACCGGATCCCGCACCGCTATCCGTTCCTGCTGGTCGATCGCGCCGAAGCCTACGTCCCGCACCAGTCGATCGTCGGCATCAAGTGCGTGACGGTCAACGAGCCGTTCTTCCAGGGTCACTTCCCGGGCAATCCGGTGATGCCCGGCGTGCTGATCATCGAGGCCCTGGCCCAGACGGGCGCGGTGCTGATGAGCAAGTCGCTGGAAGTCGACACCGAAGGCAAGACGATCTTCTTCATGTCGGTCGACAACGCCCGCTTCCGCAACCCCGTGCGCCCGGGCGACGTCCTGCGCATGGAGGTCGAGGTGGTGCGCGCGCGCTCGACCATCTTCAAGTTCAAGGGCGTGGCCAAGATCGGCGACAAGGTCGCCGCCGAGGTCGAGTTCGCCGCCATGGTCGTGGAGACCCCGACGAAATGACCAAAGTCCATCCGACCGCCATCGTCGACGCCGCCGCCAAGCTGGCGGACGACGTCGAAATCGGGCCGTTCTGCATCGTCGGCCCCGACGTGACCCTGGGCGCCCGCGTGCGCCTGCTGTCGCATGTGGTGGTCGATGGCGTCACCACCATCGGCGAGGACACCGTGGTCCACGCCTTCTCGGCCCTGGGCGGTCCGCCGCAGCACCTGGGCTACAAGGGCGAGCGCACCGAGCTGGTCATCGGTCCGCGCAACGTCATCCGCGAGCAGGTGACGATGAACACCGGCACGGCCTCGGGCCGCGGCGTGACCACCGTCGGCGCCGACGGCTTCTTCATGGCCGAGGCCCACGTGGCCCACGACTGCAAGGTCGGCGACAACGTCGTGCTGGCCAAGGGCGCGACCCTGGGCGGCCATGTCGACGTCGGCAACTTCGTGTTCGTCGGCGGCCTGGCGGCCATCCATCAGTTCTCGCGCGTCGGCCGCTACAGCTTCATCGGCGGCCTGGCCGCCGTGACCAAGGACGTCATCCCCTACGGCTCGGTGTGGGGCAACCACGCCCACCTCGAGGGCCTGAACCTGGTCGGCCTCAAGCGCCGGGGCTTCTCGCGCGAGGCGATCAACGCCCTGCGCTCGGCCTATCGCATGATGTTCGCCGACGAAGGCACCTTCCAGGAGCGCCTGGACGACGCGGCCGAGACCTACGCCTCCATTCCCGAAGTGATGGAAATCATCGCGTTCATCCGCGACGACGGCAACCGGCCGCTCTGCCTGCCCGAGCGCGAGGTCTAGGTTTGCGCAAGCTCGGACTGATCGCCGGCGGCGGGGCCCTGCCGATCGAACTGGCCGCCCACTGCGAGCGCGCCGGCCGGCCGTTCGCGGTCATGCGCGTCAAGGGTTTCGCCGATCCGTCGCTGGAGCAGTACCCCGGCGCCGAGGTCGGCATCGCCGAGTTCGGCAAGGCCTTCAAGGCGCTGAAGGAAGAGGGCTGCCAGGCCGTCTGCTTCGCCGGCACGGTGGATCGTCCCGACTTCTCGGCCCTGATCCCCGACTTCAGGGGCGTGAAGGTGCTGCCGGGCCTGATCAAGGCCGCCCGCGAGGGCGACGACGCCCTGCTGCGCCGCGTGCTGACCGAGTTTGAGAAGGAAGGCTTCGTCGTCGAGGGCGCCCACGAGGTGCGCGGCGAGATGACCCTGCCGGCCGGACCGCTGGGCCGCTACGCCCCGCGCGCCGAGCACGGCGCCGACATCGACCGCGCCCTGACCGTCGCCCGCGCCATCGGCGGGCTCGACGTGGGGCAGGGGGCCGTGGTCTGCGACGGCCTGGTCCTGGCCGTCGAGGCCCAGGAGGGCACCGACGCCATGCTGCGTCGGGTGGCCGATCTGCCCCAGGCGATCCGCGGCTGTCCCGAGGCGCCCAAGGGCGTTTTGGCCAAGGCCCCCAAGCCGATCCAGGAAACCAAGGTCGACCTGCCCACCATCGGCGTCGCCACCATCCAACGCGCCGCCCGCGCGGGCCTGGCCGGCGTGGTCGGCGAGGCCGGACGCCTGCTGATCGTCGACCGCGAGCAGGTCATCGCCTGCGCCGACGACCTGGGTCTCTTCGTCTACGGCGTCGAGCCCGGCTGATGAGCCCCGATGTATCCGGCGCTCGACCGTTGACGGTCATGCTGGTCGCGGCCGAGGCCTCGGGCGACAATCTCGGCGCGGGCCTGGCCCGGGTCCTGCGGGCGCGGCTGGGCGACCAGGTCCGCTTCGTCGGTCTCGGCGGCGCGCGCATGGCCGCCGAAGGGGTGCAGAGCCCGTTCGACATCGCCGAACTGTCGATCCTGGGCCTCTTCGAGGGGCTGAAGGCCTATCCGCGCGTCCTGCGTCGCCTGAAGGACGTCGAGGCCGTGGCGGTGCGCGAAAAGCCCGACGTCGCCGTGCTGATCGACTCCTGGGGCTTCAACATCCGCCTGGCCAGGCGCCTGCGCGCGCTCGACCCGTCGATCGCCCTGATCAAATACGTCGCGCCGCAGGTCTGGGCTTCGCGTCCGGGCCGGACGGCGACCCTGGCGCAGGCCGTCGACCTGCTGCTGGCCACCCAGCCGATGGACAAGCCGTTCTTCGACGCCGTCGGCCTGCCCAGCGTCTTCGTCGGCAATCCGGCCCTGGCCCGCGATTTCAGCGGCGCCGACGCCGCCCGGGCCCGCGCCGCCATCGGGGCGGGTCCCGACGATTCGATCCTGGCCGTCCTGCCCGGCAGCCGTCCGTCCGAGATCGAGCGCGTGCTGCCGGCCTTCGAGGACGCCGTGCGCCTGCTCAAGGCCGAGCGGCCGGGCCTGCACGTCGTCGTACCCGCCGCCTCGACCGTCGCCGCCGCCGTCAAGGCGCGTGTCGCCGGCTGGCCGTTCCGCGCCCATGTCATCGAGGACGACCAGGCCAAGGACGACGCCATGAAGGCCGCCACCGTGGCCCTGGCCTGTTCGGGCACGGTGACCATCGAGCTGGCCCTGGCCGGCGCGCCGATGGTGGTCGGCTACAAGATCGGCGCGATCAGCTACGCGCTGCTCAAGCGCCTGATGACCCCGCGCTGGGTGACCCTGTTTAATATCGCCGCCGACCGCGAAGTGGCGCCTGAACTCTTGCAGCACGACTGCACCGGCGAGCGGCTGGCGGCGGAGCTGGCCCGGCGCCTCGACGACCCGGCCCTGCGCCAGCGTCAGGTGGCCGAGCAGTACGCCGCTCTCGACAAGCTGGGTCGCGGCATGCCCGATCCGGCCGAAGCCGCCGCCGACGCCATGCTCGATTTCCTCGAAAGCCGTGCCGCCAGGCGGGCTTAAGACCCGCTTCACGCCTGTGGATTAATCTTGCGGAAACCCTGCGCGCATCGCGCGCTCGTGGAGCCCGCCGTGTCGGTTCAACCGCTTGGACCCGCTGTCCCGACGTCCGCCTCGGTCATGCCGACGGCGACGGTCGCGCCCGCCGGTTCGCAGGGCGGCCAGACCGGGCAGCCGGGCCTGCCGCCGCCGGCCATGCTGGCCCAGAAGGCCCTGGCCGAAGCCGCCGAGACCCTGGGACGGATCGCGACCGAGGGCGGCGCCCAGGCCGCGCCCGAAGCCGCCGACACCGTCGAGAGCCTGCTCAAGGGCGGCGCTACCGGCCAGGCCCGCGAGATCCTGCTGTCCAGCCCCACGGTGCAGGCCAAGGCCGTCTCCGACCTCGTCGGCCGCGCCGCGCCCGCCCAGGGCGGCATGGCGCCGCTGTTGGCCGACCTGGAGCGCGTCTCGACCTCGCCCGACGCCCCCGCCGTCGTCCGCCAGGCCGCCGCCAACATGCTGGCCCTGCGCTCGCCGATCGACGGCGCGGTGACCGCCGGCGAGATCCGCCAGGCGTTCAGCCGCTCGGGCCTGTTCATGGAGCAGCGCCTGGCCGAGGAGGCGTTGTCCAGCGCCGCCCCGCTCGTCGCGCCCCTTGCCGCGAAAGACCTCAAGGCCGCCATGCTGGTGCTGCGCGCCGCCGTCGCCAGCTGGAGCGCCCAGACCGGCCCGGCCGGGCCGTCGTCCCCGCCGACCTCCACGCCGACTTCCACCACGCCGTCTCAGACGCTGTCGCCCGGCGCCTCGACCTCCGCCGCCGTCGCGACGTCATCGGCCTTGCCTGTTCCCGTCCAGGCCGAGGCCGACCCGGTCTCCACCTCGACCATCCAGACGGCCGCCGCCCCTGGGCAGCCCGCCGTCGCGGAGGAGGGGGCGCCCGCGCCGCTGGCTCGCCCCGCATCGACCGCCTCCACGCCCGTGGACGCCGAGATGACGCCTCCCGCCCCGGCGACGCCCGATGAGGCCGCCGAGACGCCCATCGCGCGCTTCCTGGCGGCCGTCGTCCCGCGCCCGACCCCGCCGCAGGCCGCCCAGCCGGCCGCCGCCCTGTTCGTCCTGGCCCAGGAGGCCGCCGCTGGCTTCGAGGAACCGGTGGTGCGCCAGCCGCTTGCCCAGCCGCCCCTGACGCCGCCGGGCAAGGGACCGCCGCCGCCGTTCGCCGGCGGGCCGGTCGTCGCCCAGGCCGCCGTGACCTCGACCCTGGCCTATGACGCGCCGCCGGCCACGGTCGCCCACCAGCTGGCCAAGGGCGTCGACGCCGCCCTGGCGCGGCAGGAACTGATGCAGGCCGCGTCCCTGCCCGAGCGCGCCGACTCCGCCCGGGCCGCCCAGCCCCTCGATGGCCGCGCCGTCGAGGAAAAGGCCGGTCCCCGCTGGGTGTTCGACGTGCCCTTCGCCACGCCCCAAGGCTCGTCCGTCGCCCAGTTCGAGATCAACCGCGACGGCGGAGGCGGCGGGGGCGCCGGCGGTCCGGACGAGGCCCGCACCTGGAAGGTTCGCTTCTCGCTCGACGTCGAGCCCATGGGCCGCATCGACGCCCAGCTGGCCCTGACCGGCGAGCGGGCCCGCGTGTCGCTGTGGGCCGAGCGGACCGAGACCATGGCCCGGCTGCGTGGCGGCCAGGAAATCCTCGACGCCGCCCTGCGCGACGCCGCCCTCGAACCGGAAGTGGCCTTCCACGCCTCGCCCGCGCCGGTCGCCGCGCCGCCGGCCCCCGGCCGCTTCGTGGACCGCGCCACATGACCCGCGTCTCCGGCCCCCGCATCGCCGTCGCCCTGCGCTACGACGCCCCCGACGCTCCGCGCGTGGTCGCCAGCGGCCGAGGCTGGGTGGGCGACAAGATCGTCGAGACCGCCCGCGAGCACGGCGTGCCGCTGGAGGAGAACCCGGCCCTGGCCCAGGCCCTGTCGACCATCCCGATGGAGGAGGAGATCCCCGAGGCGCTCTACGTCGCCGTGGCCGAGATCCTGGGCTTCATCCTGCGCACCGCCGCCAAGAGCTAGGCGTTCTCCTCCAAGCTCGTCATCCCGGCCGGAGGCGCGTCAGCGCCGCAGAGCCGGGACCCAGGAGACTGGGCTCGGCGATGGGATGCGCACCCTGCGGTAGCTTGCGCGTTGCGGCGGCCCCTGGGTCCCGGCTCTCCGCTTCGCTGCGGCCGGGATGACGAGAAAAGGGAAGGCGAGGAAGAAAGTCTCAGCCATCCCTCTGGGTCTCGTCCCCGCGGCGCCTATATCGACCGGGACCCTTCCCAGGAGCTCCCATGTCCGACCTCTCGGCCTTCCCGATCGCCAGCCGCTGGCCCGCCGCCCATCCCGACCGCATCCAGCTCTATTCGCTGCCCACGCCCAACGGCGTGAAGGTGTCGATCATGCTGGAAGAGGTGGGCGTCCCTTACGAGCCGCACCTGATCGACATCGGCAAGAACGAGACCTGGACCCCGGAATTCCTCAGCCTCAATCCCAACGGCAAGATCCCGGCGATCATCGATCCCGACGGTCCGGGCGGGAAGCCCTTCGGCCTGTTCGAGAGCGGCGCGATCCTCGTCTATCTGGCCGAAAAGACCGGCAAGCTGCTGCCGACCGATCCGGCCGCGCGCTACGAGACCCTGCAGTGGGTGTTCTTCCAGATGGCCGCCGTCGGCCCGATGTTCGGCCAGCTGGGCTTCTTCCACAAGTTCGCCGGCCGCGAATACGAGGACAAGCGCCCGCTGGAGCGCTACCGCGCCGAGAGCCAGCGCCTGCTGGGCGTGCTGGAGACCCGCCTGGAAGGCCGCGACTGGCTGATGGGCGACGACTACACCATCGCCGACGTCGCCACCCTGGGCTGGGTGCGCAACCTCGTGGGCTTCTACGAGGCGGCCGATCTGGTCGACTACAAGAGCCTGAAGAACGTGCCCGCCTGGCTGGAGCGGGGTCTGGCCCGTCCGGCCGTGCAGCGCGGCCTCAACATCCCGGCGCGTCCGTAGTCGGCGAACAGGGGCGGGCGGCGAGCGCCGTCCGCTCTTTCAACGTCCGGCGATTCCGCTCAAGGAATTGGGCATGTCGCTCTTTCCCGAACTCGACGTCCCGCCGTCCGACCGCCTGTTCTTCGGGATCTTCCCCGAGGCGCCTGTCGCCGAGGCCATCGCCGGCCGGGCCCGCGACCTGAAGGGGCGCCTTGGCCTCTCCGGCGCGCCGCTGACGCCCGATCGCTTCCACGTCACCCTGCACCACATCGGCGACTACGCCGGCCTGCCGCGCGGGATCGTCGCCCAGGCGCTGGAAGCCGGCGCCGCCGTCGCGCCGACGGCCGCGCCGTTCGACGTGACCTTCGACAAGGCCGCCAGCTTCAACAATCGCGGCAACAACCCCTTCGTCCTGCAAGGCGGGGAGGGGCTTTCGAGTCTGCACGCCTTCCAGAAGGCGCTGGGCCTGGCCATGGCCCATGCCGGCCTCGGCAAGCAGGTCGCCAAGCAGTTCAATCCGCACGTGACGCTGCTCTACGACCGCGGCCTGGCGCCCGAGACGGCGGTGGAGCCGGTGTCGTGGCCCGTTTCCGAGTTCGTGCTGATCCACAGCCTGCTGGGCCAGACCCGGCACATCGTGCTCGGGCGCTGGGAACTGACGGGGTAGGGGTGGAGCCTCACCGATCCTGCACGTTCCCCGAATGGCTGGTGTTCTGGCGCAGGTTCCCGTGCCGGCCCTGTTCGGCCAGATTGACATCGGCGTTGCCAGGATCGGGCGACTGCAGGCCTTCGCGGCCGGCGTGGCCCTCGATGTCGGGCTTCTGGCCCTTGAAGGCGCGTTGCTCCGGCGGGATGGGCGGGGCTTTGGACATGGCTTCCTCCGGATGGTTGTGGAGAGAAAACCGCCGGGACGCGCCGCCCGTTCCTAGCGCCAAGCTCCCTTCAGACCATCAGAGGGTCAGGCCGCAGGCGGCTCGGGGCGCGAGACGACGAAGGCCGCGCAGGCGGCCATGATCGCCCCCACCAGCAGGCCCAGCCACGGCTTGGGCCGCGCCGCCAGCAGGAACACCGCCATGCCGCCGGCCATGCCCAAGCACGCGGCGATCTTGGCCTTGCGGGGAATGGCCTTGTTGGCCCGCCAGGCCCGCACCGAGGGGCCGAACTTCGGGTGGTTCAGCAGCCAGGCCTCGAGCCTCGGCGAAGACTTGCCGAAGCAGCCGGCGGCCAGGATCAGGAACACCGTCGTCGGCAGCAGCGGCAGGAACGCCCCGACGATCCCCAGCGCCGTGAAGGCGAAGCCGGCGATCAGATAGCCGATCCGCACCCCGCGCGACGTAGCCGGAACGCTCACGGCTTCAATTTCAGCGGCGGGGGGCTCAGCGGAAGGCGGCGTCGACATAGGCCTGCACCTGCGAAAAGGCGGCTTTCGCCCCGGCTATGGCGCGGGCCTCGCCGGCCGCGTCGAGATCGGCCGCGTCCAGCGCGGCGGTGAACTGGCGCCAGTGGGCGGCGCGGCCATCGGGATGGCCGGCCAGGTGGCGCGCGCCGAAGGCCTCGTCCAGTCCCAGCTTGGCGGCCGCCTTGAACAGGAACGCCGCGCCCAGGTTCGAGCCCTCGGCGACATAGAGCCAGCCCAGGGCCGTCGCCAGATCCGGCGCCTGGTCGGCCGCGAAGGCCGGCCGCGGGAGGTCTTCGAGGGCGGGCAGGCCGAGGTCGGCGCGGTCGGCCTCGATCGCCGCCAGCCGCCGGCGGCCTTCCAGGTCCGGCAGGCGCTGGGCCAGTTCGGGCCGCTGGTAGAGGCCGTCGATGTCGCGATGGAAGCGCTGCTGCACCTCGAGGAAGCGGCCATAACGCTCGCGATCCTCGAACGGCCGGCCGGCCATGATGCTCTTGTCCAGCCCTTCGTGGGTCTGGGAGGTTCCAGCCTTGAGGCGCTTGGCGAGAGTTTCGGCGTTGGCGAGATCGGTCATGGCGTTCATGGAGTGAATGTCGCCCCCTCGCGATTGAGACGCAACTGCTCTAGGTCAATTCCGACCGCGCTCCGGACGAAAATGCTAATCCGTCGAGGAGAGCCCGACTCGCGGGCGAAGTTCTGGAGCGCGTCCGGTGACGGTGACGATCTACGGCATCAAGGCCTGCGACACGATGAAGAAGGCCCGCACCTGGCTCGACGAGCGCGGCGTTCCTTACGCCTTCCACGACTACAAGGTCGCCGGGATCGACCGCGCCTCGGTCGAAGGATGGGTGGCGCAGCTGGGCTGGGAGACGGTGCTGAACCGCGCCGGCACGACCTTCCGCAAGCTGCCGGACGCCGACAAGACCGGCATCGACGCGGCCAAGGCGGTCGATCTGATGCTGGCCCAGCCGTCGATGATCAAGCGGCCGATCCTCGATGTCGACGGCAAGCTGCTGGCCGGCTTCAAGCCCGATCTCTACGCCGCCGTTCTCGCCTGAAGCGCGAAACAGGGCTTGCACGAATTACGCGAGTTGGCGAACTTTCGGGCGACAACCGCGGCCAACAGCGGCTAAGTCTTTGGGAAACGGCCGGACTCTGTGACCAGAGAATGGCGGCGACAGGATGATTGAGTGGGCGTGACTTCGGGGCTTCCTTACGATCTGGCGATCTTCGATTTCGACGGCACGCTGGCCGACAGCGGCGCCGTGGTGCTGAAGCTCGTCAATCCGATGGCCAGGATGTACGGCTTCAAGAGCGTCACCGACGAGGAAGTCGAGATGCTCCGTGGCCGTCCCAATCGCGAGATCATCAAGTACCTGGGCGTCTCGGCCTGGAAGATTCCGATCATCGCCGCCCACGGCAAGAAGCTGATGGCCGCCGAGATCGGCTCGATAGGACTGTTCCCGGGCGTTCCGGACATGCTGCGCGCCCTGTCGGCCGGCGGCGTGCGCCTGGCCGTGGTCAGCTCCAACAGCGAGGCCACGATCCGCACCGTGCTGGGTCCCGACCTCGCCAGGCTGATCGACCACTACGGCTGCGGCGCCTCGCTGTTCGGCAAGGCCAAGAAGTTCCTCAAGGTGATCAAGACCGCCGGCGTGCGGCCCGGCCGGGTGATCTCCATCGGCGACGAGACCCGCGACATCGACGCGGCCAACGCCCTCGGACTGGCGTCCGGCGCCGTCACCTGGGGCTACGCCACCCGCCAGCTGCTGGTCGACCACACCCCGACCGTGCTGCTCGACGCGGTCGAGGACATCGTCTCCAGCCTTGCGCCGCAACGCGTCGCCGCGGCCGTCGCAACGGCCTGATCCGCCTTACGAAAGTTTCATCTCGCCGGGCGCCTCCAAACGGCGCCGCCAAAGCCTCTTCCCTGTACGAGACGAAAGCGACAGGCTCTCGTCGAAAACATTCCGAGGGGAACGAGTCATGGAACTTGGCATCCTGATACCGCTGGCGCCGTTCATCATGGTCGTCTGCGTCGTCTGCATCCCGCTGTGGCTGAAGAGCCGCGAACGGCGGGAGATGCAGGCCACCGTCCGGGCCGCCATCGAGAAGGGCCAGGCGCTGCCGCCCGAGCTGATCGAGGCGATGAGCAAGGAAGTCAAAGCGCCTAAGGAATCCTCGGCCCTGCGCGACATGCGCGTGGGCGTGATCCTGATCGCCGTCGGCGCGGGCATCGCGGTGCTGGGCTGGATGATCGGCCTGCACGAGGGTGAGATGATCCACCCGATCCTCGGCGTCGCCGCCATCCCGGCCTTGATCGGCGTCGCCTATGTGATCCTGAGCTTCTTCAACCCCAACAAGGGCGCGCGGTCTCTGGACTGAGGTCGTCCGTCGGGGAAGAGGGGACTTGTCATCATGGGTGTTCAACGCCCGCCAACCACCGGTCACGACGTCGAGCTGGCGGCCCTCGCCGCCACCGGCGACCGCGCGGCCTACGGGGAGCTCGTGCGCAGGCACGGCTCCGCCGTACGGGGGCTGCTGCGTCGCCTCGGCGCCGATCCGGCCACGGCCGACGACGTCGCCCAGGACGCCTTCCTGGTCGGCTTCGAGCAGATCGCCGAATATCGCGGCGAGGGGGCTTTCGGCGGCTGGATCAAGAAGACCGCCGCGCGGCTCTACCTGCGCAAGGTCAAGCGCGACTCGCGCCTGATCTTCTCGGACGAGGCGCCGGAAGACCCTTCGGCCGCGACCAGCGCCTCGCCGGGCGACCGGCTCGACCTGGACGAGGCCCTCAAGGGCCTGTCGCGCGGCGAGCAGCTGTGCGTCTCGCTGTGCTACGGCGCCGACTGGTCGCACGCCGAGGCGGCCGAGGCCTTGAACATCCCGATCGGGACGGTCAAATCCCATGTCAAACGTGGTCTCGATAAGCTCCGGGCCAGACTGGCCCCGTCACCGGACTCATCTGCGCGGAGGGAAGGTCATGGTTGATCGTGACTTCGACGCCCAGCTTTCGCGGCTGTTCGCGGCCCCGCCGGCCTTTTCCGACGCCGAAGCCTTCCAGGCCCGGGTCGAACGGCGGCTCGATCGCGGCTGGGCCTTGCGTCGCGTGCTGATCGGCGCGGCCGGCGCCGTGGCGGGCGTGGTGGCGGTCGGCCAGCTGATCACCAGCCGCTTCGCTTCCGACCTGCAGCACGCCTCCCAGCAGGGCGTGACCAGCATGGACATGGGCGTCGACAAGCTGATGTCCCGGGTAGACCAGTTCGTCGCCACCCCGGCCAGCGTCGAAACCCTGTGGCTTGGCGCGGCGCTTGCGGCTATCGCTCTGGCCTTCGCCGTCACCCGACTGGTCGAAGAGTTCTAATTCCGGAGGGCGGCCCCCGTCGCGCTCCGGTCATCGAAGAGAGCCGGAGCGAGTCTTGTCCGCCCATCGCCAGGAGACGGTCCGCCGTCTCGCCGCCCCCGACATCGCCGCCCGCAAGGGCGGCGTTCCGATTGTCTGCCTCACCGCCTACACCGCCCCGGTGGCGGCCGCCCTCGACGACGCCTGCGATGTGCTGCTGGTCGGCGATTCGCTGGGCATGGTCGTCCACGGCCTGCCCAACACGGTCGGCGTGACCATGGAGATGATGATCCTGCACGGCCAGGCGGTCATGCGCGGCTCCCGCAAGGCCATGGTCGTCGTCGACATGCCCTTCGGCTCCTACGAGGGCGCGCCGGAAGAGGCCTACGCCAACGCCGTGCGCATCATGAAGGAGACCGGGGCCCAGGCCGTGAAGGTCGAGAGCGGCCCCACCGTGCCCCAGACCATCCGCTACCTCGTCGATCGTGGCGTGCCGGTGATGGGCCATGTGGGCCTGCGCCCGCAGGCGGTGCTCGTGGACGGCGGCTTCAAGGCCAAGGGCCGCGACGAGGAAGGCCGCCAGAAGATCCTGGCCGAGGCCCGCGCCACCGCCGAGGCCGGCGCCTTCGCCGTGGTGGTCGAGGGCGTGGCCGAGGCCCTGGCCCGCGAGATCACCGAGACGATCGCCCCGCCGACCATCGGCATCGGCGCCTCTGCCGGCTGCGACGGCCAGGTGCTGGTCAGCGACGACATGCTGGGCCTGTTCGACTGGACGCCCAAGTTCGTGCGCCGCTACGCCGACCTGAAGGGCCAGATCGAAAAGGCCGCCGCCGACTACGCCCGCGACGTCAAGGACCGCAGCTTCCCCGGCGCGGCCGAGACCTACTACGCCAAGAAGGACTGACCTCATTCTCCCTCTCCCCTTGCGGGAGAGGGTGGCCTCCGAAGGAGGTCGGGTGAGGGGTCTCTCAAAACCATCCGCCACGAAGCTGGATGAAGCCTCGCACGTTTGAGAAACCCCTCATCCGCCGGCTTCGCCGCCACCTTCTCCCGCAAGGGGAGAAGGACCCTGATCCCGCCGTTGCGGCGGCGGCGGACACGCTATAGGTTCGCCGCCTGCGTCGCGGCCAGGGGCCGTGGCGACTTGATGTTCAACCTTGCGTCGTCCGGATCTCGTCCGGTCCTCGACGCCCCGGCGCTTCCCGCGCCCGTATCGGAGCCTCGTTCGTGGTCGATGTGTTTGACGAGGTCGAAGAGCAGCTTCGCTCCGACCGCTACAAGACCTTCGCGCTGAAGTCGCTGCCCCTGCTGGGCGCGGTCGCGGCGGTCGCGGTCCTGGGCGTCGGCGGCTGGTGGGGCTGGACGGCGTACGAGACCAACCGCGCCAACAAGGCGTCGGAAGCCGTCCAGGCCACCCTCGAAGCCTACGAGAAGGACGGCCCGGCCAAGGCCTTCGGCCAGTTCGAGAAGCTGTCCAAGGAAGGCAACGCCGGCTACCGCGCCCTGGCCCTGATGCAGATGGGCGGCATCCGCCTGGACGAGCGCAAGACCGCCGAAGCTGTCGGTTATTTCGACGAAGCGGCCAAGATTGCTCCCGATCCTGTCATGGGTGACATAGCTCGCCTCAAATCCGCCTTCGCGCTCATGGACACGGCTCCCTATCAGGAGATCGAGTCGAGGCTGACCCCGTTGACCGGCGAGAAGAGCCCTTACCGCGTGCAAGCCAAGGAGGCCTTGGCCTTCGCGAAGCTGCAGGCGGGCAAGACGGCCGACGCTCGCGGCGACTTCGTCGTGCTGTCGCTGCTGTCGGACGCGTCCGACGACACGCGCCAGCGGGCCCAGGCCGCCATCCAGATGATCGACTCCGGCTCGGCCAAGTCGCTGCCGGCCGCCGTCAAGGCCGCCGTCGCTCTGCCGCCGCCGATCCAACTCGCGCCCGGCCAGCTGCCGCCGGGCCTGCAACCCCAAGCTCGATGAGCCGCCGACCCATGACTTTGAAGCGCTCCCTGCTGCTCGCCGCGATGATGTCGGCCGCAGTGTCGGTGACCGGTTGCTCGACGGTTTCGAAACTCAATCCGTTCGGCAAGGACGAGAAGAACAAGGCCCAGGCCACGCAAGGCCAGCGGATCTCGGTCATCGCCTTCGACCAGAAGGTCGAGGCCGCCGACGGTCTGAAGGGCGTCGATTTCTTCCTGCCGGAAGCCAAGCCCCAGGCCGACTGGCGCCTGCCGGGCGGCTCGCCCGAGCAGTCGGTCGAGCACGTCGCCGCCGGCAAGGACTTCGAGATCGCCTGGCGCAAGGGCTTCGGCCAAAAGGCCAACCGCACCTTCCACATCACCGCGACCCCGGTCTCGGCCGACGGCAAGATCTTCGTCATGGACGGCGAGGCCAAGGTCTCGGCGATCGACGCGACCACCGGCGAGACCCTGTGGCGCAAGGACCTGCGTCCGGCCGCCCAGCCTGGCAAGCGCGGCTTCCTCGGCATCGGCCGCGACAAGGGCGACACCGAGGGCTTCGGCGGCGGCGTCGCCTATGCCGACGGCAAGCTCTACGTCTCGTCGGGCTTCCGCTTCGTGGCCCAGATCGATGCGGCCACCGGCAAGGAAAACTGGCGCCAGGCGACCAGCACCCCGGTCCACGCCGCCCCGACCGTGGCCGACGGCCGCGTCTTCGTGGTCTCGACCGACAACGAACTGCTTACCTTCTCGGCCGCCGACGGCGCGCCGGGCTGGACCTACCAGGCCCTGATCGAGCCGGCCCGCATCCTGGCCGCCTCCAGCCCAGCGATCAGCGGCGACACCGTCGTCGCCGGCTTCGCTTCGGGCGAACTGGTGGCCCTGCGCGCCGGCAACGGCAACGACCTGTGGAGCGAGGCGCTCAGCCGCGCCAGCCGCACCAACGCCCTGTCGGAAATCCGCGACATCGCCGGCCGCCCGGTGATCTACAAGGGCGACGTCTACGCCGTCAGCCACTCGGGCGTCTTCGCCGCCACCGACCTGCGCACGGGCCAGCCGCGCTGGAGCCTGCCGGTCACCGCGATCACCACGCCCTGGCCCGCCGGCGACGTGGTCTACGTGGTCGACAAGGCCGGCCAGGTGATCTGCGTCTCGCGCGACGGCGGCCAGGTCCACTGGATCCGCGACCTCAACGAGACCGACAAGCTCTCCAAGAAGCAGAAGAAGAAGCTGGCCAAGCACCCGCGCATCTGGTCCAGCCCGATCCTGGCTTCGGGCCGCCTGATCACGGTGTCGAGCTACGGCGAGGCCGTGGCCCTGAACGCCAAGACCGGCGCCACCGAGAAGACGCTGAAGATCGGTTCTTCGGTCCTGCTGTCGCCGATCGCCGTCGGCGACAAGGTCTATCTGGTGACCGACGAAGCCCAGCTGATCGCGATCCGCTGATACTTTCCGGGCTCCCTTCGGGGCTCGGCGCAACAGAAACCGTCCCGGGCCCGGGCTGGCGGAAACGCCGGCCCGGGCTTGTTGCTTTGCCGGGACAAGAAAAATCGACTACTGACCGCCTATGCCTTTGAAACTCGCCATCGTCGGCCGCCCCAATGTGGGCAAGTCCACGCTGTTCAACCGTCTGGCCGGCAGGAAGCTGGCCCTGGTCGACGACCAGCCGGGGGTCACGCGTGACCGCCGCTTCGCGCACGGCCGCCTCGGCGACCTCGATCTGGAGCTGATCGACACCGCCGGCTTCGAGGACGTCACCGACGAGAGCCTGGAAGCGCGCATGCGCGCCCAGACCGAACTCGCCATCGACGAAGCCGACGTCGCCCTGTTCGTGTTCGACGCCCGCGAGGGCCTGACGCCGCTCGACAAGATCTTCGCCGAGATGCTGCGCCGCCGGAACAAGCCGGTGGTGGTCGCCGCCAACAAGTCGGAAGGCAAGCAGGCCGAGGCCGGCGCCGCCGAAGCCCACCGCCTGGGCCTGGGCGAGCCGATCCCGATCAGCGGCGAGCACGGCGAAGGCATGGCCGACCTCTATGCGGCGCTGCTGGCGGTGACGCCCGACGAGCTGCAGGAAGAGTTCGAGGACTACGACGACGACACCAAGCCGATCAAGATCGCCATCATCGGCCGTCCGAACGCCGGCAAGTCGACCCTGGTCAACCGCCTGATCGGCGAGCAGCGCCTGCTGACCGGCCCCGAGGCCGGCATCACCCGCGATTCGATCTCGGTCGACTGGACCTGGGACGGCCGCAAGATCCGCCTCGTCGACACCGCCGGCCTGCGCAAGAAAGCCAAGGTCAACGAGAAGCTCGAGAAGCTCTCTACCCAGGACACCATCCGCTCGCTGACCTTCGCCGAGGTCGTGCTGCTGGTGATGGACGCCACCCACCCGTTCGAGACCCAGGACCTGCAGATCGCCGACCTGGCCGAGCGGGAAGGGCGCTGCGTCGTCTTCGTGCTGGCCAAGTGGGACCTGATCGAGGACCCGGGCCAGATCCTGAAGGAATTCAACGAGCACGCCGAGCGCATGCTGCCCCAGCTGCGCGGTGCGCCGGTGGTGGCTTTGTCGGGCGAGACCGGCCGCGGCGTCGAGCGCCTGATGCCGGCCGTGATCAAGACGCACCGCGACTGGTCGACCAAGGTCAAGACCCGCGACCTGAACGACTGGCTGCAGCTGGCCATGCAGCGCCACCCGCCGCCCTCCGTGGGCGGAAAGCGCGTGAAGCCGAAATACATGGCTCAGACCAAGGCTCGCCCGCCGACCTTCGTGCTTTTCTCCAGCCGCGCCGACCAGATGCCCGAGCACTACCGGCGCTATCTGGTGAACAGCCTGCGGGAGAGCTTCGACCTGCCGGGCGTGCCGCTGCGCATCACCATCAAGTCGGGCGCCAACCCCTATGCCGAACCCGAGCAGGGGCATGTGGTCCGTGGGAAGCGGGCCTTCGAGAAGAAGGAAGCCGAGAAGGCGCGCCTGAAGGCCTCGCGCAACACGGTCAAGAAGTCGGCCCAGAGGGCGGCGATCCTGGCCGAAGCCCAGGCCGACGCCAACAAGGCGGACGCTAGCAAGACCGAGGCGAGCACGGCTGACGCGAGCAAGGCGGTCGTCGCCAAGGCCGCCTCCCGTAAGGCGACCGCCGCCAAGGCCGATACCGGCAAGAGCGATGCGCCCAAGGCTGATCCCGGCAAGGCCGCGGTCAAGTCGGTGAAGCCGCAGGGTCCCAAGGCCCAGAAGAAGGTTTCGACCACCCCGAGCTACAAGGTCGGGGCCAAGTCGGCCGGCGGCAAGGCCGGCGGTCCGCGTCGTCCGGTGGCCGGTTCGCGCGTCGTGCGCGGCAACAAGACCCCCGGCGGCAAGCCCAAGGGCCGCTAGCCGTCAGCCGGACGGGAAGAGGCTTAGAACTCTTCCCAGTCCTGGCCCACGGCCACGCCCGGTCGGAACGACTGGGCGATACGCTCCTGCACGGCGGCCACGGGGCTGCGGGTCGCCGAGGCGCGGGCCGCGGCGGGCGGCGCGACCTTGGCGATCTCGGTCCCGGTGTGGAACCGCGAGACCAGCTCTGCCAGCGACGAGGCCTCGTTGCGCAGGCATGCGGCCGCCGCGGTGGCTTCCTCCACCATGGCCGCGTTGCGCTGGGTCACCTGGTCCATCTGGTTGATGGCGGTGTTGACCTGGTTGAGGCCCGTGGCCTGCTCGTGCGCCGACTGGGCGATCTCGGAGATCAGGGTGTCGATCTCGGCGATGCGGCCGACGATGCCGTTCAGCGACTGGCCGGTGTCGACCACCAGCTTGGCGCCGCGGTCGACCTGGGCGCTGCTGTTGGCGATCAGGGTCTTGATCTCCTTGGCCGCCTCGGCCGAGCGCTGGGCCAGGGCCCGCACTTCCTGGGCGACGACGGCGAAGCCGCGGCCCGCCTCGCCGGCCCGGGCCGCCTCGACCCCGGCGTTGAGGGCCAGGAGGTTGGTCTGGAAGGCGATCTCGTCGATCACCCCGATGATCTGGCCGATCTTGCCCGAGCTCTGCTCGATCTCGCCCATGGCCTCGATGGCGTCGCGCATGATCTCGCCCGAGCGGGTGACCTCCTGGCGCGTGGTCGAGGCGGCGGT
The DNA here is from genome assembly GCF_059418205.1 of Caulobacter sp. GW821-FHT09B11. Classification (NCBI taxonomy): domain Bacteria; kingdom Pseudomonadati; phylum Pseudomonadota; class Alphaproteobacteria; order Caulobacterales; family Caulobacteraceae; genus Caulobacter; species Caulobacter sp. GW821-FHT09B11. The sequence goes on along the minus strand of NZ_JBWKPK010000019.1, from coordinate 40,432 downwards.
CGAGGCCGAGCGGGCGCCCTCGGCGCTGCGGCGCACGGTGGCGGTGATCTCGTCCAGGGCCGCGGCGGTCTCTTCCAGGGCGGCGGCCTGTTGCTCGGTGCGCTTGGAGAGGTCTTCCGACGCCCCGGTGATCTCGTTGGAGCCGTTGTGCACGCCGTTTGTCGACGAGCCGATCTGGTTCATGGCGTCGCGCAGGGCGGAGAGGGCGGCGTTGTAGTCGCTCTTGATCGAGGCGAAGCGGCCGTCGAAGGCGGCGGTGATGTCGGCGGTGAGGTCGCCGGCGGCCAGGCGCTTGAGGTTGTCGGCCAGGGTCAGCACCACGGCGCCTTGCTCGGCCTCGGTCTTGCGCAGCGTCTCGTTGGCCAGCCGCTCATGCTCGGCCTGGGTGATGTCGGTGCAGAACTTGATGACCTTGCAGGGCTTGCCGTCCGCGTCGAACACGGGGTTGTAGGCGCCCTGGATCCAGATCTCGACGCCGCCCTTGCCCTGGCGCTGGAACTTGCCGGCGAAGAACTCGCCGCGGCCCAGGTTCAGCCAGAACTGCTTGTATTCGTCGCTGCGGGCGAAGTCGGGATCGGCGAACATGCTGTGGTGTCGCCCGCGGATCTCGTCCAGCGAATAGCCCACCGTCTTCAGGAAGTTGGTGTTGGCCGTCAGGATCGTGCCGTCGAGCTCGAACTCGATGACCGCCTGCGAGCGGTGGATCGCCGCGACGGTGGCCTCGAGCTCGGCGAGGCGCTGGTCGGCCGTATCGCGACCGCGCTTGAACGACAGGAAAGACATCGGATCCGAGCTCCGCCGGAAGGCTAGCGGCGGGGTTCGCCACGACCCAAAGGTGAGCTTCGATCCGTTATCCCACGCTTAACAACGTTCTTCGAAATCTTGCATCAGGTGCGTCGGATTGACGCGAGCAACAATTTCAACGCCTTAAGTCCCATTGTCGACACAGGCGCTTATTGCAGATCGTAGACGATCCGGCGATATCCGCGAATTCCGATATCCTGATTTTACTTGGAATACGTAATCTGCACCTACGATTGCTTCGCGACGGCTGTTCAGCCGAGGCTAGCCGCTTCCTGGCCGCGTTCCTTGAAGCGAACGACGCCCCGCGGCGGCTCGCGCTCAGGGCGAGCCAGGTCGACGACGAAGGGGGCGATCTCGGCCGGGTCCTGCACGGTGGCCTGGTCCTCGCCCGGGAAGGCGAGCGCCCGCATCTTGGTGCGCATGGCGCCCGGGTCGATGCAGAAGGCCCGCACGGCGGTGTTCTCCATCTCGTCGGCATAGCAGTCGACGATGGCCTCCAGCCCGGCCTTGGAGGCGGCGTAGGCGCCCCAGAAGGCCCGGTGGCTCTTGGCGACGCTGCTGGTCAGGAAGATGGCCCGACCGGCGTCCGAGGCGCGCAGCAGCGGGTCCATGGCCCGGATCAGTCGCCAGTTGGCCGTCAGGTTGGTCGACAGGATCATGTCCCAGCCCTTGGGGTCCAGGTGTCCCACCGGCGTCAGGGCGCCCAGCACGCCGGCCGCGCCGACCAGGATGTCCAGCTTTCCGAAGCGCTGGTGCAGGGCCGCGCCCAGGTGGTCCAGGCCGTCGGCCTCGCGCAGGTCAAGCGGCACGAGGGTGGCGTGCTCGCCGGTGGCGGCGAAGATCGCGTCGTCCAGGGCCTCCAGCGCGCCCTGGGTGCGCCCCAGGGCCACGACGTGGGCGCCGGCCTGCGCCAGGCCCAGCGCGATGGCGCGGCCAATGCCGCGCGTGGCGCCGGTGACGAGGGCGATGCGGCCGGCCAGCAGCGTGTCGGTGGTGGTCATGAACGTTTCCTGCGCCTCTGACGGGCGATATTGAAGGTCTCAGGCCTCGTCGGCGGGCCGCGCGCCGTAGCGCTGCGCCAGCACCGAACAGGCCATCAGCTGGATCTGGTGGAAGATCATCAGCGGCAGCACCAGCACCCCGGCCGTCGCGCCGGGGAACAGGATGCCGGCCATCGGCACGCCGGTGGCCAGGCTCTTCTTGGAACCGCAGAACACGATCGCCACCTCGTCGGCCTTGGAGAAGCCCAGAGCCCGGGCGCCGAACATGGTGGCCAGCATGACGATGGTCAGCAGCACGCCGCAGACCAGCAGCAGCACGATCAGCTCCAGCGGCGAAACCTTATGCCAGAGGCCCTCGACCACGGCGGCGCTGAAGGCCGAATAGACCACCAGCAGGATCGAGCCGCGATCGACGCGGCCGACCAGGGTCTTGTGCTTCTCGATCCACTTGCCGACCACCGGCCGGGCCAGCTGACCGGCCACGAACGGCAGCAGCAACTGGATGACGATCGACTGGATCGACTCCCAGCCGCCGACGTCGCCGTGGGCGTTCATCAGCAGGCCCACCAGCACCGGCGTCAGGAAGATCCCGAACAGGTTCGACGCGGAGGCCGCGCAGACGGCGGCGGCGACGTTGCCGCGCCCGATCGAGGTGAAGGCGATCGACGACTGCACGGTGGACGGCAGGCAGGCCAGGAACACCATCCCCGCGGCCATGGTCGGCGACAGCACGCCGGCCTTGCTGATGGCGAGACCCAGGACAGGGAACAGCAGGAAGGTGAAGGCCAGGATCGTCAGGTGCAGCCGCCAGTGGGTGATCCCGGCGACCACGGCCTCGCGCGACAGCTTGGCGCCGTGCAGGAAGAACAGCAGGGCGATGGCGATCTTCACCACCCAGCCGGTGATCTCGGCCGCCTGACCCCGCACCGGCAGGAAGGAGGCCAGCACCACCATGCCGAACAGCGCGATGATGTAGGCGTCGATCTTCAGCTTGGAGAGGACGGCGGAGACGGGATTGGCCAAGGGGCGACTCTCACAGGGGACGTCGCCCGGTCTCTCCGGACGATCCGAGCGGCCGAACCAGACAGGCCGTATAGCGGGTTAGCGCAGCTTGGGTCCCTCGAACAAGTCGAAGGACCCGAAAGGCTGGCCTCAGGCGCTGACCAGCAGCGACAGCTGCTTTTCGGCCTGGTCGTTGCGGCCCTCGGCGATCTCGCGATCGGTCAGGCGCGTGGGGTAGTCGCCGGTGAAGTAGTGGTCGGTGAACTGCGGGGCGGCCGGATCGCGCGGGGCGCAGTCCAGGGCCTCGTACAGGCCTTCGACCGACAGGAAGCCGAGCGAGTCCACTTCCAGGAACTTGGCCATCTCTTCCAGCGACTTGGTGGCCGCCAGCAGCTGTTCGCGCTCGGGCATGTCGATGCCGTAGAAGTCGGGCCACTTGATCGGCGGGCTGGCCGAGCGCAGGTGAACTTCCTTGGCGCCGGCCTCGCGAACCATGCGGACGATTTTCAGCGAGGTGGTGCCGCGTACGATCGAGTCGTCGATCAGGATGACACGCTTGCCTTCGAGCACGGCGCGGTTGGGGCTGTGCTTCATGCGCACGCCCAGTTCGCGAACGCCTTGCGTCGGCTGGATGAAGGTGCGGCCCACATAGTGGTTGCGGATGATGCCCAGGTCGAAGGGCAGGCCGCTCTCGGCGGCGTAGCCGATCGCCGCCGGCACGCCGCTGTCGGGCACCGGCACCACGACGTCGGCCTCGACGCCGGTCTCGATGGCCAGGCGACGGCCCATGCGCTTGCGCACTTCATAGACCGAGCGGCCGTTCACGACGCTGTCGGGACGGGCGAAGTAGACATATTCGAACACGCAGGGGCGGGCGGCCGGGCCGGCGAAGGGGCGCAGGGATTTGACGCCCGTGTCGCTGATCACCACCATCTCGCCGTGCTCGACGTCGCGCACGAAGCGGGCGCCGATCATGTCGAGGGCGCAGGTTTCCGAGGCCAGGACGGGCTTGCCGTCCAGGTCGCCCAGCACCAGCGGGCGGATGCCCAGCGGGTCGCGCACGCCGATCATCTTCTTGTTGGTGATGGCCACCAGGGCGTAGCCGCCTTCGATCTGGCCGATGGCGTCGATGAAGCGGTCGACGATGCGGGCCTTACGCGAACGGGCGATCAGGTGGAGGATCACCTCGCTGTCCGAGGTCGACTGGAAGATCGCGCCTTCCTGCACCAGGCGCTCGCGCAGGGTCAGGAAGTTGGTCAGGTTGCCGTTGTGGGCCAGCGCCAGGCCGCCCGTCTCCAGGTCGGCGAACATCGGCTGGACGTTGCGGATGAAGCTGCCGCCGGCGGTGGAATAGCGGGTGTGGCCGATGGCCATGTGGCCCGGCAGGCGCTGGACGAGGTCGGCGCCGGTGAAGGCGTCGCCGACGTGGCCCATGTGGCGCTCGGTGTGGAAGCGCTGGCCGTCGAAGGCGGCGATGCCGCAGGCCTCTTGCCCCCGGTGCTGCAGGGCGTGCAGGCCCAGCGCCGCGATGGCCGAGGCGTCCCGCGCGCCGAACACGCCGAACACGCCGCACTCCAGGCGCAGGGTGTCATCCTCGGGATCACGCCAGGGCATGGACGAGAAGCGGTCGGTCGACTGGCCGAAAGACGTCATCGCGATTTCTCCACCAGATCGTCGAGCTTCCGACGCTGGTCCTTATCATAGCCTTCTTCGCCACGTTCGGCGTCGGACGGTTTGTCGCTGGCGCCGTCGCGGACCGCGTCCTCGATGGCAGGGGCCAGCTTGCCGGCAAGTCCGGCGCCCTTGGGGGCGAACACCTTCAGCACCTGGGCGCTGGCGTTGGACAGCGGATAGAAGATCGAGTCCGACACCCAGGCCGGCACGCGGTCGCGCGGCGTGGCCATGTGGAAGACGAGGTTGAAGACGCCCAGCACCACCAGCGCCCGCAGCAGGCCAAAGCCCAGGCCCACCAGGCGATCCAGCAGACCCAGGGCGCCGTCGGCGTGCAGGGTCTTGGTCAGCTGGCCGCCGATGAAGCGCAAGGTCACGAAGGCGACGACGAAAGTGACCAGGATCGCGGCGGCCGTGGCGGCCCAGTCCGGGTCCATCAGCTCGCGGAAGAGGGGGCCGGTCAGGCGCAGGCCCAGCAGGGCGATGACAGCGGCGACGATGAACGATAGCGCCGAGGTCAGCTCGCGCGAGGCGCCGCGAAAGAAGCCCACGGCGCCGGAAACCAGCAGGATCAGTCCGGCGATGATATCGAACGGCGTCACGCGTGCGAACTCCAGATGTCGTTCTCGATTCTACGGACCGCGTCGGCCAGCCGCGCCGCGCCGGCCACCGGCAGGGCGCCGCCGCCTTCGGGCAAACCCGACAGCGGTCCCAGCGCACGGCCGAACCCCAGCTTGGCGGCTTCCTTCAAACGCGACTCCATTCGGCTCACGGGCCGGATCTCGCCGGAGAGGCTGACCTCGCCGAACACCACGCAGTCCTGCGGCAGGGCGACATCCATGGCCGAGGAGGCCAGGGCGGCCGCCGCCGCGAGGTCGGCGGCGGGTTCGGTGATCCTCAGCCCGCCGGCGACGTTCAGATAGACGTCCTTGTCGCCAAAACCAAGGCCGCAGCGCGATTCAAGCACGGCGAGCACCATGGCCAGGCGCCCGGAATCCCATCCGACCACGGCGCGTCGAGGCGTTCCGTAGGCGGACGGGGCCACCAGGGCCTGGAATTCGACCAGCACCGGGCGTGAACCCTCGATGCCGGCGAACACCGCGGCGCCCGCCGCGCGCTCGCCGCCTTCGTTGAGGAACAGGGCCGAAGGGTTCTTCACTTCGCGCAGGCCGATGTCTCCCATCTCGAAGACGCCGATCTCGTCGGTGGCCCCGAAACGGTTCTTGGCCCCGCGCAGAATGCGGAACGGATAGCCGCGCTCGCCCTCGAAGCTCAGCACCGCGTCCACCAGGTGCTCGACCACGCGCGGGCCGGCGATCTGGCCGTCCTTGGTCACGTGGCCGACCAGCAGGATCGCCACGCCCTGCTTCTTGGCCAGGCGCACCAGTTCGGTGGCGCAGGCGCGCACCTGGGTCACCGTGCCGGGACCGGCCTCGTGGGCGTCGCTCCACATCGTCTGGATCGAGTCGATGACCACCAGGTCGAACTTGTCGCGCTTCAGGCCGTCGAGGATGTCGCGCAGGCTGCTCTCGGCCGCCAGCTTCACCGGCGCGCCGGCAAGGCCCATGCGGTCGGCGCGGCCGCGGATCTGCTCCACGGCCTCTTCGCCCGAGATGTAGGCGCAGGACACGCCCCGGCTCGAGGCGTTGGCGCAGACCTGCAGCAGCAGGGTCGACTTGCCCACGCCCGGGTCGCCGCCGATCAGGATCGCCGAGCCGGGGACCACCCCGCCGCCGCAGACCCGGTCGAACTCGTCGACGCCGGTCAGGATGCGGGGCGGGGCGGGGGTGTCGCTCTCCAGGCCCGTGAACTGCAGGCCGCGCGTGCGGCTGGCCTTGGTGGCCGACAGGCTGCCGGGCGCGCGGACGCCGACCTCCTCGACGAGGGTGTTCCAGCTCTGGCAGGCGGGGCATTGCCCGGCCCACTTGGTCTGGACCGCCCCGCAGGACTGGCAGGCGTAGACGGCGCCGTCGCGGGCCATGGGGTCTTCCTGATTCTCGAATGGGTGGAGACTACAGGCTGGAGCGTCGCTGCGCCAAAGCCGGACGCAGCGTTATCGCCCCATCCAATGCCCTGCCTGTCGCCGAACCTTGTTCCCGTTTTGCGCGCGTTGCGTATAGATAGACACCGGGGGGCGCAGACTCAGGATCTTTCTGGAGGCGCCTAAATGTCCGTGGTCGAACCCGGAGTTGTTTCGTCCGATCTCGTAGGTCGCGTGAAGCGGCTGTTGCTCTCTCCATCCGCCGAGTGGGAGCGGATCGACCCGGAACCCGCCACCATCAAGGGGCTGTACGTCGGATACGTCTGCATCCTGGCGGCCATTCCGGCGATCGCGGGCCTGGTGGGCAGCCTGGTCTTCGGCAACGGGATCCCCGGCCTGGCCGTCGTCAAGCCCAGTCTGATCCCGGCGATCGTCGGGACGCTGGTCGCCTATGGCCTGTCGCTGCTGTCGGTGTTCCTGCTGGCGCTGATCATCGACGCCCTGGCGCCGTCCTTCGACGGCCAGAAGAGCCGGATCCAGGCCTTCAAGGTCGCCGCCTATTCCAACACCGCCGCCTGGACGGCCGGGATCCTCAGCATCTTTCCGCCGCTGGGCGTCATCGGCGGCCTGCTGGGCCTCTATGGCCTCTACCTGCTCTATACCGGCCTGCCGCGGCTGATGAAGTCGTCCAAGGAAAAGTCGCTTGGCTACACGGCCGTGACGGTGATCTGCGCCATCGCGTTGTTCTTCGCCGTGGCCCTGGTCGCCAGCACGATCGCGGGCGCGGTCGCGCTCGGCAGCTATGCGGCGAGTTCCAAGGTCTCCAGCGACGCCGGCTCGGTGACGATCGGCGGCAACACGGTCGACCTGGGCAAGATGGAGGCCGCCTCCAAGCAGATGGAAGCCGCCGCCGCCTCGGCCGAAGCCGGCAAGGGCAAGCCGCTGACCTCGACCGACGTGCTCAAGGGCTTCCTGCCGGCCTCTTCCGGCGGCTTCGCGCGCACCACGCTCGAGGCCCACTCGGCCGGCGCCGAGGGCGCGGGCATGGCCTCGGCCCGGGGCGACTACGAGAAGGACGGCCGCCGCTTCAGTCTGGCCGTCACCGATCTCGGCGCGCTGGCGGGCCTGACGGCCATGGCCTCGGCCATGAACGCCCAGAGCTCGACCGAGACCGCCACCGGCTACGAGAAGACCAGCACCGCCGGCGGCCGCCTGGTGTCCGAGAAGTGGGACCGCGAGGCCAGGTCGGGCAGCTACAGCGTCGTGATCGGCAACCGCTTCACGATCGAGGCCAATGGCGACGCCGACAGCGTCGATGATCTCAAGAAGGCCGTGGCGTCGGTCGATGCGGGCCGGCTCGAAGGCCTGGCCAAGTAGGACGGATCGGTATCCGGCGATTGCAGTATCCTGAAGTCGGATCTCTGAAAGCCGCCGGAACCCCTCTTGTCGCCTTCCTGGGCCTTGTGCCCAGGATCCATCGCTCCGCCGCTCAGGCCCTTCAAGATCTGCCTAGGTCTGAGCGCTCGCCGGCATGGGCCCTCGCCACAGGGGCGAGGGAGGCGTGTGTATGGGAGCGAAGGGTCCTAACCTTTCGGAGGCAGGCCCGTCAGGCCTCGCCCAGCACCACGCGGCGGGCGCGGCCGGCCAGGCGGACGAGCAGTTCGTAGGCCGTGGTGCCCGCCGCGGCGGCGGCGTCGTCCACCGGCAGGTTGGGGCCGAACAGCTCCACCATCGCGCCGGGGCGGGCGGCGTCGCAGTCGGTGATCTCCACCGCGATCAGGTCCATCGACACGCGGCCGAGAATCCGCCGGCGCGCACCGTCGAACCAAACCTGGCCGGTCGGGCTGGTCGAGCGCAGCACGCCATCGGCATAGCCGCAGGCCAGGATCGCCACGCGGGTGGTCTCGCTCGCCGTGAAGGCCGCGCCATAGCCGATCGACTCGCCGCGCGGCACGACCCGCACCTGCAGGATCGGCGCTTCAAGCGTGGCCACGGCCTTGATCCGCTCGTCGGCCACGTCGCGCGGCCCGCCGCCATAGAGGGCGATGCCCGGCCGGCACTGGTCGAAGCGATAGGCCTCGCCCAGGAAGATCCCCGCCGAATTGGCGAGACTCCGGCGAGCGTTGGGGAACAGGGCGGCCGCGTCGGTGAAGCGGGTCAGCTGGCGGGCGTTGAGCGGATGCTCCGGCTCGCCGCCGCAGGCCAGGTGGCTGATCACCAGCGACACGTTCAGATGCTTCAGCCGGTCCATCGAGGCCGTCAGCACCGCGGCCTCCTCGTGGCGCAGGCCAAGCCGGTTCATGCCGGTGTCGATGTGGATCGCCGCTTCCAGCGTTCCCTTGCCGGCCTGGCTGTTCCAGGCCTCGACCTGCGGAAGGCTGTTGAGCACCGGGATCAGTCCGGCCTGCACCAGGGTCGGTCCCGAGCCCGGCGTCGCGCCGTCCAGCACTTGGATCCTCGCCTCGCGTTCGCCCAGCGCCTTGCGCAGCGCCACGCCTTCCGAAAGGCGCGCGACATAGAAGGCCCGCGCCCCTTCGTCCCACAGGCGGCGGGCGACCAGGCCCGCGCCCAGGCCGTAGCCGTCGGCCTTCACCGCCGGCGCGAGCTCGGTCCCGCCGGCCTGCGCCTTGAGGGTCGCGTAGTTGGCCGCCAGGGCGTCCAGGTTGAGGGTCAGGCGAGCTTCGGTCACGGCTGCGGAGGTAGCCGACCCGCGTCCCCAAGGCCAGTGCAGATGCTGTGGAGATGCGTCTCAGCGCGCCCGGATCACCGGGTGGAGAGGAACTGCGTCACCAGGGCCTCGACGCCGCTGGCGACGATCTGCACGCCGATGCACATCAGCAGGAACGCCATCAGCCGCGACATCACCCGCGCGCCATTGACGCCCAGCAGGGCCAGCACCCGGTCCGACGCGCGGTAGAACGCCCAGACCATCAGGGCGATCACCGCCACCGCCAGGCTGGCGCCCAGGAAGAACGGCGCGACCGAGTGGCCCTCGGCCGGCCGCTGTGAGGAGAGCGCGATGGCCACCGAGATCGCGCCCGGTCCCGTCGTGAACGGCATGGTCAGCGGGAAGAAGGCCATGTCCTCGGCGCGGGTCTTGGCGGGCGAGGCGGCCTGGTCGGCCTTGCGCTCCTCGTGCTCCTCGGGCGTCATCAGCAGCGCCCAGGCGCGGATCGCCACCACCAGGCCGCCGGCCACCCGCAGAGCCCCCAGGCTGACCCCGAAGAAGTTCAGCACGTAGCCGCCCAGCAGCAGCGAGCCCAGCAGGATGCAGAAGGCGTAGAGCGCGATGGTCGGCGCCAGCCGCCGGCGCGTCTCGGCCGGATGATCGGCCAGCATCTGGTGGAAGATCAGCGCCGCCCCGACCGGATTGACGATCGAGAACAGGGCCGGGAAGGCCAGCAGGAACGCCCCGACGAAGGTCGTGACGGGCAGGGGGCTGAAGTCCATCGGGCGACGTCTCCTGAATCGCGCGCCGAGCCTGGCCCGGCGCGCGTCCGGAAGGAAACGCTATTCGTCGCTGCCGCTGCGCATCTGGTGGAAATAGTGGTCGCGCGCCAGGTTGCCGAAGCGGGTGGTGTCGCTGTTGAACGACAGGCGCACCGTGCCGATGGGACCGTGACGCTGCTTGGCGATGATCACCTCGGCCAGGCCCTGCAGCTTGTCCATCTCTTCCTGCCAGGTCAGGTGCTCGGGCGTGCCCTCGCGCGGCTCGGCCCGGCCGACGTAGTAGCTTTCGCGGAACACGAACCACACCATGTCGGCGTCCTGCTCGATCGAGCCGGATTCACGAAGGTCGGAGAGCTGGGGGCGTTTGTCGTCGCGGCTTTCGACCTGACGCGACAGCTGCGACAGGGCGATGACCGGGCAGGCCAGTTCCTTGGCCAGGGCCTTGAGGCCCATGGTGATCTGCGAGACTTCCTGCACGCGGCTGGCGTTGGAGCCCAGGTCCGAGCCGGTCACCAGCTGAAGGTAGTCGACGACGATGAGGTCCAGGCCCACCTGGCGCTTCAGGCGACGGGCCCGGGCGGTCAGCTTGGCGATGGAGATACCGCCGGTGGCGTCGATATAGAGCGGCGCTTCCTGCAGCTCCATGGCCGCGTCGCGCACCCGGCCGAACTCCGAGGCGTCGATCTCGCCCTTACGCAGCTTGTCGCCCGACACGCCGGAGGCGTCGGCCAGCATACGCAGGGCCAGCTGCTCGGCGCTCATTTCCAGCGAGTAGAAGGCCACCACGCCGCCGCTGACGGTCTTGCGGCTGCCGTCCGGCTGGGGCTCCCAGGCGTACTTCTTGGCGACGTTGAAGGCGATGTTGGTCGCCAGCGCGGTCTTGCCCATCGACGGGCGGCCGGCCAGCACGATCAAGTCCGACGGGTGCAGGCCGCCGATCTTCTGGTCGAGGTCGATCAGGTCCGAAGCCAGGCCCGACATGCCGCCGTCGCGGCTGTAGGCCTCGGCGGTCATCTCGACGGCGCCGCGCAGGGCGTCGCCGAAGCTGACGAAGCCCGAGCTGGCGGTGCCGCTTTCGGCGAGGCTGTAGAGCTGCTGTTCGGCCGACTCGATCTGGTCGCGGGCCGGGCGCTTCTCGTCGCCATGGCCGTGGGCGGCCGAGGCGATCTCGCCGCCGATGCGGATCAGGTCGCGGCGCAAGGCCAGGTCAAACACCGCCCGGGCGTAGTCGCCGACGTTCGCGGCCGGCGGGGCGCGATCGACCAGGTCGGCCAGGTAGCGGATGCCGCCCAGCTCCTGGAACGCGGTGTCGTGCTTGAACTCGTCGGCCAGCAGGATCGGCTCGGCCAGCTGGCCCTTGCGGATATGGGTCTCGATCGAGCTGAACAGCCGCTGGTGGAAGGGCTCGTAGAAGTGGCGGCCCTGCAGGCTGTCGGTCAGCCGCTCATAGGCCGAGTTGTCGTACAGCAGCACGCCCAGCAGCGCCTGCTCGGCTTCCAGGTTGTGCGGCGCGACGGCGATATGAGGAGCGTCTTGCGCCGGCGGGCGCAGATCGAGAGCAGGTACGAGAGACATCGCCATAAGTTAACGCGAACGCCGTCCGAGCGCGCGGGCGCAGCACGGTGAACGGCCAGATGAACGGGGATGTTCTGTGTATATCTTTCCTGCGACAAACGGGGACGCAGCGTCTCCGCCGCGTCCCCGCCCATGCTTACGCTAGGTTAGGCGCTAGGTCAGGTTTCACCAGTTGTAGCTGACACGGGTGTAGAGGAACCGGCCGTTGAAGCCGAACGGCGAGTAGTTGGGGAAGCCGACCACGCCGCTGGTGCTGTTGACGGCCGCCGGGGTGCGGTTGGGATACTCGTCGAACAGGTTGTTGGCGCCGACGGCCCAGGTCAGCTTCTCGCCGAAGGTGCGGCGGGCTTCCAGGTCGATCACCGCCTTGCGGCCGGTCCAGTAGTCGAGCGAGGCGGTGGCGTTCGGCTGCAGCACCGTGCCGTAGCCGGTCAGCTTCAGGGTCGCGCCCCAGGGGCCGTTGCTCCAGTCGCCGCTGGCGACGAACTTGGTGCGAGGCGTGCCCCGCTCGAAGGTCAGGACGTTGACCCGGCCGAACAGGGTCGGCGGGACCGGCAGCGACGACAGGGTGTTGGTCGTCGGCAGGCGCGTGACCTCGGTTTCGTTGTAGTTGCCCGCCAGGGTCAGGTCGAAGCGACCGGCTTCCTCGGCGTCCAGGCGGTAGCGCACCACCACGTCGACGCCCTTGGTGGTGGTGTCGACGCCGTTGATGAAGAACCGCGCGGTGGTCACGCCGTAGGGCTGCAGCAGGGTGTAGATCGCCTGCTGGGTCGCCGTACCGGTCGCGCTGCCCTGGATGTTCTCCGAGAGCACGATGCGGTTGTCGATGTCGATCTGGTAGGCGTCGACCGTCACTTCCAGCGGGCCGCGGCGATAGACCAGGCCCAGCGAGTAGTTGGTGCTCTCTTCCGGCTCCAGGGCCTTGGCGCCCAGCACCTTCGAGACGGCGCTGGTGGCCGGGAAGGTGCCGACCTCGGTCGCCACGCCGCTGATGATGTTGGTCGAGGTGGCGGTGAAGTACTGCTGCTGCAGGGCCGGAGCGCGGAAGCCGGTCGACACCGCGCCGCGCAGGGCGAAGCTGTCGGTGAAGTCGTAGCGCGCGGCGATCTTGCCGGTCGTGGTCGAGCCGAAGTCGGAATAGTCCTCGAAGCGGGCGGCGACGTCGACGTCCAGCTTGTCGGTGATCTGGCTGTCGAGGTCGACATAGAGGCTGTAGTTGTCGCGGGTGACATCGACTTCGTTGCTCGGACGGAAGCCCGGGAAGCCCTGCGCGCCGGCGGCCAGGCCGTTGTAGCCGCCATTGGCCCACGAGGCGGTCTCGCCGGCCACGATCTCATAGCCTTCCTTGCGGTACTCGGCGCCGAAGGCCAGGGTCGAGGGCTGGGCGAAGGCGGCGATCTCCAGCGGACGGGTGATGTCCAGCGAGGCCACCGTCTGCCGGTACTTCATCGAGCCGGCGTAGAACGAGGTCGGCGAGGTGGGGCCGTACGAGGCGTTCAGGCTGTCCTTGACGCCGTAGTCGATGTCGTTCTCGCCGTAGGTGACGCTGGCGTCGATAGTGTAGGCGCCCGGCTCGCCCTTGGTGCCGAAGGCGAAGTTGTAGTCGTCGATGTCGGTGGTGATCTTCGGCAGGAAGCCCTGCGGATAGATCGCGGCGATGTTGTTGGCGTTGCTGGCCAAGCGCGGGAAGGCGGCGCTTTCGCCCTCGCGCTTCTGGTAGCCGGCCCAGCCGTAGAGGCTCCAGGCCTCGTTCAGCGGCGCGCCGGCGTTGGCGAAGATCGACTTGCTCTCGACCTCGGCGTCGCCGTAGCGACCGGTGACCTTGCCCGGCGTGATCGCCGAGGAAAGGTCCGAACGGTTGGTCGGGTTGCGCTTGGACCAGTCGCCGGTGACGGTCAGAAAGCCGTCGTTGGGCAGGGTGAAGCCCTGCCAGACCGAGGCGGTGTAGGTGACGCCGTCGGTGGCCTTGCGACCGTCGGTGTCGCGGGCGGTCTTCACCTCGGTGTTGTAGAGGCCGTAGCTGGCCGTGGCGCCGCCGCCGCTGCGGGCTTCGCGCAGGCGCAGGTTGACGACGCCGGCGATGGCGTCCGAGCCGTACTGGGCGGCCGCGCCTTCGCGCAGGATCTCGACGCGGTCGAGGGCGGCGGTCGGGATGGTGTTGAGGTCGAAGGCGGCCGAGCCGCGGCCGACCGCGCCGTTGATGTTGACCAGGGCGGCGGCGTGGCCGCGTTTGCCGTTCAGCAGCACCAGGGTCTGGTCGGGCGCCAGGCCGCGCAGCGTGGCCGGGCGCACCGAGTCGGTGCCGTCCACGGCCGAGGGGCGCGGGAAGTTCAGCGACGGCGCAAGGGTCGACAGCGCCTGGGCCAGTTCGGTCGAGCCCTGGCGGGTCAGGGCCTTGCTGTCGACCACGTCGACCGGCGAGACCGTGTCGAGGCGCGAGCGGCCGGCGGTGCGGGTGCCGGTGACGACCAGTTCCTCGACCGTGGTCTGGTCGTCGGCGGCCTGGGCGCTGGTGGTTTGGGCGTGGGCCGAAAAGGCCAGGGCGGACGCCGACGCGGCGGCGAGCAGAAGCAGTTTAGAACGCATGAGATAACCCCTCTCGAACTCTGTCGGGCGGGGTCGCATGGATGCGGCTCTTGTATCCGACAGGTGGCTAGACGGACACGAACTTGGTTGACCGGGGCGCAGCTTACAATCTGAGCAATTCTAGCTATCGGCGCAGAAAAAAACGGCGCGGATTGCTCCGCGCCGTTTTCATCAGTCTGCGAAGGTCCTGACGGATCAGGCTTCGTAGTGGTCGCCTTCGTGCGAACCGGCGCCACCTTCCAGCATGTCCTGGGCGGCTTCGGCGTCGGCAGCGCGATCTTCTTCGAATTGCGAGGCGATGACGTTTTCGCCGCGCGCTTGGCGATCGGCTTCGTCTTGGCTGCGCGCGATGTTGAGGGTGACCGTGACGGTCACATCGGCGTGCAGCTTCACCTTCACTTCGTGGACGCCCAGCGTCTTGATCGGCTTGTCCAGCACGATCATCGAGCGGTCGACCTTGCCGCCTTCGGCCTTGATGGCGTCGGCGACGTCGCGGCCCGCGACCGAACCGTACAGCTGGCCGCTTTCGCCAGCTTGACGGATCAGGACGTACTGCGTGCCGTCCAGCGACTCACCGGACTTGCCGGCGGCTTCGCGGTTGCGGACGTTGCGGGCTTCGATCTCGGCGCGTTGCGCTTCGAAAGCCTTCAGGTTGTTCGAGTTGGCGCGGAGAGCCTTCTGGCGCGGCAGCAGGAAGTTACGGGCGTAGCCGTCCTTCACCGTCACCACGTCGCCCAGGACGCCCTTGCCTTCGACTCGTTCGAGTAGGATCACTTTCATCGTGGCGTCTCCCTTACTTCACGACGTAGGGGAGAAGAGCCAGGAAGCGGGCGCGCTTGATGGCCTTGGCCAGTTCGCGTTGCTTCTTGGCCGACACCGCGGTGATGCGCGACGGCACGATCTTGCCGCGTTCGGAAACGTAACGCTGCAGCAGCTTCACGTCCTTGTAGTCGATCTTCGGCGCGTTGGCGCCCGAGAACGGGCAAACCTTGCGGCGACGGAAGAACGGGCGGCGGGCGCCGCCGGCGGCGGCGGCCGGAGCCGCGGCTTCGGGAGCAGTCGTATCGGTCATGATCTATCTCTCCCTTACGCTTGCGGGGCGAAGTCTTCGCGCGGACGGTCGGAACGCTCAGGGCGGTCCGAACGCTCGGGACGATCGCTGCGCTCGCGGTCGCGACGGGCCAGAACCGGCGACAGTTCCAGGTCCAGCTCTTCCACGCGGATGGTCATGAAGCGCAGCACGTCTTCGTTGATCGACAGCTGACGTTCCATTTCCTTCACCGCCGGCGCCGGGGCGTCGATGGCGAGCAGGGAATAGTGGCCCTTGCGGTTCTTCTTGATGCGGTAGGTGAGGTTACGCAGACCCCAGTATTCGATCTTGGCGATGTGACCACCACCTTCTTCGATCAGGGTCTTGATTTGCTCGTTGAGAGCTTCGGCCTGTTGCGGCGAGATGTCCTGCCGCGCGATGACCACGTGTTCGTAGAACGACATGTTTTCCTTCTTCCGTTATGGAAAGCGGCGCGGGCGTCGGCGGAAGTCCGGCGTCCACGATGGATCCTGTGCGACGAGCGGGAAAATCCCGGCCCAATGAAGGGTTCGCGCAAGACCGCCATCCGTGAGAGCGCGCGCTATTACAGGAAACCCGGCCGGGAAGCAAGACGAGGGTGGCCGGCCCAGCCGGCGCTGGGCCCTATAGTAAGGCGCCCGAAATGCGTGCGGAGCGGGGAGGGGCTGCGGCCCTCCGAAACCTTCGCGTCGATTTCCGCGTCGAAACAGGCTTTCGTTGAGGAAGTCAGCTTGCCGTTAAGACCTTCGGTGGCTAGGGAAGAGACATGCGGGGCAGCATCCTGAAAAGCCTGATCGTCGGCGGCGCTTTTGCGCTCGCGATGTCGGCCGCCCCGAGCTTCGCCCAGACCCTGATCAAGAAGCCCGACCTGTCGGTGTCGTCCAACGACGGCCGCTTCACGGGCTATTCGGCCGCCCTGCCTATGGACCTGTCGACCGACGCCGAGCGCGTCGACTTCACGGCCAAGGTCGCGGGCAACATCGAGCAGCCCACCTACGACGTGAACCTGAACCTGACGGCCAAGGCCGAACAGGGGCCCAGCCCCCACGCCGTGGCCCTGGGCGCGTCGCTCAACAAGCGCGAGGCGGGCTTCCGCTCGTCGATGTCGCGCCTGTTCGGCTTCGGCGACCTGCCCAAGTCGAACTATGTCAGCCTGTCGGTCGACATGAACGCCACGCGCTCGATGATCATGCCCGCCGCCATCCCGCTGGCCCGCGCCAACCTGCGCTCGGCCCTGACGCTGGACGGCCGCCAGGTCGTCGCCATCGGCTTCGGCGGCGGCACCATGGGCGACGAGGGCGTCGACTTCAGCCTGATCCGTCCGTTTGACATCCCGGCCGAGTTCTCGGTCAGCGTCCGCGCCGAGGACGAACGCGTCCAGGACGGTCGCTTCATGGTCAAGCTGGTCAAGGCCAACTGGTAGCCTCCGGCGCAGTCGCGCCGCTTTCCTGACAATCGACCCGCGCCGACCCGCGCCGCTGTCCGACCATCGGGCGCCGCGCAGGGCGGGTTTGCGTGCAGGCTCCGGGCTTTCCCTCCTGAACGCTCCACCAGAGGGGGAGCGGAAATGCGAAAATCGGTTCTACGCGGCGCGGCGGCCGTCGGCGCGATCCTGGCGGGCGTCACGCCGGCCATGGCCCAGAACAAGGAAGCCCCGACCGCGGTCGAGGATCTGGTCGTCACCGCCCAGCGGCGCGAGCAGAAGCTGCAGGACGCGCCCGTCGCCGTCAGCGCCTTCGGGGCCAAGGCGCTGGACCAGCTGCAGATCACCAAGGTCGAGACCCTGGGGGCGGCCGTGCCCAGCCTCTACATCTCGCAGATCAGCGCCTCGCCCTCGACGATCCAGGTGGCCCTACGCGGGGCGCTGGACCAGACCGGCGGGATGATCACCTCCGAGCCGCCGGTCGGCATCTATGTCGACGACGTCTACCAGGCCCGCCTGTCGGTCGCGAACCTCGACCTGGCCGATGTCACGCGCGTCGAGGTGCTGCGCGGGCCGCAGGGCACGCTCTACGGCCGCAACTCGATGACCGGCGCGCTGAAATACGTCACCCGCCAGCCCGGTGACGCCGCCGGCGGGTCGATCGAGGCCTCGTGGGGCGACTACGGCCTGCAGCGCTACAAGGCCAGCGTCGGCGGGGCGATCACCGACCATGTCGGCGCCACGGTTTCGGCGCTGTTCTCCGAACGCGACGGCTGGCAGCAGAACACCGCTCTTAACAAGCGCGTCGGCGAGCGTCGCGACGCCGGCGTCCGCCTGGCGCTGGGCCTCGTCGACACCGGTCCGTTCAGCGCCACGGTCTCGGCCGCCTACGCCCGCACCGACACCGACGGCCAGCACTTCTCGCCGCTCGACCCTGTCACGCTGAAGCCCCTGGCCGGCGGCGAGTTCGGCTCGACCCGCTCGCCGCTGAACACCGACACCAAGACCGAGCAGAAGAGCCTGGCCCTGCACCTGGGCTACGACCTCGGCGCGGTGCAGTTGAAGTCGATCACCGCCTACCAGCGCCTCGACGACCGCTGGACGCTCGACTTTTCGGGCGGCCTGGTGGCCGGCGCCGGCCTCGTCGCCGGCTTCCTGCGCGGCAGCCAGACCCAGCAGGAGCAGACCAGCCAGGAGGTCCAGGCCCTGGGCGAGGCCTTCGACGGCCGCCTGCAATGGATCGGCGGCATGTTCTGGTTCAAGGAGACCGGGAGCCAGGCGCTGTCCGACACCATCGGCGCGGGCATCTACGGCGCCTTCGCCGTGCCGCTGCTGCCCACGACGATCCACGCGACCTCGGAAAGCACCGCCGCCTACGGCCAGCTGGAATGGCGCTTCACCGACCGCCTGAAGGGCTCGGCCGGCCTGCGCTGGACCAAGGACGAAAAGACCATCGCCGGCGCGATCCAGAACGGCCTGGCCGCCTATCCCGCCAGCCTGACCAGCCGCTCCAACGAGGGCGAGTGGAAGGTCTGGACCCCGAAGTTCAATCTTCAGTACGACGTCAGCGACGACGTCATGGTCTACGGCACGATCGCGCGCGGCTACCGCGCCGGCGGGTTCGTCGCCCTGTCGATCGCCGAGCCGTCGATCTTCACCAAGGCCTACGATCCCGAATCCGCCTGGTCCTACGAGGCCGGCGCCAAGATCGAAGCCTTCGAGCATCGCGCCCGTCTCAACCTCGCCGCCTATGTCCAGCAGCTGAAGGACCTGCAGCAGAACGTCATCAGCAACGGCTCGATCCTGACCCAGAACGCCGCCGAGGCCCGCATCGCCGGCCTGGAGGTCGAGGCGGCCGCCACGCCGGTGAAGGGGCTGGACCTCTTCGCCTCGCTGGCCCTGACCGACGCGCAGTACGAGAAGCTCGACCCCTCCACCGCCGCCGCCCAGGCCGGGGCCAAGACCCTGCCGCTGGTCTCCAAGGTCCAGGCCCAGGTCGGCGGAACCTGGCGCATCGAGCCGGAGGCGCTGAAGGGCGGAGCGATCATCGTCTCTGCCGACTACAGCCACCGCGGGCCGCGCTACGCCGAGGCGACGAACGCCCAGGCCGGCCGCATCGACGCGGTCGACCGCGTCAACGCCGGCGTCGCCTGGGAATCGCCCTCGGCCGCCTGGCGGGTGTTCGTGCAGGGCCGCAACGTCCTCGACGCCAAGGACTACGTCTCGGGCGCGGTCTTCATCCCCGGCCTGATCGTCTACCGCCTGGCCGACGAGCCGGCGATGTGGAGCGCCGGGGTGAAGATGAAGTTCTAGTCCAAACCGCCGTCATCCCGGCCGGAGCGCGTAGCGCGGAGAGCCGGGACCCAGGGGCCACCGCAGTGCGCCGGCCCCTGGGTCCCGGATAGCCGCTGCGCGGCTTCCGGGATGACGACTAAAGGGCGGGGTGGGGAAGAGACCCGCTTCGCCCCTACTTCTTCTTCTTATACGCCTTCACCGCTTCCATGGTCTTGGTCACGTGGCCCTGGAAGTTGAAGTCGCTGTAGGCCAGCAGCACCTTGCCATCGGGGGCGATGACATAGGAGGTGCGGTTGGACATGTTGTCCTTCAGCGGCAGCTTGACGTCGTAGCTCTTGATCAGGGCCGGGTTGGCGGCCGCCACCGCGAACTTGTCGCGGCAGTGCTCCTTCGAGAAGTCCTTGATCCGGTCGACATTGCCGCCGGTGACGCCGATGACGGTCGCGCCCAGCTTTTCGAACTCGGGCGTAGCCTCGGCGAACTCGTGGGCCTCTGCGGTGCAGCCCGAGGTGTAGGCGGCCGGGAAGAAATAGAGCACCACGGGAC
The DNA here is from genome assembly GCF_059418205.1 of Caulobacter sp. GW821-FHT09B11. NCBI lineage: Bacteria > Pseudomonadati > Pseudomonadota > Alphaproteobacteria > Caulobacterales > Caulobacteraceae > Caulobacter > Caulobacter sp. GW821-FHT09B11. The sequence continues at coordinate 21,029 of NZ_JBWKPK010000019.1, read as the reverse complement.
CCTTCTTCAGGGCCTTGCTGAGCTTGAACTCGAAGTCCTTGCCGGCGAGCGCCGCCGGGGCGGTGAAGTCGGGGGCCTTGTCGCCGGGCTTCAGCGCCGCCAGGGCGGGGGCGGCGGCAAGCAGGCTGAAAGCAGCCAGGGAAGCGGCGAGGGCGAGGCGTTTCATCTTGGCGACTCCGATAGGGCGGGGGAAGCGTGGCGCGTTCAGATACGGAACGGCGAGCAATGTGGACGCGCCCTTGCGGAAAGCAAGCACAGGCAAAACACCGGTCCGGCTTGCCCAGGCCTTGTGTTTCCCCTAACCCTCCGCCCCCAAGACATTGAATTACAGAGGAGCGGGCCGCCATGAGCATCGCCTTCATCTTCCCGGGGCAGGGCAGCCAATCGGTCGGCATGGGCGTCGAGCTGGCGGAGGCCTTCGCCGCCGCCCGCGAGGTGTTCCAGGAAGTCGACGACGCCCTGGGCCAGAAGCTGTTCCAACTGATGCGCGAAGGTCCCGAGGGCGACCTTACCCTCACCGAGAACGCTCAGCCGGCCCTGATGGCCGTCAGCCTGGCCGTGACCCGTACTCTTGAGAAGGAGTTCGGGATTGGCATCGAGCGCGCCGCTTTCGTGGCCGGCCACAGCCTCGGTGAATACTCGGCTCTGGCCGCCGCCGGCGCCATCAGCCTGAGCGACACCGCTCGCCTGCTGAAGCTGCGCGGCCAGGCCATGCAGCGCGCCGTGCCGGTGGGCGAGGGCGCCATGGCCTCGCTGATCGGTCCCAAGACCGATCTCGCCCTGGCCGAAGCCGCCGCCGCCGCCGGTTCGGAAGTCGGCGTCTGCGTCGTGGCCAACGACAACAACAACGGCAATGTCGTGATCTCCGGCGCCAAGGCCGCGGTCGACAAGGCCATCGAGAAGGCCAAGGAACTGGGCGCGCGCGCCATTCCGCTGAACGTCTCGGCGCCGTTCCACTGCCCGCTGATGCAGCCGGCCGCCGACGAGATGGCCGCGGCGCTCGCCGCCACCACCATCCTGGCGCCGAAGGCCCCGCTGCTGGCAAACGTCACCGCCTCGCCGGTCCATGACCCGGACGTCATCCGCAAGCTGCTGGTCGAGCAGGTCACCGGCCGCGTCCGCTGGCGCGAGAGCATGACCTGGCTGGCCGGCGAAGGCGGCGTCACCCGCTTCGCCGAGGCCGGCGCCGGCAAGGTGCTGTCGGGCATGGCCAAGCGCATCGCCCCGGACGCCGAGGCCACGCCGCTGAACACGCCGGCGGACCTGGAAGCCTTCGCCCAATCGCTTTGAACTTCCGCCCTGCCAGGTCCTCGCTCAGGATGAGGACGACTGGCGCGGCGATCCGTTTGAAAACCTCATCCTGAGCTTGTCGAAGGACGAGGTTTTCACGCTCAATCCCTCCGAAACGGAGAACGAAAAATGTTCGACCTCACCGGCAAGACCGCCCTCGTCACCGGCGCGACCGGCGGCATCGGCGGCGCCATCGCCCGGGCCCTGCACGGCCAGGGCGCCCACGTCGTGCTCTCGGGCACCCGCGAATCGGCCCTGACCGAGCTGAAGAACGAGCTGGGCGAGCGCGCCTCCTTCGTCGTGGCGAATCTGTCGGACGCCGAACAGGTGGATGGCCTGGTCGCCAAGGCCGAGGAAGCCGCCGGCGCTCCGCTCGACATCGTCATCGCCAACGCCGGCGTCACCCGCGACGGCCTGATCGTGCGGATGAAGGACGAGGACTGGGAAACCGTCATCAAGGTGAACCTGGAAGGCTATTTCCGCCTGGCTCGCGCCGCCGCCAAGGGCATGATGAAGCGCCGCGCCGGCCGCATCATCGGCATCACCTCGGTCGTGGGCGTCACCGGCAACCCCGGCCAGACCAACTACGCGGCCTCCAAGGCCGGAATGATCGGGTTTTCCAAGGCCTTGGCCCAGGAGCTGGCCAGCCGCGGCGTGACCGTCAACTGCGTCGCCCCCGGCTTCATCGCCAGCCCGATGACCGACGCCCTGAACGACGCCCAGAAGGCCGGCATCCTGTCGACCATTCCGGCCGGAAAACTGGGCGAAGGGAGCGATATCGCGGCCGCCTGCGTTTACCTGGCGAGCGATCAGGGCGGTTACGTCACCGGTCAGACCTTGCACGTCAACGGCGGCATGGCCATGATCTAGGCGAACGCCGCCTTGGGCTTTAAATGGCCCCGCTTCTTCGCGGCTGACCCGCTGGTCACCCGAAAAGGAACGTGATAGGCGGTGACCCGACATCTCGCGGACGGTGAATAGTTTTCAAACCGGCCGTGGGACAAACAGATTTCAAAACGAGGGACTAACAGAATGTCCGACATTCTCGAGCGCGTGCGTAAGATCGTCATCGAACACCTGGATGCCGATCCCGAGAAGGTCACCGAGAAGGCCAGCTTCATCGACGACCTGGGCGCCGACAGCCTCGACAACGTCGAGCTGGTGATGGCGTTCGAAGAAGAATTCGACATCGAAATTCCGGACGACGCCGCCGAGCACATCCAGACGGTTGGCGACGCCGTGAAGTTCATCACGGAAAAGACCGGCGCCTAAGGGCGTCGGGTTCGTACCCTCGCGGGCGAACAGGACTATCAGCCGCCGCGCAGCACGGGCTCTTGCCATCGTGCGCGCGGCGGTTTTCGTATGTGGCCAAGATTCGCGCCGCAACCGGCCGGTAGGGGTTCGCCTTATCGTCCGAGAACGGCGCGTCGGAAGGTTGGGAGCAATCCATGCGTAGAGTCGTCGTCACCGGGCTGGGCCTGCTGACTCCTCTGGGCCAGGGCGTCGAGGTGTCCTGGAAGAACATCGTGGCTGGAAAGTCCGGCGCGGGTCGCATCACAGCTTTCGACCCGACCGACTATGCCTGTCAGGTCGCCTGCGAAGTGCCGCGGGTCGATGGTCGCGGCGGCGGCGGTCCGGACGTCGAGGGTTCGTTCGACCCGGACAAGACCATGAGCCCGCGCGACCAGAAGCGCGTCGACGACTTCATCCTCTACGGCATCGCCGCGGCGGACGAAGCCGTGAAGGATTCGGGCTGGGTGCCGGAAACCGACGAGCAGAAGTGGCGCACGGGCGTCATCCTGGGCTCGGGCATCGGCGGCCTGTCGACGATCGCCGACACGGCGCTGGAGCTGGAAGCCAAGGGTCCGCGCCGCGTCAGCCCGTTCTTCATCTCCTCTGCCCTGATCAACCTGATCTCGGGCCAGGTCTCGATCAAGTACGGCTTCAAGGGTCCGAACCACGCGGTGGTCACGGCCTGCGCCACCGGCGCCCACGCCATCGGCGACGCCGCGCGCCTGATCAAGTACGGCGACGCCGACGTGATGATCGCCGGCGGCGCCGAAGCGGCCGTCTGCAAGCTCGGCATCGCCGGCTTCATCGCCTGCCGCGCCGTCGCCACCGCCTTCAACGACACCCCGGAAAAGGCCTCGCGCCCTTACGACAAGGACCGTGACGGCTTCGTCATGGGCGAGGGCGCGGGCGTCGTGGTTCTCGAAGAGTACGAGCACGCCAAGGCGCGCGGCGCCAAGATCTACGCCGAAGTGGTCGGCTACGGCCTGTCGGGCGACGCCTACCACATCACCGCCCCGTCGGATGACGGCGAAGGCGGCGGTCGGGCCCTGGCGGCGGCGGTCAAGGACGCGGGCCTCCAGCCCTCGGACATCGACTACATCAACGCCCACGGCACCTCGACCATGGCCGACGGCCTGGAAGCCGGCGCCGTCGCCCGCTTCCTCGGCGATCACGCCAAGAATGTGGTGATGTCGTCGACCAAGTCGATGACCGGCCACCTGCTCGGCGCGGCCGGCGCCATCGAGTCGATCTTCTCGATCCTGGCCATCCGCGACCAGATCTGCCCGCCGACCATCAACCTCGACAATCCCGACGTCGACGTGCCGATGAACCTCGCGCCCAACAAGGCCGTGCCCAAGAAGATCGACGTGGCCGTGTCCAACAGCTTCGGCTTCGGCGGCACCAACGCCTCCGTCGTGTTCCGTAAAATCTCGTGAGCCAAGTCTCGTGAGCAAGCCGCCGCGTCCGCAGAAGAAGGCTCCGGCGCCCAAGCGGGCGTCGCGCGCCCGCAAGCGGGAGACCGCGTCCCTGGGACGCCGCCTGGCCGCCATGGCCGGCGGCGGCCTGGCGGTCGCCGCGGTCGCGGCGCTGGTCGTGATCGGCGGGGCGGTGTTCGTCTATGGCGGACCCGGCCCCAAGGCCAAGAACGGCGAATACACCTCGGTGGTCCTGCGCCGCGGCGCCAGCGTCTCCGAGATCGCCGGCGCTCTGGAAGCCGGCGGGGCGATCCGCTCGTCCTCGCTGTTCCTGACCGCCGCCCAGATCACCCGCGCGGCCCGCAAGCTGAAGGCCGGCGAGTACGAATTCCCTTCCGGCGCCTCGCTGTCGACCGTCTTGGCCATGGTCCGCGACGGCAAGGTGGTGCGCCACCAGGTGACCATCCCCGAGGGCATGACCTCGGACATGGTCGTCGAGATCCTGCAGCGCTCCGACGTGCTGGTCGGCGACGTGCCGACCCCGCCGGAAGGCGCCGTCCTGCCCGAGACCTACCAGGTCGAGCGCGGCGAGGAGCGGGCCGCCGTCCTTCAGCGCATGATGGACGACCGCGACAAGGTGCTGAACGCCCTCTGGGCCGAGCGCGAGGCGGGCCTGCCTTTCCAGACCAAGGACGAGGCCGTGACCCTGGCCTCGATCGTCGAGAAGGAGACGGGCCTGGCCAGCGAGCGTCCGCGCGTCGCGGCCCTGTTCATCAACCGCCTGCGCCTGGGCATGCGGCTCGATACCGACCCGACCGTGATCTACGGCATCACCCGCGGCCGGCCCCTGGGCCGGGGCCTGCGCCGGTCGGAGCTGGACACCTTCACGCCCTACAACACCTACAAGATCCCCGGCCTGCCGCCGACGCCGATCGCCAATCCGGGCCGCGCGGCCCTGGCGGCCGTGCTGAACCCGCCCAAGACCGACGAGCTCTACTTCGTCGCCGACGGCACCGGCGGCCACGTCTTCGCCAAGACCTACGAAGAGCACGAGCGTAACGTGGCCCAGTGGCGCAAGATCGAGCGTCAGGCCAAGGCTGCAACGACGCCGCTGGCGGGAGGCTGATCGCATGGCGCTGTCGGGCATGACCGGGTTCGCGCGCGTCGAGGGCGCTCTGGGCGACTGGAGCTGGGCCGTCGAGGCCCGCAGCGTCAACGGCCGCAACCTCGAGACCCGCTTCCGGGGCCCGCCGGGCTTCGAAGGCCTAGACCGCGCCGCCCGCGACGGCGCCCAGACCCGCTTCCAGCGCGGCCAGCTGACCGTCAACGTCCAGGCCCGCAAGGCCGAGGCCTCGGCCGCCCCGCAGGTCAATGTCGAGGTCCTGGAGCGCTACCTGAAGGCCGGCGGCCCCTACGTCGCCACCGGCATGGTCGCCAAGCCCACGCTCGACGGCATGCTGGCCCTGCGCGGCGTCATCGAGGTCCGCGAGGACGACGAGGACGCCGAGGCCCGCGCCGCGCTGGAGGCCGCCATGGCCGCCAGCCTGGCCCAGGCCCTCGACGGCCTGAAGGCCGCGCGCCAGGAGGAGGGCGCTTCGCTGGCTCCCGTGCTGGCCGGCCTCGTCGACCGCATCGAGACCCTGACGGGCCTGGCCGCCGCCGAGGCCGAGGGCCAGCCCTCGATCCTCAAGCAGCGCTTCGAGCGCCGCATGACCGAACTGCTGGGCGAGAGCGCGCCCCAGGACCGCATCGTCCAGGAAGCCGCCGCCCTGGCGGTCAAGGCCGACGTCCGCGAAGAGCTCGACCGCCTGGCTGGCCACGTCGCCGCCGCCCGCACCCTGCTGGCGAGCGACGGCGCCTCGGGCCGGCGCCTCGATTTCCTGTCCCAGGAATTCATGCGCGAGGCCAACACCCTCTGCAGCAAGTCGGCGCTGACCGCGCTGACCGCCCATGGCCTGGAACTCAAGGCCACGATCGAACAGTTTCGCGAACAGGTTCAGAATGTCGAATAACCCGGCCGACAAGAGCGGGCGCAAGCACCGCGGCCTCCTGCTGATGGTCGTGGCCCCCTCGGGCGTCGGCAAGACCTCGCTGACCCGCCGCCTCGTGGCCGACCACGGCGACCTGCACCTGTCGATCAGCGCCACCACCCGCGAGCCGCGCCCCGGCGAGCACGACGGCCGCGACTATCACTTCGTCTCCAAGGACAAGTTCCAGGAGATGATCGCCCAGGACGCCTTCTTCGAGTGGGCCGAGGTCTACGGCAACTACTACGGCAGCCCCAAGGCCCCGATCATGGCCGCGCTCGACGAGGGCGAAAGCGTGCTGTTCGACATCGACTTCCAGGGCGCCATGAAGGTGCACGCCCAGGCCGGCCCCGACAGCGTGCTGGTCTACATCCTGCCGCCGTCGCTGGCCGAGATGAGCCGCCGCCTGCACGCCCGCAGCCAGGACAGCGAGGAAGTCATCGCCCGCCGTCTGGCGCGCGCCAAGGACGAGGTCGCCGCCTGGCAGCAGTTCGACTACGTCGTGCTCAACGACGACTTCGACAAGGCCTATGCGGATCTCGCCCACATCTACCACGCCGAACGCCAGAAGCGCTCGCGCAACCCCTGGATCGGCGACCTGGTCGGCGATCTGCTGGCGGAAGATATCTGAGGGGCTCACTGCGTGATCCTCGTCCTTCGACAGGCTCAGGATGAGGATCAGGGCAGGCCCCGGCGTTTGAAAAACCTCACCCTGAGCTTGTCGAAGGGCGAGGTTTTCATCCCCGCTCAGTAGTGGAAGCTGCCGCTCTCGCGCGGCTGGATCAGTTCCTTGGCCCGCATGACGATCTGGGCGGGCGTGAACGGCTTCATCATGTAGGTGGTGGCGCCGGCGCTCATGGCCTCGACCACGCGGTCCAGGCGCCGTTCGCCGGTCATGATCACCACCGGGACCTCGCGGCCCCAGTCGCTGACCCGCAGGCGGCGCAGCACCTCGATCCCGGTCTCGCCCGGCATCCGCACGTCGAGGAAGACGATGGCCGGCTTGCGGTCGTGCACGTCGGTCAGCAGGCTCTGGGCGTCCTCGGCCGTCCGCACGTCGAAGCCGCCTTCGGTCAGCGCGCTCGACACGAACTCCAGCATCAGCGGATCGTCGTCGATCACCAGGGCCAGGGGACGGTCGGTCATGCGGGTCTCCGTACGCGCGTCATAGCCAGACGCGAGACTGGTTCTTGGTCGCCGCGCGCACCCTTTGCAACAGGTCGTCGCTGGAAAACGGCTTGAGCACGTAGCCCACGGCGCCGGCCTCCATGGCGGCCTTGACGTTCGCCCCGGCGGCCGAGGCGGTGATCATGATCGCCGGCACGGCCTTGAGCCGCTTTTCCACCCGCAGGCGGCGCAGCAGGGTCAGGCCGTTGATCTCCGGCAGGCCGACGTCGAGCAGGAACAGGTGCGGCGGGCGGCGCACGGCCGCGGCCAGGGCGTCCTCGGCGTTGTGCGCCACCTCGACGGCGAAGCCCTCGGTCTCCAGCCGGAACCGGACGAATTCCGTCACCAGCTCGTCGTCATCGACGACCAGGACCAGGTGTTGCTGCTCGGGCGAGGCCTGCATGGAACGATTGATTCCCCCGCTCGCGCCGCTTGGCAAGCGTCCTAGGGCTCAGCTGCTCGCGATCAGGGCCCGGGCGAGGTCCTGGAAGCCGTCGACGGGGATGGTCTCGGCCCGCGCGTCGGGATCGACGCCGGCCGCTTCGCACAGGGCGCCGCCGCCCAGCGTCTTGAGGCTCGAGCGCAGCATCTTGCGGCGCTGGCCGAAGGCCGCGGCGGTCACACGCTCCAGGGCCGAGACCATCGCCTTGTCCGGCGCGGGCGCCAGCGGGACCAGCCGCGCCACCGCCGAAGCGACCTTGGGAGGGGGCGTGAAGGCGCGGGCCGGCAGGTCCATGACCACCTTGGCCGTGCACACCGTTTGCGAGATCACCGCCAGCCGCCCGTAGGCGTCGTCGCCGTCCTGGGCGGCGATGCGGTCGGCGACCTCCTTCTGGAACATCAGGGTCATCGACAGCGGCCGGAAAGGCCCGGTCAGCCAGTCGATCAGCAGCTGGGTGCCGACATTGTAAGGGAGGTTGGAGACCATGTGCGCCGGACCGCCGGCCAGGGCCGCCATGTCGGCCCGCAGGGCGTCGCCCTCGACCAGGGTCAGGCGGCCCTCGGCGGCCTCGGACAGCTCGCCCAGCAACGGCAGGAAGCGGCTGTCCTTCTCGACCGCGATCACCCGCGCGCCGGTCTCCAGCAGGGCCCGCGTCAGGCCGCCGGGGCCGGGGCCCACCTCGATCACCGTGTCGCCTTCGCCCACCTCGGCCAGGCGCGCGATCTTGCGGGTGATGTTGAGGTCGAGCAGGAAGTGCTGGCCGAAGCTCTTGCGGGCCAGCAGGCCGTGGCGCTCCAGCGCTTCACGCAGCGGCGGCAGGTCGGCGAGGGAAGGGGACGTCATGGTCCCCGTCTAGATCGAAACGCCGCGAAAGCCTAGGCGGCGCTGCGCCGAGCGGCGATCTGCGCGGCCAGGCGGATGGCGGCGATCAGGCTGTCGGGGCGGGCGATCCCCCGGCCGGCGATGTCGAAGCCGGTGCCGTGGTCGGGCGAGGTGCGCACGATCGGCAGGCCCAGGGTCACGTTCACCCCGCCCCAGAAGTCGAGCATCTTCACCGGGATCAGGGCCTGGTCGTGGTACATGCACAGCACCCCGTCATAGGTCGCCCGGGCGTCGGGATGGAACAGGCTGTCGGCCGGCGAGGGGCCGCGGGCGTCGACGCCGCGGGCGCGCAGGGCCTCCACCGCCGGGATGATCATGTCGATCTCCTCGCGGCCCAGGGCCCCGCCTTCGCCGGCGTGCGGATTGAGGGCGGCCACGGCCAGGCGCGGCGCGGCGACGCCGAAGTCGGCCTTCAGGGCCTGGGCCGTGACCAGGCCCGCCTCGACGATGCGCGCGACGCTCAAGGACGCCGGCACCGAGCCGATCGACTGGTGGATCGTCACCAGGGTGGCGCGCAGGTCGCCGGCGGTCAGCATCATCACCGGGCCCCGCGCGCCGTCATAGGGCGCGGGCGCGGTCAGTTCGGCGAGGAACTCGGTATGGCCGGGAAACTTGAAGCCGGCCTCGTACAGCGGGGCCTTGGCGATCGGGGCCGTCACCAGGCCCGCCACCGCGCCCGACAGGGCCAGGCCCGCGCCGGTCTCGATGCAGCGGATGATCTGGGCGGCGTGGGCGCTCGAGGGCTGGCCTGCGATCACCGGCGACTGCAGAGGCAGGTCCAGCACCGGCAGCGCCTCGGCGAAGACCCTGGCGGCCTCGACCGGGCCGGTCACGGGGCGAACCTTCACCCCGCCGCCGGCCGCGGCCAGACTCTGAAGATCGCCTACGGCCATGAACACGGGTCCGGTTTCCCGGAGGGCCGCCCAGGCCTTGGCGATGATCTCGGGCCCGACGCCGGCGGGATCGCCGACGCTCAGGGCCAGGGTGTCTGTTTTCACCGGGTCTCGATGGTGGCGGAGTTGCGCAGGTCTCGCAGGTAACGTTTGGAGATCAGCGCAAGCTGCTGACCCCGAAGACGATTTTCGATCTGGTCATGCGACGGGGCCGCGGCGCCCGACTGGCGCTTGCCGCACACCGCGATCAGGTGCAGGCCGGCGTCGGTGCGGATCGGATCCGAGATCTGGCCGACGTTGAGGGCGTTGGCGGCCTCCTGGAAGGCCGGGGCCAGGTCGCCGATCTCGGCCTCGCCGAGGTCGCCGGCCACGACGCCGTCCACCTTGCCGGCCTCGGCTTCGAGGGTCTGGCAGCTGGTCAGCTTGGGCTTCAGGCCGGCCAGCAGGGCGGTGGCCGACTGCACGTCGGCTTCCGGGGCGTCCTTGGGCAGAGCCACGGCCACCTGCTTCAGGTCGACCAGGGTCGCCTTGGCGCCCGAGCGCTTGTCGCGCAGGTAGACGATGTAGACGCCGTCCTTGACCGAGATCGGGGCCGACAGCTGGCCGGGGCGCAGCTGTTCGAGGGCCGCGTCGACCTCGGCAGGCATTTCACCGGGGCTGACCCAGCCGGCGTCGCCGCCGTTGGCCGCGGTCGCCGCCGCCGAGAACTGGCGGGCCACGGCCGGGAAGGGCGCGCCCTGCTGGATCTGGGTCACCAGCTGGCGGGCGCCGTTCAGCGCCACGTCCGGACCGCCGACACGGGTGGCGTCGATGAACACTTCGCTGACCTGGTACTGCGGCTTGCTGGCCGAGTCGGCCAGGCGGCGCTGGAAGGCCTTGATCTGGTCTTCGCCGATCCGCAGGCGCGAGCCGTAGCGGCCGCTGATCCAGTTCTGCCAGCTCGATTCGGCGCGGATCTGCGCGCGCCAGGTGTCGGCGCTGACGCCCTGGGCGGACAGCTGGTCGAGCAGCTGCTGGGCGGTCATCTTGTTGCCCTGGGCGATGCCCCCGATCTCCTCGTCGACTTCCTTGTCGGTCGAGATGATCGTGATCTTCTGTTCCTTCTCGACCCGGCGCAGCTCCTGCATCTGCACGTGCTCGTCGATCAGCGAACGCAGGGCCTCCTGCTCCAGCTGGGGCAGGTTCTCCTGGGTCGGCTGCATGCCCGAGGTGATCATCAGCAGGCGCATGCGCTGCATCAGGTCGTAGGACGAGATGATGTCGTCGTTGACCACCGCCGCGACGCTTTCCGACAGCGGGTTGGCCCGAGCCTGGGGCGCGGCCGCCGGGGCGTCGATGGTCGGCGCGACCTGACGCGCGTGGGCCGGCAGGGCCGCCACGGTCAGGGCGAGAATGGACGCGGCGCTGGCCGCAAAAGTCGTCACGCTACGCGCAGACCGCATGGGTAGTGTCGTTCCTCTGGAGCCCGACCCTGACGGATCGGCCTCGATTTCAAACCGCTGTGACGCGACGACCTTCCAGATGCCTGTCGGTGGTCGCGCCTCGATACGCCACAAAGGCGCGTGCGGACCCCGCACGCCCCCCGGCGCGATGGATTTCTTAGTCGCTGTACCCTGTATCACCCAATGTGGCGAGGGTTAGGCGCAGCACGATCGACTCGTCGGGCTGAAGCTTCAGCCCGGTCGCGGTCGAGCTATAGCGGTCCTCGTGTTGGTAGATGATGTCGATGCGGATGCAATCGTCCGTGTAGGCCACGCCCAGGTCGCGGCGACGCCAGGTTTCGGCCACCAGGTCCAGCTGGCCGAAGGCCGTCAGGGCCCACTTGTCGGTCAGCTTCAGCTGGCCGCGGGTCTCGAAGTTCTCCTGCCGCTCGCCGTTGGAGTCGACGGTGTCCTTGAGATAGCGGAACGAGCCCTGCAGGCGCGCCGTCGAGGCGTCCATGCCGGTTTCGATGCGGTTGATCTCGGTGGTGTCCGAATCCAGGCGGGTGCGGACATAGGCGTTGATGCCCGGCACGGGCGTGACCGTGGCGGCCACGATCCAGTCGGACGACTTGTCCTGCAGGCCCGTGCGGCTGGGCAGCAGCGGGTCGTACTCGGTGCGGAAGCTGCGGCCGATCAGGATGCTGCCGCCGCGGCCGTCGGCCGTGTTGAAGGTGGCGCGGCCGCCCACGTTCATCCGGGTGCCGCCCTCGTAGAGGTCGAAGCCCGGCGACTTGTTGGTGCGGAACAGGTTGGTCTCGTCGAACTCGAAGGCCGAGCTGTCCTCGTTGTAGAGGTAGGTCGTGGTGCCGTCGCGGGCGACGACGACCGGCACGCGCGAGCTGTCCGAACCGGTGGCGATCTGGACCAGCGGCTCCAGGATGACGCTGCCGCCCTTCTTCAGGCCCTTGTACAGCGGCAGGCTCAGATCGACGCCGGCCACGCCCAGGGTGCGCGAATAGTTGACCTCGGCGTCGTCGCCGGCCGCCAGGGCGGCGGTCGTCAGGTAGACGCCCTTGATGTTGTAGGCGTCGGCGCGGGCCTGGGCGAAGGGCTGGATGCGCAGGCCGGGGCCGACCACGGCGCTGGCGCGCCAGTCGGCCTGGAAGCTGCCGCGGGCGCTGTCGATGCCGTTCTGGCCGCGATAGGCCGTCTGCATGGCCGAGGAGTAGGGCGACTCGCCGAACTGCGATTCGGAGCGGTTCAGCACCACGCCCGAGCCCTGCAGGCGCAGGCGGCCGAACAGCACCGGCGATTCCGGCTCCCAGCGCCCTTCGACCAGCGGGCCGATCAGCGGGAAGGCGCCGCTGTTCTCGAACTTGTTGCCCAGGCCCGTGGTGGAATCGGTGCCCACGACCCGCAGGCCCTGCACCGAGACGGCCGAGACCGAGAACCACGACCGCGTGTCCTGCCGCGAGGCGTAGATCTGCGAGGTCAGGCGGTGATCCTCGCTCGTGAACAGGCCGCGCTGCTCGTAGACGTCGTTGATGTCGTACTTGTCGAACAGCAGGGCGTCGGAGGCGCGCTCGGCGCTGAAGCCCCACTTCCACTTGTCGTCGATGTCGAACGCGCCCTTGGCCAGGATGTAGCTGCGGGTGGTCGCGTCGCCGAAGCGGTGGCCGCGGTTGTCGAACTCCTTCTCGTACGTCGCCCCCATGCGCGCCTCGAGCATGCCCGAGTAGAAGCGCTTGCGGTAATTGACGTTCAGGAATGGGTTAATTTTCGTGTTGATTTGAGGGCTTATCACGACATCCGAAGACGGCGAGAGGACCTGCAGATAGGGCTGCTGGTAGGACAGGCCGCGCTTCTTCGACAGCCCGACCTTGGGCGTCAGGAAGCCCGAGCTCTGCTTGGCCTGCGGGTCCGGGTGCCAGAACAGCGGCAGGTAGACCAGCGGCGCGCCCCACAGGCGGATGCGCGCTCCGTGGTAGTAGACGATCTTCTTGCTCTTATCCTGCACGACCTTGTCGGCCTCGATCGACCAGGTCGGGGTCGGCTTCTCGGCGCAGACGTCGCAGGGGGTGTAGATCGCCTGGTTGAGCTCGGTGACCTGCTCGTTGCGGCGGATGGCGGTGGCGGCCGCGATCTTCACGTTCTTGTCCAGGCGCGTGGAGAAGTTGCGCGCGAAGCCGGCGCGCATGTCCTTGTCCAGCGTCAGGTCGTCGGCGAACTGGGCCGTGCCGTCGGCGTTGATCAGCGCCACCTTGCCGTGGGCGGTCACCACGCCGGTCTTGGTGTCGTAGATCACTTCCTGGGCGCGCAGGGTGCGGCCCTGGTAGCGCACCTCCACCGAGCCCTGGGCGGTCATGGTCTGGGCCACGTCGTCGCGGATCAGCAGGTCCGATTCGAGGTAGTAGCCATTGTCGCCGAGGCCGTCGTCGGCCGCGGCCGGCACGGCCGGAACCTCGGGCACGGTCGCGAGGGAGGGCTGGGCCGCGTGGGCGCCGCCGGCGGCGAACGCCAGCCACGCCACGCCGGCCATCAGCAGCTTGCGAACCGCCGCGCCGGGCGCTGGGCTTAGATCGATCATCAGGGGCCTCGATGCCGGCGTCACAGACTCAACCATCCTCGGTATAGCAAAGCAGGGTCAGCCCCGCCAAAAGCGCCGCGGCCGGAGGAGTCCAGGCGGCCAGGATAGGCCCCAGGAGATCGGCCTTGCCCAGCGCGCCGCACAGTTCGTTGAAGAAGAAGAACCCAAAGCCGAGGGCGACGCCAGAGCCGGCCAGGGCCGCAAGGCCGCCAAGGCGCATCAGGCGCAGCGAAAAGGCCGCCGCCAGCACCGACATCGCCGCGAACAGCAGCGGCGTGGCCAGGATCTGCTGCAGGCGCAGCTTGAACGGCGTGGCCGAGAAGCCGGCCGCCTCGGTGCGGGCGATGGTCTCGGGCAGGCGCCAGAAGGCCACGGCCTGCGGGTTCTTGAAACGGTCGGTGGCCGTGCGCTCGTCGAGGTCCGACGGCACGGTGACGCTGTCGGTGCGCACGGCGCCGGCGCCCGGCGTGGCCTCGCTGACCCCGGTCAGGCGCCAGAAGCCCGGCTCCAGCCGCGCTTCGGCCGCCTCGTAGCGGCGCGAGAAGATCAGCGTGCCGTCCGGCTGCACGTCGTAGACGAAGAACGACACCCCGCGCAGGCGCACCGTGCCTTCGGTGTTGTCGCGGATGCGGGCGCGGATGACGATCTGGCGCTTGTCGTCGCCCTGCCGCAGCCAGGCGCCCTTGGGGGCGTTCTTCAGGTACCCGGCCAGCAGGGCGTCGCGCTCGGTCTCGAACCGCGCGCTCATCGCCGCGGTCAGCGGGTTGAGCAGGGTGACGGTGACCACGCCCATGGCGAACGCCGCGAAGGCCGCCGGCAGGATGAACCGCCAGGCCGAGACGCCCGCCGCGCGCATGGCGATCAGCTCGCTGCGGCGGTTCAGGCCCACGAACGCGCCCAGGGTGCCGAACAGGAAGATGAACGGCGTCAGGGTCAGCAGGGTGGCCGGCGCCTGCAGGATGGTCAGGTACAGCAGCTGGCCGAAGCCCGCGTCCTCCGACCGTGTGCCGACGTTGCGGGTGATGTCGACGAAGGCGATCAGCATCACCAGCGCGCCCAGCACCGCCAGGGCCGCGCCCAGCGAGGCCAGCGTCTTGCGCAGGACGTAGCGCTCGATCATCCCGGGACCGATCACGAGGCGGCTCCCAGCGGCTGGAGGTCGTCGCGGTGCGTGCCGATCGGCACGTAGCGCATCACCTTCTGGCGGAAGATCTGGGCCAGGCCCCACCAGGTGGCGGCGATCGGCACGGCGTATTGAAGCAGGTTCAGCCACACCTGGTCGTCGCAGGCCGCCTGCACGCCGAAGCCGACGATGCGCACCACGGCGGCGGCCGCGCCGACGGCGGCGATCCGCTTGGCGTAGCCCATGCGGCTGAACGAGCCGCCGATCACGGCGGCCAGGGCCATGGCCATCATGGCGATGTTGTAGAGCGGGCTGGACAGGCGCGAATGGCCCTCGGCGATCAGCTTCACCCGATTGTGCTGCTCCCACTCCTGGGTCAGGTCGGGGAAGAACAGCTCGTGCGGATAGCGGTCGGCGATCTTGTAGTGCAGCAGCTCGTCGCTCTGGAACAGGCTCGACAGGTCGAACACATATTCCTCGAACGACAGGTAGTTCAGCACGCCGCTGCTCGAGAACTCCTGGTTGGAGCCCTTGCGCATGATCAGCACCGGCAGGTCGTTGCGCTTGGCGATCACGCCTTCGCGGGCCGTGTAGGTGACCGAGCCGCCGTTGGGCTTTTCCTGGTGGATGAAGAGGTTGTTGATCAGGTTGTCGCGGTCGATCGACTGGGCGTAGACCGTCAGGCCCGGTCCGGGCTCGGTGAACTCGCCGGGCCTCACCAGGGTCGAGGCCAGGTCGGTCTTCATGTCGAAGGCCGTTTCGCGGATCAGCCGCGCCGACCAGGGCTGCGCCCAGAGGCCCAGCGCCAGCGACACCAGGGCCGCGCCCACGGCCAGCCGCATGGCCGGCGAGATCACCCGCCAGCGGCTCATGCCGCCGGCGAAGCAGACGACGATCTCCTGTTCGGTATGCAGACGGTTCAGGGCCACCAGGGCGGCGACGAACACGGCCACCGGCATGATGATGTTGAGCAGCTGCGGCAGGGCCAGCAGGATCATCTTGGCGAAGATCAACGCGGTCTGGCGCTGCTCCACGAGAATGTCGAATTCCGACAGGCTTCGCGCGAGCAGGGCCAGCGCCGCCAGGGCCGCGGTGGCCAGGAGGGTCGGCCCGACCAGCTGTCGGAAAAGATAGCGTTCGATCAGGCGCATGCGGGGGGTGGTTTCGGGGGCTTCACGGATTCGCGCGGCGAACCCCGGCGTGGGCGTGTTCTACACGTCTGGCTCGGCTTGGCACAACCGAAGACATCATGTGGGACGGCGTGACGGGGCTGTGAACGGGGACGGTCTTTTCGCAAGGGGCGGCATGGACTATGCCGGGCGTTCACGTCCTGTCGCGTCGGATCGCGGCCTTCTTGAGGCCGCGCCGCGATGGGGCTTTCCGCTTCCCAGGAGCGCTTCATGCGTATCGAGTTCGTCCCCGCCGACAGCCAGGCCGGCGCCAACGCCGCTCTCGCGGTTCTCGCCTACGAGGCCGCCGCCCTTTCGCCCGAGGCCAAGGCCGTCAACGACGCCGCCGGCGGCGCGATCGCCCGAGCCGCGGCCGGCGGCCGCTTCATCGGCGCCAAGGGCCAGGTGCTGGACATCGTCGCCCCGGCCGGCCTCGACGCCGCCCGTGTGGTGGTGATCGGCGTCGACGGTTCGGGCGTGGTCGAGCCGGAAACGGTCGAGATCGCCGCCGCTCATGCCTATGGCGCGGTCAAGACCTCGGGCGTCACCGAACTGCTGCTCAAGCTCGGCGGCGACGCCGAGACCGCCGCCCGCGTCGCCTTCGGCGTCAAGCTGGCCGCCTACCGCTTCGACAAGTACCGCACCACCGAGAAGGCCGAGAAGAAGCCGTCGGTCGCCACGGTGAAGGTCGCCGCCGCCGACCCCGCCAAGGCCCAGAAGGCCTTCGCCGCGCTCGAGCCCCTGGCCGACGCCATCCTGTTCAGCCGCGACCTCGTCTCCGAGCCGGCCAACATCCTGCATCCGGAAGAGTTCGCCGCCCGCGTGAAGGGCCTCGAAAGCCTGGGCCTGGAAGTCGAGATCCTCGGCGAGGCTGAAATGGCCAAGCTCGGCATGGGCTCGCTGCTGGGCGTCGGCCAAGGCAGCGTCCGCGAGAGCCAGCTGGTCATCGCCCGCTGGAACGGCGCGGCCGACAAGTCGGCCCAGCCCATCGCCTTCGTCGGCAAGGGCGTCTGCTTCGACACCGGCGGCATCTCGATCAAGCCCGCCGACGGCATGGAAGACATGAAGTGGGACATGGGCGGCGCGGCCGCCGTGGCCGGCGTCATGCACGCCCTGGCCGGCCGCAAGGCCAAGGTCAACGCCATCGGCGTGCTCGGCCTCGTCGAGAACATGCCCGACGGTAACGCCCAGCGCCCCGGCGACGTCGTCACCTCGATGTCGGGTCAGACCATCGAGGTCATCAACACCGACGCCGAAGGCCGCCTCGTGCTGGCCGACGCCCTCTGGTACACGCAAGAGCGCTTCAAGCCGAAGTTCATGATCGATCTGGCCACCCTGACCGGCGCGATCATCATCTCGCTGGGCAACGACTATGCGGGCCTGTTCAGCAACAACGACGGCCTGTCGGAGAAGCTGCTGGCCGCCGGCGAGTCCGAGCGCGAGCCGCTGTGGCGCCTGCCGCTGCCCAAGGCCTACGAGAAGCAGATCGAAAGCCCGATCGCCGACATGAAGAACATCGGCGGCCGCCCGGCCGGCTCGATCACGGCGGGCCTGTTCCTGCAGCGCTTCGTCAATGGCGTGCCGTGGGCTCACCTCGACATCGCCTCGACCGCCTGGCGCAAGGGTTCGACCGATCCGACCGTGCCCGACGGCGCGGCCGGCTTCGGCGTGCGCCTGCTCAACCGCCTCGTCGCCGACGCCTACGAAGGCTGACGTCACGCATGTCCGCCGCGCCCTGCGAGATCTGGTTCTACCATCTGGAGCGGAGCAGCGCCGAACAGGTGCTGCCCGAGCTGCTGGAAAAGACCCTGGGGCGCGGCTGGAAGGCTCTGGTCCGGGGCGGGGACCCGGCGCGCCTCAACGCGCTGGACGCCCACCTCTGGACCTTTCGCGACGACAGCTTCCTGCCGCACGGCATGGCCGAGGAGCCCCTGGCCGAGCGCCAGCCGGTGCTGCTCAGCGCCGGTCTCGACAACCCGAACGGCGGGGACGCGTTGTTCCTGCTCGACGGCGCCGAGCCGGGGGACCTTGCCGCGTTCACGCGCTGCATCCTGCTGTTCGACGGTCGCGACGAAGAGGCCCTGCGGCTGGCGCGGGGCCGTTGGAAGGCGTTCAAGGCGGCCGGCCACCCGGTGTCCTACTGGCAGCAGGCCGAGCGCGGATGGGAGAAGAAGGCATGACGCGGTTGGTGAAGCGGTTTGGCGTGATGTTCGGCGCGGCCATGGTCCTGGCGGCCTGCTCGACCGGCGCGCCCGAGCCGGCCCCGCCGCCGCCGCCCGAGACCCCCGTCGCCCCGCCGGCCATCGCCCTGCCCAAGCCTCCTGAGCCCGAAAAGGACCAGTGCGGCCTGAAGGACGCCCAGGCCTTCGTCGGCAAGAACCGCACCGAACTGCCGGCCCCGGTCGATCCCTCCCGCTGGCGCGTGGCCTGCACCACCTGCCCGGTGACCATGGACTACCGCGCCGACCGCCTGAACATCCTGTTCAATCCGGACACGGGCGTGGTCCAGCAGGTGAAGTGCGGCTAGCCGCCCGTTCGGAAGCCTGCCCAAAGCCCGTCATCCCGGAAAGCGCGCAGCGCTTATCCGGGACCCAGGGGACTGGACGCTGCGCCAGGGTTCGCGCCGGCAGCCGTAGCCGCCTCACTGCGCGCCGCCCCTGGGTCCCGGCTCTTCGCTTCGCTAGGGCCGGGATGACGATGAATTTCAGCGCCTGAACACCGCGCCTATCTCTACGAGCATTTCCCCCTAACCATTTGTCCTCATGGACAAATGCGCCGTCCATCTGGACAAATTCCAAGTCCCCGGGCCAACTCCGCCCGCGACGTCGCGGCGACCTCTCAACCAGCCGCGCGCGCTGGGGAGTTCGTCCATGAAGTTCGCCGCCGTCCTGGCCGCCGCCGCGTCTCTGCTCGCCGTCTCGATAGCCGTCGCAGCCGAAGCGCCGCCTCCCGGCCCGCAGTGGCTGAAGGCCCAGGGCGATCGCATCGTCGACGAGGCGGGCCAGCCGGTGATCCTGCGCGGCATGGGCCTGGGCGGCTGGATGCTGCAGGAGGGCTACATGCTGCGGCTCTCCAAGCTCGGGCAGGAGCACGTCATCCGCGCCCGCATCGCCGCCCTGGTCGGCCCGCAGCGCGAGGCGGCGATCCACACCGCCTGGCTCGACAACCACACCACCAAGGCCGACATCGACTACATGGCCGCCGCCGGCTTCAACTCGGTGCGCCTGCCGATGCACTACGGCCTGCTGACCCCGCCGGCCGACCAGGAGCCCGTCCCCGGCGCAGACACCTGGAAGGAAGACGGCTTCCGCCGCATCGACGACCTCCTGGCCTGGACCAAGGCCAACGGCATGCACCTGATCCTGGATCTGCACGCCGCGCCGGGCGGGCAGGGCAATGATCTGGCCATCTCCGACCGCGATCCGGCCAGACCCTCGCTGTGGGACAGCCCGGAGAACCAGCGCAAGACCATCGCCCTCTGGAAGAAGCTCGCCGAACGCTACAAGGACGAGCCGGCCATCGCCGCCTACGACGTGCTCAACGAGCCGAACTGGGACTTCGACGGGAAGGCTTCGGGCAACGGCTGCGCCGACGAGAAGCAGGCGCTGCTCTGGGATTTCCAGCGCCGCATCACGGCGGCGATCCGCGAGGTCGACCAGCGCCATCTCGTCATCATCGAGGGCAACTGCTGGGGCAACAACTACAAGGGATTGGGAAAGCCCTGGGACGGCAATCTGGCCCTGTCGTTCCACAAGTACTGGAACCGCAACGACCAGGCCTCGGTCGAGCCGATCCTGAAGCTGCGCGCCGAAACGGGCCTGCCGGTGTGGCTGGGCGAATCCGGCGAGAACTCCAACGTCTGGTTCGCCGACGCCATCCGCCTGGTCGAGGGTCACGGGATCGGCTGGGCTTTCTGGCCGCTGAAGAAGATCGGCTTCAACCAGCCGCTGGAGGTCGCCGTCGGCCCCGACTTCGACGCGGTCGTCGCCACCCTGACCGGCGAGGCCAGGACCCCGGTCCCGGCCGACCAGGCCTACGCCGTGCTGATGAAGCTGGCCTCCCGCGACGTGCGCTTCGAGAACAACCTGCGCCACCCCGACGTGCTCGACGCCATGCTGCGCCAGCCGCACGACGACAGCGTCCGCCCGTTCAAGCCCCACCGCGTCACCGCCAAGGGCGGATCAATCGCCGCCGTCGACTACGACCTCGGCGTCATCGGCAAGGCCTACTGGGACGCCGACGCCGCCAACTACCACGTCTCCACCGGCGCCGACCGCACCCTCTGGAACAACGGCCGCACTTACCGCAACGACGGCGTCGACATCGCCCCCGACGGCAAGAGCGTCACCGACTTCACCGCCGGCGAATGGCTGCGCTACACGGTGACCGCCGACCGGGCAGGGGCCTATGCGGTGACGATCGCTGGGCAGGGGCCGATGACGGTATCGGCCAACGGCGATGCGGCTGTCCGCTCCAACGGGACGGTGCGACTGCTCGCCGGGACCAACACCCTGGTGCTGCGCTCGGAGGGCGCGGCGTCGGCGACGTCGCTAACCCTGACCGCACGCTAAAGATCCTCCCCCTCTGGGGGAGGTGGCACGAAGGGCCGGAGGGGGGCCGTTTTCAGCTTCCGCAGCGGCGGCCGTCCATTCCCCCTCCAACCCGCCACCAGCACCAAAACCCCGCCTCCCTCGCCCCCGTGGCGAGGGTCCATGTCGGCGGCCGCTCGAACCTCGACCGTCTTGCCCAGGTCTGAGCGGCTGAACGATGGATCCTGGGAACAAGGCCCAGGAAGGCGGTGCTGGGTCGGGCGAGGGCGGACGCCACAAGATCCTCCCCCTTTGGGGGAGGTGGCCCAAAGGGCCGGAGGGGGGGCGTTCTCAGCTTCCGCGAAGTCGGCCGTCTCCGCATCCAGCAACAAAACCCCGCCTCCCTCGCCCCTGTGGCGAGGGCCCATGCCGGCGACCGCTCAAACCTCGACCGTACTGCCAAGGTCTGAGCAGCTGAACGATGGATCCTGGGCACAAGGCCCAGGAAGGCGATGTTGGGTCGAGCAAGGACGCACACCCCAAGATCCTCCCCCTCAGTCGCTCCGCGACAGCTCCCCCAGAGGGGGAGCATCTTGCTCTGCGCACATCACTCACACGGCGAACTCGGAAAAGAGTCCCGCAAACTCAACGCCCTGAACTTTCTCGACCCCCATCGATCCCCGGGGACTCAAACCGCCCCCATAATCATCCCCATCCCAGCCATGGGGAGGGCTCTTGGTACCGGCCCGAGTTAGCGGCTGCGGATCGCATCGAGCGGGGCCGCTTGG
>NZ_JBWKPK010000018.1:0-109600 GCF_059418205.1 Caulobacter sp. GW821-FHT09B11 | reverse complement strand
CCTCTGGGGGAGCTGTCGCGGAGCGACTGAGGGGGAACCTCCCCTTGTGGGGGAGGCGGCCGAAGGCCGGTGGGGGGGCGTTTTCAGCTTCCGAGGCGTCGGCCGTCGTCCCAAGAACACCCCCCACCGATCGCTACGCGATCGCCTCCCCCATAGGGGGAGGTTCCCTGCTACCTGCACACCGCCACGCATCGCTCCGCCAGCGCCTGCGTCGCGTCCACGAAAGGCACCGCCAGATCCGCCTGTCCCATCACCAGCGGAACCTCGGTGCAGCCGGCCACCACGGCCTGGGCGCCCAGACCGACCAGCCGGTGGGCCAGGGCCGCCATGGTCTGGCGGGAGGCGTCCGAGAGGTCGCCGCGCTTTATCCGATAGAGCAGAGCCATGAACTCGACCTGCTCGTGGTCGCCCAGGCTCACCGCCTCCAGCCCCAGGTGCGAGAGGCGGTCGCGATAGATGGAAAGCGCCGACCCGGTGCCCAGCACGCCGATCCGCGTCGCGCCGTGAACGCGCGCGGCCTCGACCGCCGTCTCCGGCAGGTCGATCAGCGGCAGGCCGCTGGCCTTCACCTGCTCGGCGAAGGCGTGGGCGGTGTTGCAGGCGATGGCCAGGACCTCCGCCCCCGCGTCGCGCAGGCCCGCCGCCATGGCCGCCAGCACAGGCCCGGCCACGTCGCCGTCGGTGTTGCGGTCGGGAACCTTGGGATTGATGTCGACCAGCACCCGGATGTGGTCCTGCTCGCGGACCACGGGCGTGGCCGCCTGCAGCTTGGCCAGGAAGTCGAGGGTGGCGGCCGGACCCATGCCGCCCAGCACGCCGAGGACCTTGCTCATCGGAAACTCCTAACCCAGCGCCGGCTCCAGCACCGTCTGGTAGCCGAACAGGCCCTGCGCCCCGCCGGTATGCAGGAACACCACGCGCTGGTTCTTGAACGCGCCCTTGCGGGCTTGATCGATCAGCCCCTTCATCGCCTTGCCCGAATAGACCGGATCCAGCAGCAGGCCTTCGGTCCGCGCCGCCAGCGCCAGGGCGTCGATCACCCCCTGGTCGACCAGGCCATAGCCCTCGCCCACATAGTCGCAGTCGGCGACCACGGCCTCGCGCCTGACCCGGCCCGCCGCGCCGATCGTCTCGGCCGTGGCGACCGCCAGGTTGAAGACGTTCTCCTCCTGCCTGGCCTTGGGCGCCCGCACCCCGAAGCCGAGGATCGGCACGTCGACCGACAGCGCCGCGAAGCCCGCGACCAGGCCCGCATGGGTGCCGGCGCTGCCGGTGGCGGTGACCAGCCGGTCGATCTTCAGATCAAGGCCGTCGGCCTGCACCACCAGCTCGCGGGCGCAGTCGACATAGCCCAGGGCCCCGACCGTATTGGAGCCGCCGCCGGGGATCACATAGGGCTTGCCGCCGCGCCGGCGGACGATCTCGGCGGTCGCCTCCAGCTCTTCGTTCATGTCGGTCCCGCCCGGCACGAAGCGGATCGCCGCGCCCATGAGCTTGTCGAGCAGCACGTTGCCGTTGCCCACATAGTCGGCCGCCTTCGAGCCCGTGCGCTCCTCGAGGATGACCTCGGTCGCCAGGCCGTAGCGGGCGCCGGCCGCGATCGTCTGGCGCACGTGGTTGGACTGCACCGCGCCCTGGGTCACCAGGGTGTCGGCGCCGAGGGCAAGGGCCTCGCCGAGCAGGAACTCCAGCTTGCGGGTCTTGTTGCCGCCGCCGGCCAGGCCCGTGCAGTCGTCGCGCTTGACCCAAAGGTCGATCCCCAGTTCCGCGCCCAGCCGCGGCAGCGGCTCCAGCGGCGTCGGCAGATGGGCGAAGCGGGCGCGGGGAAAGCGGGCCAGGTGCATGCGAAACTCCTATCCGGACGCTTGGAGATAGGCCGCGCCGCGCGGGCTGGCAAAGCGTTTCACGGCGTTTTGGCGGGTCTTCGGAAGCTGGCGGTGCTATGCTGGCGCTCGCCGGCCGGCCTCGACGCCGCCCGGCTCGAAAAGCCCGTCCCCGCGCGTCCGCGGCTTGGGTTCTCCCATCCCCGCGGGCCTGCCGGAAGGCCGGGTGAACGTTGGGAGAAACGCATGGAAGCCAAGACCATTCCGTCTCGGCCGCGCGCTCGCGGCTGGATAATGGGCGTCGCCGCCCTAGCCCTCATCGCCCCCGCAGGCGGGGCGAGCGCCTCGGTCCTGATCATCGGCGGAGGCATGGCCAAGGATTGCTCCGAGGCCGTCATCAAGGGCCGCTCCGACGACCCGACGCTGCGCCTGTGCACCACGGCCCTCGAGGTCGAGAGCCTGAAGGCCGGCGACCGCGCCCGCACCTTCGTCAATCGCGGGGTGATCCAGCTGCGCCGCAAGGCCTATGTCCAGGCCCGCGAGGACTTCGACGCCGCCGGCCGCATCGACCCGACCCTGGGTGAGGCCTATGTCAATCGCGGCGCGGCCTATGTGGCC
The DNA here is from genome assembly GCF_059418205.1 of Caulobacter sp. GW821-FHT09B11. NCBI lineage: Bacteria > Pseudomonadati > Pseudomonadota > Alphaproteobacteria > Caulobacterales > Caulobacteraceae > Caulobacter > Caulobacter sp. GW821-FHT09B11. The sequence goes on along the minus strand of NZ_JBWKPK010000018.1, from coordinate 107,159 downwards.
GAGGAGCGGTTCGCCGACGGCCTGGCCGAGATCGACCGGGGCCTGGCCCTGGGCGTCAAGGATCCGGAGCGGGCCTTCTACAACCGCGGCCTGGCGCACGAGAACATGGGCGACCTGTCTGCCGCCTATCGCGACTACAGCCGCGCGGCCGAACTCGATCCGACCTGGGCGGCGCCGAAGGCCGAACTGGCGCGTTTCACCGTCCAGAGCCGATGACGACAGCGACGGAGACGGCATGAGGCGAAGGTCTGGAAGGATCCTCCTGGCGACGGGAACGGCGCTCTCGGCGCTTGCCTGCGCCGCTGGGGCCGCGGCTCAGGTCGATCCGGGCCTGCTGCGCGAGCGGCAGGCCGCCCGGATGGAGGCCGATAGCCTGCGCCAGGACCAGCTGGCCGCCGCCCGCCGCACCCAGGCGGCCCGTGATCGCGCCGCCGCCGCCGCGACCCTGGGAACGCCGCAAGTTCCGGTCGGACCCGCCCTGGTCAGGCCCGCGCCCGCCCAGGTCCTGCCCGAGCGCGGCGATCCGGCGGCGCCTATGTCGCTGCGCCTCGACGAACTCGACCGCTTGACCGACGCCCGCCTGGCGCGGAGCAATGCCGCCATCCGGGCCGTCAAGCCCGCTTCGGAACGCTGAAAGGGAGCCTTGCGCGCATGGAATGGGGAGGCGGCCGGCGTTCCGGCAATATCGAGGATCGACGCGGCCTGGGTCCGGTCGGCGTGGCCGGCGGCGGCATCGGCGCCGTGGCCTTGGCCGTGGTCGGCTATCTGGTGTTTGGCATCAATCCCGAGACGACCCTGAGCGTCGTCAACGGGGCCCAGCAGCCGGCCGCCCAGGAGGGCCAGCGTGGCTCGGTGCAGGACGAGGGCGGCCGTTTCGTCGACGTCATCGAGACCTCGAACACCGACGTCTGGGGGCCGATCTTCGCCCGCTCGGGCGGCAAGTATGTCCCGCCGGCGGCCGTGGTGCTGTACGACGCCTCGACCGGCACCGGCTGCGGCGCGGGCCAGGCGGCGATGGGGCCGTTCTATTGTCCGGCCGATCGCAAGGTCTATCTCGACCTCAGCTTCTGGAACGAGCTGGAGAGCAAGTTCGGGGCCAAGGGCGAGTTCGCCCGCGCCTATGTCATCAGCCACGAGATCGGCCACCACATCCAGAACCAGCTGGGCGCCGACCGCCAGGCCCAGCGGCTGGGCCGGCAGGGCGCGCAAAGCGGCTCGGTGCGGCTGGAGCTGCAGGCCGACTGCTACGCCGGCGTCTGGGCCCGGCACGCGCCCGAGGTCTCCAACATCCAGATCACCCGCGCCGACATCGAGGACGGACTTGGGGCCGCGGCCTCGGTCGGCGACGACGCCATCCAGGAAAAGGCCCGGGGGCGCGTCGTGCCCGACAGCTTCACCCACGGCACCAGCGCCCAGCGCATGCGCTGGTTCGGCAAGGGCTACGACGCGGGCAAGCCGGCGGCCTGCGACACCTTCTCGGCGAGCGAGCTTTAAGGGAGCCGCATTGCGTGGTCCTCGTCCTTCGACAGGCTCAGGATGAGGACCATTGATGCGGCGGTTCAGTAGAAAACCTCACCCTGAGCTTGTCGAAGGGCGAGGTTTTCGCCCCGACGTTACTCGGCCGGCACGGCGGCCGGCTGGGGCGCGGGCTCGGGCGGCGACTTCGGCTCGGGCTTGCGCTTGAGGTTGTCGCCCAGCACCTCGCGGGCCCGCTTCCAGATGTCCTCGGCGAACACCGCGCCGATGAAGCCCATGGCCAGCATGCCGATCGGGTTGGTCTGGCCGCCCTCGTTGAACAGGCGGGCGCCGCATTCGCTGAGCAGAAAGATCGTGAAGGCCGCGCCCATGCCGTGGACCAGCACCCGGGCCGGGGCCCCGCTGACCGCCACCCGCTCGCCCACCCGCACCAGCCCGTCGTCGTCGACGACGTAGTTGGCGCGGAAATAGACGATGTTGTTGCTGCCGGCGTGGTCGCTGCGCGAGGCCGCGTTGATCCGCAACGCCAGGGCCTTCAGGGCCAGGATCTCCTGCCGGAGGATCTGGCGCCGGCGTTCGGCCTGGGGCGAGGCGTCGTCGTCGGCCGGCGGCGGGGTCTGGGTCAGGGCCTCGCTGCGGGCGAACAGGTCTTCGACCCGGGCGCGGGCGGCGGCGTCGACCGGCTGGTCGGGCTCGTTGGCGGCTTCGGGACGATCGGGCCGGCCCAGCATGCGGATCGCCGCGCCGAACAGGCCAAAGCCGATCAGGCCCAGGATCAGCAGGGTCGAGGCCGGCACCCCGATCAGCCAGCGGTACAGCACCCGCTCGATCAGGTTGCCCAGCCGCAGGTTGCGATCGGCCGCCACGTCGTCGGCGCCCGCCTGAACCGTCGTCTCGGTCGGCGCCTTGCAGGTCCTCTTTATCTCTTCGGTATAGGGCGCGGCGGCGGCCAGGTTGCGCAGGTTCATCTTGCGGTCGACGATCGACACGGTCTGCACGCCGGCCAGGGCTCCCAGGCACTGGCGCAGCTGCAGGCGGCGGGAGACCACCTGCTCGCGATAGCGCTCGACCAGGATGTCGACATAGCCGGGCAGCTGGCTGGGCGGGAACCGGCCGACCGCCTCGTTGTAGGCGGCCACGATCTCCAGCTTGCGCGACACCCGGTACTGCTCGAAGCGCTGGCTGAGCTTCTGGTAGTCGTTCACGCCCTGGACGATGATCCGCAGCTGCTCGGCCTGGTCCACCGCCGGCGTGACGGGTAGGGCGGCCGTCCCGGCGACGACCGGCGCGGGCTCTCCGCCGACCTCCGGTCCCCGGACGCTCGCGGAGGGCGGCACGGCGTTGGCGGCGTTCACCGCCTGGCCCAGCAGCAGGCCGGTGTTGACGGTCAGCGGCTCCATGCTCTGGTTCGACATCGCCTTGGCCTCGACCTCGTCGAGCCGCTTGTTCAGCTCGGCCTGGTCGACCGCCGTGGTCTCCTGGGTCAGCAGCAGCAGCGAGCCGATGGCGAGGTAGGAGGCCGGGATCAGGATCGCCGTGTAGACGACGGCGGCGATCCACTTCGGATAGGCGATGATCGGCTCGCGCGAGCCGTCGCCCGGGTACCATTGCAGCCGCGCCTCGGCCAAGGCGCGCGCCAGGACCAGGCAAAGGCCGAACACGATCAGGAACCAGATCCAGGCGCCGCCTGTCGCCGCCTGGGCGCGGGCCGCCAGCAGGCCGGCGGGCATCAGGTCGGCCGGCGTGCAGGCCCGGTCGCCGCGGCTGATGAAGCCGTGCAGCACGCCGGTGATCCGGCCCTTCAGCACGGTCTGCCGGCGCTGGTCGGGGCGGGTGAGCGCGTCGCCCGAGCAGGGGTCGAAGCCGCTGACCGCTTGCGAGACCAGGGCCGGCGTCCAGGCCAGGGCCGCCTCGACCACCCGTCCGGTCTTCTGCGCCAGTGAGCCGATCGCCGGCGGCGAGGCGACCGAGGCGATGGCCAGCGACATGGCCACGGCCACCACCGAGGCGCTGGTCAGCGACTGCTGCTGCGGCGTCACGGCGACGGCAAGCCCCCAGAAGATCGTCGCCCAGACCAGGGCCGCCAGCGATAGCAGGGCCAGCCAGCCGCCGAAGAAGGCCAGGTCCAGCGGCAGGTCCGGAAGATAGAACAGCAGGAGGCCGACGATCGCGGCCGGAACCGCCGCCGCGGCCAGCAGGGGCAGGCCCAGCGGCATCTTCGATCGCTGGAAGAAGGCCAGAAGTTCGGAACGCTCGCCCATGCCGGCTCCCCTCGCCGCGGCCCTGTGTCGCCGAAGATGTATCCGCCTGATTGTGCAACCTGTAAATGCGTTGGCGAAACAGCGTTCTTGCGCACTTGACCCAAGCGTCAATCGCCCTAGTGTCCGCCCTGTTCACCGGGGGGTCGCTGTCGCGGCTGAGATTGGGCTTGAGCCCTGACCCGTCGAACCTGATCCGGGTCATGCCGGCGAAGGGAGGGAACGCGGTCTGGAGGCGTCTATTCCAGCCCGTAAACCGACTTAGCTCGACACGTCCGGGTCTCTTCAATGCTTGAGGAGCCCGCAACATGAACGCCCAAACCCCCATCATCCCGGCGACCAGTGACGTCGCCACCGGCCCCATTCCCGGGTCGCGCAAGGTCCATCAGGCCGGCGAGCTGTTTCCCGACATCCGCGTGCCGTTCCGCGAGGTGGCCGTCCACCCGTCGGCCAACGAGCCGCCGGTGACCATCTACGACCCGTCCGGCCCCTACACTGACCCGACTGCGACCATCGACATCGAGAAGGGCCTGCAGCGCGCCCGCGACGCCTGGGTCGTCGCTCGCGGCGACGTCGAGGTCGTCAGCAATCCGCGTGAAGTGAAGCCCGAGGACAACGGCTTCGCTCAGGGCAAGCACCTGGCTCCGCAGTTCCCCGACAACGGCCGCAAGGTCTATCGCGGGACGCAGGGCAAGCTGGTCACCCAGCTGGAATACGCCCGCGCCGGGATCATCACCGCCGAGATGGAATACGTCGCCATCCGCGAGAACCTGCGCCGCGAGCAGTCGGCCCCCTGCGTGCGCGACGGCGAGGACTTCGGCGCCTCCGTGCCCGACTTCGTGACGCCGGAATTCGTGCGCCAGGAAGTGGCCCGCGGCCGGGCCATCATCCCGGCCAACATCAACCACGGCGAACTGGAGCCGATGGCCATCGGCCGCAACTTCCTGGTCAAGATCAACGCCAACATCGGCAACTCGGCCGTGCTCGGCACCGTCGCCGACGAGGTCGACAAGATGGTCTGGGCCACCCGCTGGGGTGCCGACACGGTCATGGACCTGTCGACGGGCCGCAACATCCACAACATCCGCGACTGGATCATCCGCAACAGCGCCGTGCCCATCGGCACCGTGCCGATCTACCAGGCGTTGGAGAAGGTCGGCGGCGTGGCCGAGGACCTGAACTGGGAAGTCTTCCGCGACACCCTGATCGAGCAGGCCGAGCAGGGCGTCGACTACTTCACGATCCACGCCGGCGTGCGGCTTCCGTTCGTGCCGATGACCGCAAAGCGCGTGACCGGCATCGTCAGCCGTGGCGGCTCGATCATGGCCAAGTGGTGCCTGGCCCACCACAAGGAGAACTTCCTCTACGAGCGCTTCGAAGAGATCTGCGAGATCATGCGCGCCTACGACGTGTCGTTCTCGCTGGGCGACGGCCTGCGTCCCGGCTCGACCGCCGACGCCAACGACGAGGCCCAGTTCTCGGAGCTGCGCACCCTGGGCGAGCTGACCAAGGTGGCCTGGAAACACGGCGTTCAGGTGATGATCGAGGGGCCGGGCCACGTGGCCATGCACAAGATCAAGGCCAACATGGACGAGCAGCTGAAGCACTGCCACGAGGCCCCCTTCTACACCCTCGGTCCGTTGACCACCGACATCGCCCCTGGCTACGACCACATCACCTCGGCGATCGGGGCGGCGATGATCGGCTGGTTCGGCACGGCCATGCTCTGCTACGTCACGCCCAAGGAGCACCTGGGCCTGCCCGACCGCAACGACGTCAAGACCGGCGTCATCACCTACAAGTTGGCCGCCCACGCCGCCGACCTCGCCAAGGGCCACCCGGGCGCTGCCATGTGGGACGACGCCATCAGCCGGGCGCGGTTCGAGTTCCGCTGGGAGGACCAGTTCAACCTCGGCCTCGACCCCGAGACCGCCCGGGCCTTCCACGACGAGACCCTGCCCAAGGAGGCGCACAAGACCGCGCACTTCTGCTCGATGTGCGGCCCGAAGTTCTGCTCGATGAAGATCAGCCAGGAAGTCCGCGACTTCGCCGCCGCTCAGGCGCCGAACACGGCCGAGCTGGGCATGGCGGAGATGAGCGAGAAGTTCAAAGAGCAGGGCTCGGAGATCTATCTCAAGGCCGAGTGAGGCGATGCGAGGCGGCTCTTCACGCTCCGGTGAAGGGCCGCCGCGCATGCTGAAAGATTGCTCTCATGGGTGTATTGTTCGCGAGTTGCAACTCATGAGGCTACCGTCATGGCGCTCCGCCCCATCGTCCTCGCGCATGCCAACGATCCGCACTGGATCATCGAACTCTGGCTCAAGATCCACGGCGGCGACCCCGCGCCCGACGTGCGGGTGGTCAACAAGGCCACGATCGACATCGTCAAGGCCCTGGTCCCGCACCTGGACGCGGCCAAGCAGAAGGCCGTCCTGGCCGCGCTGGGCTGATCCGCGCGCGGCGCGCGAACGCCGCCTGCGATGGAAAACGGATGGGCCCGGTTCACAGAGCCGGGCCTTTTCGCATGGCGGATCCGGCTCTGTGGCGAAGACGGCCGGCAGTTGCTAGCTTCGCGCTCGCCATGAGCCACAAACCGATATCGAGCGCGTCGAAGAGGTCTTCAGGAAGGCGCGCCATGCCGGCCGTCAAACCCTGACCGAGCCGGCCTCATGAAAGCTCTGGCCTACGTCGCCCTGATCACGGGACTGTCCGTCGGCGCGCCGACCCTGGCGGCGCAGGCGGGGCGCCCCGTCCTTGAGAACGGCGTCGTCGCCCCCGCTCTACACGGCGTCTGGCGGTCGCGGGGCTATGGCTGGATCGTGCGCTTCGACGCCGAGGGACCCAGCCTCTACCACGTAGCCGGCGATGACTGCTGGCGTGATCCCCGGCCGCAGGCCGATCCCGACGGCGTGCTGAAGATGTGGCGGCCGGCCGGGAAGGGAACGGTCGAGATCGTCGGCGAGGCCGATGGCACGGTCTATCGCTTCGATCGGCTGAAGGCCTTTCCGAAGGCTTGCTCGGACGAGCGCCCCTGGACGCCGCAGCGGACCCTTGCCGCCGTCGCCGACGCTTTCGCGGCCTATTATCCCCTGTCGGCCGAGCGCGGCTTCGACTGGACCGCCCGTCGTCGCGAGGCCTTCGCGGCGCTTGGTCCGGCGCCGGACGAGGCGGCCCTATGGAAGGCGTTGGGCGTCCTGCTGCGCGGGATCTCCGACCCGCACGTCCAGCTCGACGGCGTCATCGCCGGTGAGCCGCGATCGCGCCGGTTCGGCGAGGCTCCCGTACTGCTCGGCGCGCAGGGCAGGCCCGGCGGCGAGGCGGCTTGGCGCAAGGCCTGGCGCGAGGGCGTGCTGGCCGCGCCGTTCCACGCCCGCCAGGTCGCCAACGGCCGGATCTTCTGGGGGCGCGACGGCGAGGTCGGCTATCTGGCGATCGTCTCGATGGGCGGTTTCGATCCGACGGCCGGAGACGACGACATCGCCGCGCTCGACGCCGTCCTCGACGAGGCCATGACCGCTTTTTCCGGCGCCTCGGCGGTGATCGTCGACGTCAGCAACAACCGCGGCGGCTATGACACCATCAGCCGGCGGATCGCGGCGCGGTTCGCGGCCGGGCGCGTCGTCGCCGCCTCCAAGGTCCCGACCGGGGTGGCTGGGCCGTGGCAGGACCTGGTCGTCGAGCCGTCGGACCGCCCACGCTATCTGGGGCCGGTCTGGCTGCTGACCAGCCACATCACCGTCAGCGCCGGCGAGACCTTCACCCTGATGATGCGCGGCCTGCCCAATGTGCGCCAGGTCGGGGAGGCCACGCGCGGCGCCCTGTCGGACCAGGTTCCCGTGCCGCTCCCCAACGGCTGGGGCTTCGCCCTGCCGGCCGAGATCCATCGCGACGCCGAAGGGCGTGTGGTCGAGGGCGTGGGGATCGCCCCGCAGGTCCCGCTGATCGTCCATCCGCCCGACGATCCCGGCCACGGCCACGCCAGGGCCCTGACCCGTCTTGTGGCAATGATCCGCGCCCGCTGAATTTTTTCCTCGCCGTTGTCGGCCTTCCGGGCGTTCGATCGTCCTGGGGGAACGACAACATCCAGGGAGGATACCCCATGACCTATGTCGATGGTTTCGTGGTCGCCGTGCCCAAGGCCAATATCGAGGCCTACAAGGACATGGCCCGATTGGGCGGTACGGTATGGATGGAGCACGGCGCGCTCTCCTACGTGGAGGCGATCGCCGACGACGTGCCCTATGGCGAGCTGACCTCGTTCCCTCGCGCCGTCCAGCTGAAGGACGACGAGGTGACGATCTTCTCGTGGATCACCTACGAGAGCCGCGCCAAGCGCGACGAGGTGATGGCCAAGGTCATGGCCGACGAGCGCCTCAAGCCGTACATGGAATCGATGCCCTTCGACGGCAAGCGGATGATCTTCGGCGGCTTCGAGAGCATCGTGGAGCACTGATCGACGCTTCCTGGAACGCCGGCCTCGCGGTCGGCATTCCAGGGATATGCTCGAACTGCTCCTCGACCTCTGCAACATCCTCGGCGGCTTCCTGCTGGCGATCGGCCTTCTGGCCCTGCTGCCGCGCGCGGGCGACGACCTCGCGCGGTTCGCCGGCAGGCTGGCGCCGTTCGGCTGGATCGTCGGGATCGCGGCCCTGGTCTGCGGCGGCTATTTCCTGATCGTCCACCTGGTCTCGGGACCGCGCGTCTTCCATTTCGAGATCGTCGGCCTGGCGGTCGGCGTCCTGCTGCTGTGGGATCGTCTGCGGGCCGGGGCGGTCGCCCGCCGACTGGGCGCCAGCGGCGAGCTGCCGGCCAGCGGCTCGCAAGGCGCGGGCCTGGTCCTGGCGGTGTTCGGGATCATCGCCATGATCGTCGGGTTGCAGGGCTTGCTGACGCCCGATTGACGAGTAACGACCGCTTAAGGGCGAAGGCGCAGACTCCTGGCCAGTACGAGCGGTCAGGGAGGCCGTCATGTCGTCCACCGTCACCTCCAGCACTCGACGCTTCAGCGATCACTTCGAGCCGCAGGACATCGATCCGCAGGAGCAGCGCAGGCTGCGCGGCCATCTGGAGCAGATCGACTACACCGCCTTCATCTCCAATCGAGAGATCATGGCCCAGGCTCTGGGACGGCTCGACGCCGGCCACTTCCAGAAGCTGGCCGTGAGCACGGCCCAGTCCCGGGCGCGCTGGGCCGCGGCGGCTTTGGCGATCGGCCAGTCGGGCCGTCCGCCCGAGCCGGCGGAAGTCGAGAAGCTGTCCGCCCTGCGCACCGCCTATGACGAGCTGTCGGCGGCCTATGAGGCCCTGCGCCGGATGGTCGAGCGCGGCTATGTCGCCTACGGCCCGGTCGCCGCCTCGGGAGACTAGGGGTTCGCGTCGGGAGAAGGTTGGGGGGAAGGGGCCTTCTCCCGACGCGTCCGCCATGGAGCGCTATAACCCTGCCGGAGGCTAAGCGCGGGCGGTTCGGGCGGTCGTCTAGGGGACGTCGCCCGAGCGAGTCGCCGATCCGTCGGCGTCGAGCGCGAATGTGCTCTTTATAGTTGTGTGCGACAACCCATTTTTTCCACCGACGGTCGAACTTCCCTTACGGAAGCTTTGCCGTGGTCAGGGTAGCCGATCACCGCGATGCAGCGGATCGGGCAGGGGCTGGCCGCTGGCCACGAATTGCAGCGACACCGAATTGATGCAGTAGCGCAGCCGCGTCGGGGCCGGGCCGTCGGGGAAGACGTGGCCCTGGTGGCTGTCGCAGCGGGCGCAGCGGGTCTCGATGCGGACCATGCCGTAGGACGTGTCGCGCACCGCCTTGACGTGCTCCTCGTCGTACGGGGCGTAGAAGCTGGGCCAGCCGGTGCCGCTCTCGAACTTGGTCTCGTGCTTGAACAGCGGCAGGCCGCACAGCCGGCAGCCGTAGACGCCGGGGCTCTTTTCGCCCAGCAGGCCGCCGCAGAACGGGGCCTCGGTGCCGTGGTGCAGCAGGACGCGCGCCTCCTCGGCGGTGAGATCGCCCTCCAGGCGCTCGCGCTCGGGCTCGGTGGGCGGGGTCAGGTCGAAACCTGTGGAAGACAGGGTGGCGGCTTGGGTCATGGATGCCAATCTAGGGTTTCGAACGGCTCGCCGGTAGGGCGCGCGGCATGCAAGGGATGGAAACGCATGATCACCTCGACCACTCCGTACGTCGCCGAGCGCGAGACGGTGGCCACCCTGGGCGTCGTCTCCGGCGAGGCGATCATCGGCGCGCACATCTTCCGCGACCTGTTCGCCGGCATCACCAACATCATCGGCGGCCGCGCCGGCGGCTACGAGAAGGCCCTGCGCGAGGCGCGCGACATCGCCCTGCAGGAGATGATCGACGAGGCCCGCCGCCTGGGCGCCGACGCCGTGGTCGGCGTCGATCTCGACTACGAGGCCCTCGGCGTCGACAACGGCATGCTGATGGTCACCGCCGCCGGCACCGCCGTGAAGCTGCGCTGATGACCGTCGCCGTCGCCTTTCTCCAGCCCGGCTGGGCCGACTGGGAAGCCGGTCCCGTGCTGGCCTCCCTGCGCGAATATTTCAAGGTCCAGATCGAGATCGCCACCCCGACCGGGGATCCGGAGACCTCGATCGGTGGAATCCTGGCCGCCGCAGACTACGGCTTCGAGGATCCGGTGCTGTCCGACGCCGACGTCTTCCTGCTGATCGGCTCGGACGCCTGGCAGACCTATCAGAGCGACGCCCTGTTCGGCCTGCTCCGCCAGGCTCACGCCGATGGCAAGATCGTCGCCGGCATCTGCGGCGCGACCATCGCCCTGGCCAGGGCCGGCCTGCTGGCGGGCAAGGCCCATACCTCGAACGGCAAGGACTGGCTGGCCGAACAGGCGCCGGGCTATGCGGGCAGCGAAGGCTATGTCGAAAGCCCCCGTGCGGTGGTCGACGGCAAGGTTGTCACCGCTGCCGGATCGTCGCCGGTCACCTTCTCGGCCGAGGTCACGCGTCTGGTCGCGCCCGAAGCTTCGGAACGGCTCGACGGCTATATCGCCATGTTCGCCAAGGAGTTTGGCGAGGGCTGAACGGAGATCCTCCAATCCTCCGCCACCCCAAAGCTGCCTTCCTCGCCCTTGTGGCGAGGATCCAGGCCTGCGGTGGGCTGTGCGCTGCGGGATTTCGCGCAGGCGGCCGCGCTCGCGCCGGTGAAAGCGATCGCGCGGACGCATGGGTCCTCGCCACAAGGGCGAGGAAAGCAGAAAAGAGGCCTGGCTAGGCGGGAACGCCCCTTACTTCACCGCCGCCGCGCCGGCGCGGGCGATGATGCCGTCCTGCTCCGGCGTGGCGCCCGAGACGCCGATCGCCCCGACGATCTTGCCGCCTGAAAGCAGCAGTTCACCGCCTTCGATGGCCAGGGCGCCGTTGGAGATGGCGTTGAGGTTGCCGGCCTTGACCGCGTCCTGGAACGCCTTGGTCGGGCGCTTGAAGCCCGCGGCGGTCTCGGCCTTGCGGCGCGCGACGCCGGGAGCGGCGTAGGACGCCCCGTCCATCTTCCACGACAGCACGGTCTGGCCGTTGGGCTCGACCACGGTGATGACGGCGGCCCAGCCGTTCTTCAGCGCCTCGGCCTCGGCGGCGCCGGCCGCAGCCTTGGCTTCCGCCAGGGTGACGTTGCGCCCGTACTCCAGGGCGTCGGCGGCGAGGGCGGCGGGGGCGGACATCGAGAGAACTCCAAGAACGGTCAGGACGGCGAGGGCGCGGCTCATGGCAACTTCACTTCGTCGTTGAGGGCGGTGATCTGCGGCTGGGCGGTGACGATGCGCAGGCGCAGCTCAGAGGGCTTGGCGCCGGCCGGGATCTTCAGCCGGGCCGTGGCGGTCTTGGGCAGCAGGTCCTTCGGCGCGGCCAGGGCGGGCACGACCGCCGAGGCCAGCACCTTGCCGCCGGCGTCGACCAGCTCCAGGCGCGAGGCCGTCGCATCCTGGGCGCCCAGGCTGTGGACCTTGGCGGTAATGCTCGAGCCCTTCACCGTCACGTCGCCGCGACCGATGCCGAGATCGGCGCGCTTGGCGGGATCGTCGCCCGCTTGTGCTAGCGCCATGTCGATGATGCTCGTCCGGCCCGACGGCAGGATCACGGTCACGGCCTTGGTGCGCTCGAACGCGACCTGACGGGTCTCGCCGGCGCCGTCGATCTTGTCGTCGTCGGTCGTGTCGATCCCTTGGGTCAGCGTCCATTGGCCGGGCGCGACATTCCAGCCGGTCATCACCGCCGTCACCGGCTTGTCCGACAGGTTGTAGGCCAAGACCTTGAAGCCCTTCGCCGCGCCGTCCTTGATCAGGATCGCCACGTCCTCGCCTTTCGCCCCAGCCTCGAAGCGCCAGCTGACCAGGTGCCCCGGGTTCATCTGGCCGCGCTTGTTGGCGATGCCGCCCAGGCGCGAGCGTTGCAGCACGTCCGACGGGATTTCCACCCGGTCCGACCACCAGTGGCCGTCGGTGTGCATGTACATGTGCTGGTCGGCCCACTGGATCTCGTCGGCATAGGCCTTTTCGAGCCAGGTCTTGTCGCCGGTCAGGCTCCAGGCGGCGAAGCGCTCGATGGCTCCACCCTTGGCCGCCGACTTGACGATGGCGTCCTTGTTGGCCTCGCCCAGGCCGAGCATAGACAGGGCGTTGTCGTTGAGGTCGTTCAGCGACTTGACGCCGTTCTTGCCCATCCGCCACTGGATCGGCGCCAGGTACTTGGCGTCGCCCGTCCAGCGCCAGGCCTGCCAGAAGATCTGGAACGGCCCGCTGGCGCCCGAGCCCTGCAGAACCGTGCCGCCGCGCTCGGCGTCGGTGCGCCAGTTGATCTCGTTGGGATAGGAGCCGTCGGGCTTCACGTGCGCCAGATAGCCGTCGGCCAGGCCCAGCACGATGTCGCGCGCCGTGCGGTCGCCGTTGTAGTCGCCAATCAGGATCGCCGGGTGCACGACGCCGAAGGAATAGGGCTTCTGCCACTCCCACGGGCCTTCGCGGTACGAGATCGCGCCGCTGTACCAGTTGGTGTTGAAGTGGACGTGGCCGGCCGGATTGCGATCGATGATCCCCGGCAGGGCCTTCACCGTCGTGAACAGCCGCTCGACCGCCAGCGGGTCGCCGTAGTCGAGATACATCGCCTCGCTGTTGGAGTTGATGCCCTCCTCGTAGGCGTGCAGCTCGTCGGTGACGATGGTCGACAGGCCGTTCGTGAACATGCCGTTGCGGTAGACCGCATCGGTCAGGCGGTTCAGCGAGTCGCGCACCTTGTCGGGATCGACGCCCATAAGAGCCAGGCCCGGCCACTGCTGCAGCAAGTCGCTGTCGTCGGACAGGCCGCCGCCGAAGTCGCCGTGCGGAACCTGGCGCTCGTCGATCCACCAGTTGATGAACTTGGCGACGCGCTTGAGGTCCTCGGTCTGGCGGAAGGCCCACAGGGGCACGCCGTCCGGCGCCTTGGGCTGCTCGAAGGCCGGCCAGCCCTGGCTGCCATAGGTGATGTCGCCCCAGTACTCGCGGCCTTCCTTGTGGTCGGGATCGACGCGCAGCAGGTCGGAGATGTCGGCGTAGAGGCGGCGATAGAGGCCCTGGCGCTTGGAGGTCGTGTGCTCCTCGACCAGGAAGGCCCAGTTGTCCTTCACCTGGTTGAAGCGGTCGGCCACGTGCTCGGCCTTGGCCTCCTCGCGGGCCTTGAAGACCAGGCGGATCTTGGCGCCGTCCAGGGCCTTCGGGCCGAACTCTGCGCTGTCGGCGGCGATGGTCAGGTAGAGGCTGTCGGCGGTCAGGATGCGGTCGCGTAGGTCGAGCCACAGCGTGCGCGCCTCGCCGGCCTTCACCGAGACCGAGACGTCGATCATGTTGCGGCCCGGCCAGATCGGGTCCTTGACCTGGATGTTCAGCGGGATCGTCGTTCCGGCCGCGCCGGGCAGGGCGGGGATGTCCAGCGCGACGCCGTCCAGGCCGTCGCGGGCGTTCTCCCAGCCATAGGCCCAGTTGCGGGCCAGGGCCTGGGCGGCCGGAGCGTCGCCGAAGCCCGACGGGATCATTACGTGGACGATCGGCAGGCCTTTCGTCGTGAGGTCGCCGGCCGGACGCTTGCGCTGCGGGGCCGCGTCGGGAATGGCCACGACCGTCGCCCGCTCGCCGGCCGGATGGCGTCCGGCGACATAGGCGTTGAGGTCGGCGAGGTTCAGATAGTCCGGCGCGACGTCGGCGCGGACCGTGTAGTTCATCTTGAAGACGCCGTCGGGCTCCTTGCCGGCGTTGACGTCATAGGCCCAGATCTCCTGGATCGGGGTTTCCTGGTCGGTGTTGGTGAAGGTCAGCACCCCGCCCTTCAGCGGCTGGGCCAGGGTGGTGACCGACCGGGTCAGGCCCTTGGCGCGGACGCCGACCTTCGCACCCTTGTCGCCGGCCTTCGCCGCCCAGGTCAGGTCGCCATAGGCCGTGCCCTGGATTTCCAGGCGGCTGATCGGCTCGTCGGGCAGGGCCAGGGTCAGGGCCTTGCCGCCCTCGACGTAGGTGTTCCAGTCGGGAAGCTGGAAGTAGTCGTCGCGGCCTTCCAGGCGCGAGCGGTTGTAGACGCCGGGCCAGGTGGTCTCGGGGATGCCGTCGTTGGCCCGCCACATCCACTCCTTGAGGTCCTTGGCGTCGGTGAACTCGACCTTGCGGATTCGGGTGGCCGGATCGGTCAGCAGGGGCGGGGCCTCGCCCGTCCAGCCGTAGCGCAGCTTCCAGGCCGCGTGCGTGGCGGGATCGTCCAGCGTCGGGACCGGGGCTGTCGCAGCAGGGGTTTCGTTGCGGGCCAGGGCGGCGACGCCGGCCGCGTCCAGCGCGCGGTCGTAGACGCGGATCTCGTCCAGGTCGCCGCCGCGCAGGAAGTTGTAGCGGCTCTGCACCTGGTGCGGGGCGATCACCCGGCCGGCGACGCCGAACTGGTCCAGGCCCGCGTCATAGACCCGCTTGGCCTCCTTCTTGGCTGCCGCCTTGCCGTCGACGAACAGCTGTACGCCGGTCTGCTCGTCCCAGGTGAAGGCCAGGTGCGTCCAGGCGTCGGCGGCGGGGGGCTTGTCGAGCTTGAACGAGACGCGGGTGCGGGCCAGGCCGTTGTCGGTGACGAAGGCGTCGAAGCCGTGGCCGTTCCAGTCGATGCGCAGGAAGGCCATGTCCCAGCTGGTGTGGTCGGCGTAGCCGACGCGGAAGATCACGAACGGCGCGACGCCGACCGGATAGCCCGAGCGCCAGAAGAACGAGAGCGTGCCGCGCTGGGCCTGGATGTTGCCGGGCGCGTTCCAGGCCAGGACGCCGTCGTCCTGGGCCGAGAGGGCCGGGCCGGCCTTGCCCGTCGGGATGACGGCGACCTTGTCGGCGAAGTTGGGAATGGCGTCGCCGGCCGCGTAGTCGGCCTTCAGTCCCTTGTCGCCGGAGACGTGGAAGAGGAGGGCGGGTTCAGCCTGACCGGCTGCGGCGGCCGCGCTGGCGGCGGCGATGACCGAAAAGGCGGAGGCCAGAAAAAGCGCCTGCTTCACCACGCGTCACTCCCTAAGTCGTTCTTATTGGAAACCGGTGTCATGGTTCCTGCGACGCTTTTAGCGCGAGCCGTCCGCGTTGCAAACCGGCCTTGGCCTGTTACGCCTAGGGACAAGGCGAAAAGCCGCGCAGGGATGGGCCGATGTTTTCAAAGATCCTGATCGCCAACCGGGGCGAGATCGCGGTGCGGGTGATCAAGACGTGCCGTCGGCTGGGGATCGCGACGGTGGTGGTGTACTCGGACGCCGACGCCGACAGCCTGGCGGTGGAGATGGCCGACGAGGCCGTGCACATTGGCGCCTCGCCGGCCGCGCAGAGTTATCTGGTGGCCGACAAGATCATCGCCGCCTGCAAAGAGACGGGCGCGCAGGCCGTGCATCCGGGCTTCGGATTCCTGTCCGAGAAGGCCGAGTTCGCCCAGCGCTGCGCCGGCGAAGGGATCGTGTTCATCGGTCCCAATCCCGGCGCGATCTCGGCGATGGGCGACAAGATCGAGAGCAAGAAGTTCGCGGCGGCGGCCGGGGTCTCCTGCGTGCCGGGCCACATCGGCGAGATCGCCGACGTCGCCGAAGCGCTCTCGGTGTCGGAGACCATCGGCTATCCGGTGATGATCAAGGCCAGCGCCGGCGGCGGCGGCAAGGGCATCCGGGTGGCGTGGAACCGGCAGGACGTCGAGGAAGGCTTCCCGGCCGTGCGGGCCGAAGCGGCCGGCGCGTTCGGCGACGACCGGATCTTCATCGAGAAGTTCATCGAAAGCCCGCGCCACATCGAGATCCAGGTGCTGGGCGACAAGCATGGCCACGTCGTCCACCTGTTCGAGCGCGAGTGCTCGATCCAGCGGCGGAACCAGAAGGTCATCGAGGAGGCGCCGAGCCCGCTACTCGATCCGGAGACGCGGGCGGCCATGGGGGCGCAGGCCGTCGCCCTGGCCAAGGCGGTGAACTACGACAGCGCCGGCACGGTCGAGTTCGTGGCCGGCCAGGACAAGAGCTTCTACTTCCTGGAGATGAACACCCGCCTGCAGGTGGAGCATCCGGTCACCGAGCTGATCACGGGCCTGGATCTGGTCGAGCAGATGATCCGCTCGGCGGCCGGCGAGCCGCTGGCGTTCGGCCAGGACGATCTGTCGATCAACGGCTGGGCCGTCGAGAGCCGGATCTACGCCGAGGATCCCTATCGCAAGTTCCTGCCCAGCATCGGGCGCCTCGTCCGCTACGCCCCGCCCGAGGAAGGCCAGAAGGACGGCTATCTCGTGCGCAACGACGCCGGGGTGCGCGAGGGCGACGAGATCTCGATGTTCTACGATCCGATGATCGCCAAGCTGTGCTCGTGGGCGCCAACCCGGACCGCAGCGGTGGCGGGCATGGCCCGGGCGCTGGAGGACTTCCATATCGAGGGCCCCAGCCACAACGTGCCGTTCCTGACCGCGGTGATGGACCAGGAGCGTTTCATCTCCGGCCAGCTGGCGACCAGCTACATCAAGGACGAGTTCCCGGATGGCTTTTCCGGAACCGAGCCGACGCCGGTTCAGCTCGACATCCTGGCGGCCACGGGCTGCGCCCTGCAGCGGGTGCTGGCTCGCCGGCTGGGCTCCAGGCGCACCGACTGGACGGTGGTGGTCGGCCACGCCAAGCGCCGCGTGCGGTTCGAGGCCGAGAGCGACCGGGGCCTGACCATCAGCCTGCTCGACGAAGGCCGCAGCCTCGTCCTGACCGACATCGCCTGGCGGCCGGGCCTGGCGACCTTCCGCGCCGTGCTCGACGGCCAGGCCTTCACCGCCGAGGTCGCCCCGGCCGCCGAGGGCTTCACCATCCGCCACCGCGCCGCCAAGGCCCGGGTGCTGGTGCTGACCGCCCGCAGCGCCGAGCTGCATGAGAAGCTGCCAGCCAAGGCGCCGGCCGACACCTCCAAGCTGGTGCTGTCGCCGATGCCGGGCCTCGTCGTCTCGATGGACGTCGAGATCGGCCAGCAGGTCCGCGAGGGCGAGATCGTCTGCGTGCTCGAGGCCATGAAGATGCAGAACATCCTGCGCGCCGAGCGCGACGCCGTGGTCAAGGCCGTCAATGCCAAGGCCGGCGATCCGGTGGCGGCAGACCAGGTGCTGGTGGAGTTTTCCTGATCGATGTGATCACGTCGCGGTTGATCCGTTCGGGGTGATTCAATGAACACGCTGCACAAGTTCTTCGGCTTCTCGGGCCGTATCCGCCGGCTCGACTACTGGCTGCTGAACCTGGCGCTCTATCTTCTGCTGATGTCGCTGGACCTCGTCAGCTGGCTGGTGTCGCGCTTCGGGGGCTTCACCCTCCTGTTGTCGCCGGCATGGGACGCCGTCGGCCTGGTCGTCGCGGCCGTGGTGATCTGGGGCGTGGTCGCCGTCACCCTCAAGCGTTGTCATGACCGCGACCGGGGATGGCCGTGGGCGGCGTTTTGCCTGCTCGTGCCCGTCGTCGGCTGGATCGTGGGCCTCGTCGACCTCGGCTTCATCGACGGCACGCCCGGCCCGAACCGTTTCGGCCCGTCGCCCAAGGGCCTTGGCGAGGCGCCGCTGAACCTGACGAGCTGAGCGCGTTTTCGAGCCGAGGTGTGACGCCGTCGCGACTTCCGCATCGGGCCGGCTGCGCCTAGGTTCCGCTCGAAGAGAGTCGCGGAGCCTTGGCGAGCATGAACGGTCGGATCGATTGGGCGGAGCTGTTCCTGTCCTCCACGGGCAGGCTGGCGCGCACGCCGTTCCTGATCGTCTCGGCCGTGCTGATCGGCGTGGCCGTGCTGTACGAAGCCATCGCCGGAGACGTGCTGCGGCTGCTGACCGGCTGGCTGGTCTATTCGGCCTTGCTGTATTCGGGCGCCTGCGTGCTTTCCAAGCGCCTGCACGATCGCGGCCGGTCGGGCTGGTGGGCGGCGCTGGTGCTGGCGGCCATGGTCGCCGTCTGGCCGACCCCGCAGCACTTCCTCGACTTCGCCTTCGCCATCGTGCTGGTCTGGGCGATCATCGAGCTGGGCGTCATGGGCGGCGAGCAGGGCGCCAACCGCTACGGCCAGCCGCCGCTGAAGGCGCCTGCGATCTGATACGCTGTGCGTCCTTCGAGGCTCGCCGCCGGCTCGCACCTCAGGATGAGGCATTCAGTGCAATAGAGGTCCTCATCCTGAGGCGCCCGCGAAGCGGGCCTCGAAGGACGCAGGGCTTAGATCGGCGCTTTGGCGTCCTCCACGGCCCCGAACACCTTGCGGAAGCTGGCCTTCAGGGCCTCGTCGGCCTCGTCGAGGGTGACGGGCAGGCCAAGGTCGACAAGGCTGGTGACGCCGTGCTCGGTCTGGCCGCAGGGCACGATTCCCGAGAAGTGCGACAGGTCAGGCTCGACGTTCAGGCTGATCCCGTGGAAGCTGACCCAGCGGCGCAGCTTGACGCCGATGGCGGCGATCTTGTCCTCGCGCGACCAGCCCGCGCCCTTGCGCTCGACCCAGACGCCGACCCGGCCCTCGCGCATCTCGCCGACCACGTTGAAGGCGTCCAGGGCGTCGATGATCCAGGCCTCCAGCGCCGCGACGAAGGCCCGCACGTCGCGGCCCCGCTGGGTGAGGTCGAGCATGACATAGGCCACGCGCTGGCCGGGGCCGTGATAGGTGAACTGGCCGCCGCGCGCGCTCTCGAAGACGGGGAAGCGCTCGGGCTCCAGCAGGTCGGATGTCTTGGCCGAGACGCCGGCGGTATAGAGCGGCGGATGCTCCAGAAGCCAGATCAGTTCGCCCGCCGAGCCGTCGGCGATGGCGGCCGCGCGGGCCTCCATGGCGGCGACGGCTGCCGGGTAGGGCACGTAACAGGTCGAAACTGCCCACCCCGCCGCCAGGCCGTCCGGGCGCGACAAATCGGGAAGACCTTTATCTTCAAGGTTTAACGGGCGATCAAGCATGCGGCCTTAGTCTTGCATGAGCCTAGGCGCGGGATTTTCCGCCATCGGCAATTTCAGTTCCAGGGGCCTTAGTTCGTGAGCCAGGTCAACGCCGTCAATGTCGAGATCTCCGTTCTGCTCGGCCGGTCGATCCTGCCGATGCAGCAACTGCTGCGCATGGGCCGCGGCGCGGTGATCCCGCTGGACGCCAAGACCAACGACGAGGTCTGGATCCTGGCCAACAATCACCCGATCGCCCGGGGCGAAATCCAGATCAACGACGACCGCATCGCCATCCAGGTGACCGGCCCGGCCGACGTCTACGACTACATGGCCGGCGGCGCCTAAGGCGCGTTGCCCGGGCGCGGCTTCGCGATCAAGCTGCACGCCATGATGTTGCTGTGGTCCGCTCTTGTACTCGCCCTGCTGTGCGCCGCTGGTGCGGCCGAGGCCGCGCCGGACCATGCCGGTTATTATGACAATGTCCGCCCGGTCGAGGGCGGTCAGACGGGCTACCGGATCACCGTCCGTACGGGCGCCAAGCCCACCGTCGCCTTCGAGATCTGCCGGCGCAAATGCAATGGCGTGCGTGAGTTTCCCGCCTGGATCGAGGGCGACCGCATCTCCTTCGGCTATGCGCGGGGCGGCTTGAGCTCGGCGCCCGCCTTGCCGGTCACGGGGCGGTTCGTTCCGGACGGCCTGATCCTCCAGTTCTCAGTGAATCCGCCCGAGAAGCTGCTGAAGCGCCAGCCTATCCCCAGATAAACCCGGCCATGAGGTCGCAATGACGGACATCTTGTAAGTCGCCTCTTCCCAAAGCCGATTCAGTTTGCTACCTGCCGCGCCTCACCACGAGCGGTCGTGGCGGAATTGGTAGACGCGCAGCGTTGAGGTCGCTGTGGGGCAACCCGTGGAAGTTCGAGTCTTCTCGACCGCACCAGGTGAACTTGCGTAGAGCGCGGCAGGCATCGGTTTCCGAATCGCCTCCCGCGCTCTAACCATTTTTCGGCCAAGGTTTCCGGGCAACCGCCCGCCGAGCTTCGGCTTTCAATCATTCGGATCACGCGCACGCACTTCAGGAGGTCCCCATGACCCGGGAAACAGCCGACCTGAGCGAAGACGCGCGTCACGCCCTGAGCATCCCCGAGCCCGAGGTCGTCGAGGACCTCGAGGACCTGGCGCTCGGCGACGATTACGCCCTCAATCCCGACTATGTGGAGATGGTGGTCGACGCGGCCGATCGCGGCGACACCGCGCGCCTGTCCGAGCTGGTCGGGGCGCTGGATCCCGCCGACGTCGCCGACCTGATGGGCTTTCTGTCGGCCGCCTATCGCGAGGAGGTGATCCCGGTCCTCGATCCCCTGGCCCTGGGCGAGATCATCGCCGAGCTGGAGGACAATATCCGCGAGGAGGTGCTGGAGGCGACCCCGTCGGTCACCCTGGCCCGTGCGCTGGAGGAACTGGACACCGACGACGCCGCCGACGTCATCGACGACCTGGACGACACCAAGCGCTTCCAGGTGCTGGCGGCCATGGGCGAGACCGACCGGGCGGCCATCGAGACGACGCTGTCCTATGAGGACGAGACCGCCGGCCGCCTGATGCAGCGCGAGTTCCTGGCCGCGCCGCAGTTCTGGACCGTGGGCCACACGATCGAGCACGTGCGCCAGTCGGGCGAGAGCCTGCCGGAGCTGTTCTTCGACGTCTATGTGGTCGATCCGTCGTTCACGCCGGTCGGCGCCCTGCCGATCAGCCTGCTGCTGACCAGCAAGCTGGAGACCCCCCTGGCCGAGATCATGGAGCCGGTGACCGAGATCACCGTCGACATGGACCAGGAGGAGGTGGCCTACATCTTCGACAAGTATCACCTGATCAGCGCCCCGGTCGTGGAGGCCGGCGGGCGGCTGGTGGGCCAGATCACCGTCGACGACATCGTCGGCGTCATCCGCGAGGAGGCGCAGGAAGACATTCTCGCCCTCGCCAACGTGTCGGACGTCGGCCGTGACGCCAGCGTGGTCGAGATCGTGCGCTCGCGCCTGCCGTGGCTGCTGCTGAACCTGCTGACGGCGACGATCTCGGTTTCCGGCATCGCGCTCTTCCAGGAAGAGATCTCCAAGCTGGTGGCCCTGGCCGTGCTGATGCCGATCGTCTCGTCGCTGGGCGGCAACGCCGGCACCCAGACGCTGGCCGTCGCCGTGCGGGCCCTGTCGAGCAAGGAGCTGACGGCGGCCAACGCCTCGCGGATCATCACCCGCGAGCTGCTGGTTGGCGTCATGAACGGCCTGACCCTGGCGATCGTCATGGGGGCGGCGGTCTATGTCTTCTATGACAATCCCAAGCTGTCGCTGACCGTGGCCCTGGCCCTGGTGGCCAACATCTTCACCGCCGCCGTCGGCGGCATCCTCGCGCCGCTGGCGCTGGAGAAGATGGGCAGGGATCCGGCGGTGTCGTCGTCGATCTTCGTGACCTTCCTGACCGACTTCGCGGGCTTCTTCTCGGTGCTGCTGATCGCGGCGCTGCTGTTCAACTGATCCCCGGCCAAATTTCCTTACCTGAACCTTAAGAAACGGCGCCGGTCTTGCGCGGGACCGGGCGAGGGCATCCGCCTGCGTTTCAAATTGGGTCAACTCGCGATGAAGCCGCGTCATCAGGTCTCCCGCGCCGCCGTCGATCTCATCAAGAGGTTCGAAGGCTATCGGCAGAAAGCCGCCCAGCTGCCCGACGGGCGCTGGACGATCGGCTACGGGCATACCCTGACCGCCCGGGGGGGCGCGACCGTCTCGGAACAGGACGCCGAGGCCCTGCTGCTCTACGACCTGATCACCGTGGCCCACGCGGTGAATGAAAACAGCTATGCGCCGCTGAACCAGAACCAGTTCGACGCCCTGACCTGCTTCGCGTTCAACATCGGCACCGAGAACTTCGTCCGTTCGGGTGTGCTGCGCCGGATCAACGAGGGCTCGCTGCTGCAGGCCGCCTGCGCCATGGAGATGTGGCGCAAGGCCGACTTCGAGGGCGAGCGGATCGTCATCGACGCCCTGGTGCGTCGCCGCGCCGCCGAGAAGACCCTGTTCCTGACTCCGCCGGACGGCCACTGGGTGCCCGCGCCCAGCCCCGTGCTGCGGCCCAAGGTCGATTACGACGCGACCTGCGCCATTCCCAAGCAGACCCCGGCCGCCGTCTCGACGCGGCTGGAGGGCGACAAGGCCGTGGCCGAGCGCGCCGCAGGCTCGATCGTCACGCCGCTGACCCCGGCCGTCCCGGAAGAGGACGGTCCCAGCGCCACCGAACTGGCGGCCGCCGGCGTCAGCGCCCGCCTGGAGAAGATCCTGGCCGACGAGCCCGCCCGCCCGGCGGCCAAGCCGGTCGAGGACCTCATCGTGCCCGAGCCGCCTCCGGCCCCGGTCGTGCCGGCCGCCGAGCCGGCCCCGGTGCTGCACGCGCCCGTCGAGGCCCCGCCGACCCTGGAGCCGTTCCGCCTGACGCCGGAAGAGCCGGTCCCGGCCCAGGCCCCGCTGTTCGTGCCCGATCCGCCCGCGCCGCCGCCCGCCGCGCCGGAGCCGACCCTGTTCGAGCAGTCCGCGCCCTCGCGCTCGCCGTTCAATCTGGGCGGCTTCTCGACCAGCGGCGCGGAGGTCGATATCCAGACCCTGGACGTGCCGCTGAACCCGCCCGAACAGCCGGTGTTCGGCGGCGCCAGCCTGCTGGTCAGCCTGGGCCTGCTGGGCCTGGCCCTGTTCGGCGGCGGCGTGCTGTGGAACCTGTCGGTCGCCTCGGATCCCGGCCTGACCCCGATCCGCATGTTCGGCTGGGGCGCCAGCGTGATCGGCGTGATCTGCTTCGCGGTCTCGGCCTATCTGCTGCTGCGCAAGCTGGGTGGGCCGGACATCGAGGACGACGGCGAGTGAGGCTGCAAGCGAACGCCGTTTCGAAAAGACCGGGTTGAGCCCCGGATCGCCGAAGAAAAGAGCATGAACGCCCGCCGGTCTCGTTGATCGGCGGGCGTTTGTGCTATGCGTTGCCGCATGATGCTGCAAACCGCACCCTCGATGGACTTCGCCCTGGGCGAGACGGCCGACGCGATTCGCGAGACCACGGCCCGCTTCGCCGCCGACAAGATCGCGCCCCTGGCGGCCAGGATCGACGAGACCAACGCCTTCCCGCGCGAGCTGTGGGTCCCGATGGGCGACCTTGGTTTGCACGGCATCACGGTCGAGGAGGAGTTCGGCGGCCTGGGCCTCGGCTATCTTGAGCACGTGGTGGCGATGGAGGAGATCTCCCGCGCCTCGGCCTCGGTGGGGCTGTCGTACGGCGCGCACTCGAACCTCTGCGTCAACCAGATCCGCCGCTGGGCGACCCCGGAGCAGAAGCAGCGCTATCTGCCGAAACTGATCAGCGGCGAGCATGTCGGCTCCCTGGCGATGAGCGAGGCCGGGGCGGGCTCCGACGTCGTCTCGATGAAGCTGCGGGCCGATCAGATCGGCGACCGCTACGTGCTGAACGGGACCAAGTTCTGGATCACCAATGCGCCGCACGCCGATACGCTGGTGGTCTACGCCAAGACCGGCGACGGCAGCCGGGGCATCACCGCCTTCATCGTCGAGAAGGGCATGAAGGGGTTCAGCGTCTCCAAGAAGCTGGACAAGATGGGCATGCGCGGCAGCGACACCGCCGAGCTGGTGTTCGAGGACTGCGAGATCCCCGAGGAGAACGTCATGGGCCCGGTAGGCGGCGGCGTCGGGGTGCTGATGAGCGGCCTCGACTACGAGCGCGCCGTGCTCAGCGCCGGTCCCCTGGGCATCATGCAGGCCTGCCTCGACTACGTTCTGCCCTATGTCCGCGAGCGCAAGCAGTTCGGCCAGGCCATCGGCTCGTTCCAGCTGATGCAGGGCAAGGTCGCCGACATGTATGTGGCCCTGAACTCGGCCCGGGCCTATGTCTACGCGGTCGCTCGGGCGTGCGACGCCGGCAAGACCACCCGCTTCGACGCCGCCGGCGCGATCCTGATGGCCAGCGAGAACGCCGTGAAGGTGTCGCTGGAGGCCATCCAGGCCCTGGGCGGGGCCGGCTACACCAAGGAGTGGCCCGTCGAGCGCCTGCTGCGCGACGCCAAGCTCTACGACATCGGCGCGGGTACGAATGAGATCCGCCGGTTCCTGATCGGCCGGGAGCTGGTGGGGGCTTAGGCGTCAGATGCTCCCCCTGAAGGGGGAGCTGTCGCGGAGCGACTGAGGGGGAAGTTGCTACGAACCATCAACCTCCCGGGAAGCTGAAAGCGTCCCCCCTCCGGCCCTCCGGGCCACCTCCCCCAGAGGGGGAGGATCTTTTACGCCGGCTCGTACGTCAGCCTGATCACGTCGTCGTCGATGCTGTCGGTCGCGACGAGGCGCAGGCGTGGGCGGGCGGCGGCGAAGTAGGGCGTGCCGGCGCCCAGTACGACGGGGTGCAGGTAGATCCGGTAGGCGTCGATCAGGCCAAGGTCGGTGAGGCTGCGCGCCAGGTTCGGGCCGCCGACCTCGATCTCGCCGTCGATCCGGGCCTTGAGGTCGGCGATCGCGGTCGCCAGGTCGCCCTGGATCAGCGTGGCGTTGGGGCCGACCGATTTCAGGGTGCGCGACACGACCCATTTGTGCTGGGCGCGCCAGGCCTGGGCGAACTCGCGTTCGGGCGCGCCCCAGTCGGGCTGCTCCTCGTCCCAATAGGCCATGATCTCGTAGAGGCGGCGGCCATAGACGGCGCCCGCCTGCTCGCGCGCCTGGTCGATGAAGTGGCGGAAGAGCACGGGGCCTGGCGCGAACCCCGTGTGGTCGACATAGCCGTCGAGCGACTGGTTCATGCCGAAGACGAGCCTGGCCATGCCGCGGATCTCCCTGCCGAGGACTGCTGACACGCCCAGTCTAGCGCTTTGGCCTGGGCCGGCTACCTCAAGCGGCCGCGGCGGCCTTGGGCAGGGCGTCCCCGCCGGCCCGCCAGCCGGCGTAGGCGATGACGCAGCCGGCGATGGCGGCGCTCAGGGCGAAGGGCAAGGGCGGCAGGTCGGCGGCGCGGACGAAGAGGGCGCGCCAGGCCTGCAGCGGGCCGGCGAATTGGAAGAGCGCCGCGCCGAGCGCGGTCAGCAGGGCGGCTAGCACGAACGGCCGGCCGTCGCGCCCGGCGCGGAAGGCGACGATCAGGGCGATGGCGGCGGTGACCGCGTTGGCCAGCTGGAAGCCGATTCCCAGCTTCCAGAAGTCCTGCGGGCCGGCGATGGCCAGGGGCGGCAGGATCGGCGCCAGGCGGCCCAGGATCGGCGGCAGCAGGAAGATGCTGGTGGCCAGCATGTAGCCGGCGTGCGGACCGATCGTGCGCCGGCGGGCGAGGGCCTGATGGTAGAACCAGGCGAAGCCGGCGACGGCGACGATGTCGAGCCAGGCCAGACGCGCGGCGTAGAGGTCGTAGAACGGCGAGACGTTGGCGACCAGGCGGCGGGCCATGCCCAGGAAGATCCCCGAACCGCCGGCCAGGAACAGCGGAAAGAGGGCCAGGCTGCAGAAGCCCAGCGTGCGGTGCGTGGCGCGGTTTCCGCCGTGGATCAGGGCGCTCTGGGCGACCAGCAGGCACAGCCACAAGGTGGCGGTGATCCCATGGGCGTGGAGGTCGATCGAGGCCGTGGAGACCTGCGACAGGTAGGCCGGCCAGAAGGCCAGGACCGCAAGCGGGAAGATCGCCAGGACATAGAAGTGCGCGCGCCGATACGGCATCGAAAGCCCCCTTCCGAACGTACGGAAAGGCTATTCGGAAACCGTCGTTATGCCAATCGGGCGTTTGCTCCCGAGCGTGGGCGCGGGCGGTCGCGGCTTGGCGGCGGTCCGGCTGCTAATGCGGACGCTTGAGGCGCAGGTCCATGCTCAGCGTCGGGCCGATGCCGCCGGGATGTTCGCCGAACGGATGGGACGCGTGGCGGCGACGGGAGGCCGCTTCGAGCCGCGAGCGCAGGCCGTCGTCCAGGGCGGGGATGTCTTCGGGATCCTCGTCGTCTTCCGGAATGGACGCGGTCAGGACATGGTCCAGCGCGGCCAGGAAGGCGGCGTCCTCCAGCGTGCCCTCGATCGGAGGGTGGTCGAGATAGCCGAGGACGACTTCAAGCGACTCTTCGAAGGCCGGCATGTCGCACCCTTTCGCGCGGGGGCTCGCATCGGATTGGATGCATATCAAAGCGCCTATTGGAGAGCGTTCGAACACGGCGATGGTTCAGCCGTCTCGCCATAAAACAGATAAGGGAGGGGTGCGCATGTTTGAAAATTTTCACTCGTATTTTCGAAGTGAAAATTTTCAAATTTCTTATATGCAAGGTGAAGCTTTATAATATTTGAATAATAATTACCGCGCAGCGTTGAATATTATGCGGCTCATAGCCATATGGATCTGTCGGGAGGAGCCTGTCTCATCCCAAGGAACCCCATACAATGCGTATTCAAACTCTGGTCGCCGGCGCCTGCGCCGCGGCCTTGATCCCCACCGTCGCGCTCGCTCAACAGACCTGCGAGCAGCGGCAGAGCAGCCGCGTGGCCGGAACGGTCGCCGGCGCCGGTCTCGGCGCGGTGGCGGGCGCGGCCGTGGCGGGCCGCGACGATCGCGGCAAGGGCGCCGTGATCGGCGGCGTCGCGGGCGCGCTGATCGGCAACCAGGTGGCCAAGGGTAGGGCTGGCGGAGCGGACTGCGCCCGGGCCTACGGCTACTACGACAATCAAGGCGCGTGGCACGCCAACGCCGTCGCTCGCGGCCAGGCCGCCGGCTATTTCGACCGCAGCGGCGAATGGGTCGCGGGCGCCCCGCGCGGCTACTATGCCGAGAACGGGCGATGGGTGCAGGCGAGCGCCGACGCCGACACGGCCGGCTACTACGCCGACGGCCTGTGGGCGCCCGCCTCGGCCCAAGGCTACTACGGCCGGGGCGGCCAGTGGGTCGATGCGACGGCCTCGGGCTATTACGACCGCTCCGGGCGCTGGGTCGCGGGTCCCGCGACGGGCCGCTACGACGCCGATGGGCGCTGGATGGCCGGCCAGGCGAGCGGGCGGCGTGACGCCAGCGGCGCCTGGATCGCCGATCCCCAGCCCGGCTACTACGACAGGGGGCGATGGGTGCGCGGCGAGGCGGTCGGTTACTACGATGCTCGCGGCGCCTGGATCTCGACGGATGGGCGCACACGGCGCGTCGATTATCCCGCCGGCCAGTATCCCAGCGGCCGGTACGCCATGGATGGGCGGGCGCTGAGCATCGACGACCGCCAGGCCCAACTGGCCGAACGCATCAACCGCGGCGCCTATAGCGGCCGGCTGAGCCGGGCCGAGGCGCACCAGGCGACGCGGACCCTGGCTGCGATCGAGCGCCAGGAGCGATCGCTGCGCACCCGCCAGGGCGCGCTGGGTCCCAAGGGCCGGGCGATCATCACCGCGCGGCTGGATCGGCTGAGCGACAGCATCAGCGGCGACGTTCGCGACGACCGCTAGACCTTCGGGTCGTCAGGCCGGGCGCCCCGCCAGGACGGCGCGGGCGTCCGGCCGCATCAAAAAAGGCCCTTCATGACGTTCCTGTTCATCACCGCCGCCGCCTGCGTGGCGACGGCGTTCGCCTTGCTCCTGGCCTTCCGCCTGTTCGCCGGGCCGCGCCCCGTCGCCGTTCGCATCAGGAGCAAAGAAAAGGCCGCCCCGGTTTCCCGGAGCGGCCCTTCACGCCGAGCGTGAGCTCGCCCGTTGATCAGTACTTGTAGGAAGCGCCGACGAAGAAGCGGCGGCCCGAATAGCTGCTGTTGATCAGGCGCACGTCGCCGGCCCAGCTGGATTCGTCTTCCTTGGTCAGGTTCTTGCCCTCGACGAACAGCGACAGGCCCTGGGGACCCGGACGCCAGGTGAACTTGCCGTCGAGATAGCCCGTGGCGTCCTTGAACACCGGCTGGCCGAGGGTGTCGGACGCGGTGAGCAGGTAGCCCGAGCGGTAGTTGTAGGCGAGGCGGGCGCTGATCGGGCCCTTCTCGTACCACAGGGTGGCGTTGTAGCTGCTCTTCGACAGGCCCGGATAGGGCAGGGCCGAGCCGTCGACGCCGCTGTAGACGCCCACGTCCGACGCCTTCTGGTAGGTGTAGTTGACGTCCGCGCCGAGGCCCGAGAAGAGGCCCGGCAGGAAGGTGAAGGCGGTCTTGGCCGTCAGTTCGACGCCCGAGATCTTGGCGCCGTCGCCGTTCACGTAGGTGTTGTAGAAGTAGAGCGTGCCGTCGCCGAACACGTCCTGCTGGCCCAGGTTCGAGCGCGAGGACAGGTAGAACGAGCGGATGTCCTTGTAGAAGAAGCCGGCCGACAGCTGGGTGTCGGTGTTCGGATACCACTCGAACGACAGGTCGTACTGGTTGGCGCGGTAGGGCTTCAGCGCCGGGTTGCCGGCGTCGCAGCTGTCGGGACCGTCATCGACCGTGCCGTCGTTGGCGTAGTTGATGGTGCAGGTCATGCTGGGCATCAGGTAGTTGACCAGCGGCCGGGCCATCAGCTGGGCGAAGCCGAAGCGCGCGCTCAGGCGGTTGTCGATCAGCCAGGCCTGCATGTTGAAGCTGGGCAGATAGACCGTGTAGTCCTTGGTCATCGAGGTCAGGGTGTTGGCCACCACGGCGGTGGAGGCCACGCCGTTCACCAGGCGGGTCTCGCGGCGGGTGTACTGGCCGCTGGCTGTCGTCTGGGTGTGGACGCGGCGAAGGCCGAAATTGCCGACGATGTCGCGACCCAGCAGCGGGAAGCCGTAGTCCAGACGCAGGTACTGGGCGTCGGTCTTCTCGGTGATGTTGTAGGGGATCTGGTTGTACGTCTTACCGTCGTTGCCGGTGGTCGTGTACAGGTTGTCCAGGTTGAAGTGCGACGTATCCAGGTACTGGGAGATCGCGTTGAACGACGGATACTTCCACGAGGTCGGCAGGCCCGAGCCCTTGTAGTAGAAGTTGTCGGGCAGATCGACCATGGCCTGGGCGAACAGGGCGTTCGAGAAGGCGCGCGACCAGTTCTCGGTCGAGTTCCAGTAGTTGGTCTGGTAGGCGTTGCCGAGCACCGGGCTGGTCTGGTCGACGATCTGGCCGTTGACCACGGTGGCGGTCGAGTTCACCGAGTTGGCGTAGATGACGGTGTCGTCGAGGGCGCTGTTCAGGTTGGCGCCGCCGTTGACGATGAAGCCGCCGTAGCCGTAGCCGCTGGTCTCGCCGTCCGAATAGCGGCCGCCGAACTTGATGCTCTTCAGGAAGGGCAGGTCGGCGCGGTATTCAAAGTCGATCTTGTACTGGTTCTCGGAGTTCTTGGAGTCCGACGGACGGTACTGGATCTGCCACTGGTTGATGGCGGCGGCGTCCGACGGGCTGAAGCCCTGGGCGAAGGTGAAGACCGGGGCCGAGCCGTTGTTCGGGTCGATGGTGACCTTCAGGCCCGGGGTGTTGAACGACACCGAGGCGTTGTTGGTCAGGTTCATCGTCGTGGTCTTGGCGCGCGAACCGACGAAGTCGATCTTCCAGCGGTCGTCCTGGTAGTTGGCGCCGAAGGTGACGTAGTCGGAATCGTTGGTCTGCTTGAAGTCGCGCGACGAGATGCTGAAGGCGTTGTTGCCGCCGCGGTTGGCCGTGGTCAGGCAGTCGCCGACGACATATTCGACGACGTTGTGGTTGGCGTCGACCTTCACGCCCGGGACGCCCTGGGCCGTGGCCGCGGTGACGCGGGCGCAGTTGTTGGCCGAACGGTTCAGCGGGTCGAGGTTGGTCAGGCCCGTGCCGTAGTTGATGTCGTTGAGGATCTGCTCGCGCTTGTTCTTCTGGTAGGTGACGAACGTGTTGATCCGGTCGTTGACCTTGAACTGGGCGGTCAGCTCGTAGGAGGTGCGGGTGTCGTCACGGGTCCAGACGCGGTAGCGCGGCACGCGCGGGCTGTAGTCGTACCACTGGCTTTCGCAAGCGGTGCGGGCCTGGGCCGTGGTCAGCAGGGCGGCGTCGGGCGTGACGATGTTGGCGCAGCTGGCCTCGGTGTTGAAGCCGGCGATGTAGTCGCTGACGGCCTTGCCATAGGTCTGGCTGTAGTAGTCGAGGGTCTTTTCGGCCGAGTTGTCGAAGTCGCCCAGCAGGGCCCAGGCGTTGTTGTCGACGAAGTCGCCGCGGGTCAGGACGCGGTCGTAGGTCAGGTTGCCCATCAGGCCCAGGCGCCCTTCGAACAGCTGGGTGGCGCCGAACACGCTGCCGCGCGGCTTCCAGCCGGGCAGGGTGTCGAGGTTCTGCTGCGAGGCGGTGAACGACAGGGTCGGCTTCTTGAAGTCGAGGGGCTTGCGGGTCGTCACCGACACCGTGCCGCCGACGCCGCCTTCGGTCATGTCGGCGGTGAAGCCTTTGAACACGTCGATCGACTTGACCATTTCCGACGGCAGTTCGCGGAAGTCGTTCGAGCGGCCGCCGCCGCCGTAGACCGACAGGTTGCTGGCGGTCGACAGGGCGCTGACGCCGTTGATCTCGACGCGGTTGAGGTCGGGCTCGACGCCGCGGATCGAGACGGCGTTGCCTTCACCGAAGTCGCGGGCCAGCTGCACGCCGGTGACGCGGCCGAGCGCTTCGCCGACGTTCTTGTCGGGGAAGGCGCCGATGTCTTCGGCGACGATGGAGTCCGAGACGGTGCCGGCGCGCTTCTTGCGGCTCATGGCCGACTGCAGGCTGGCGCGGGTGCCGACGACGACGATCTCCTCGACCGCGTTCTCGACGTTGGCGTCGGCGGCGACCTGGGCAGGAGCCGGCGCCGGGGCGGTCTGGGCGAAGGCGGCGCCGCCGCCGATCATCAGCAGGATGGCGGTCATCCCGGTGGTGCGCATCAGCCCGGCTTCGCGCCGGATCTTGCTGTTGACCTTCATAGTATTCCTCCAAGGGCGGGGACGTTTCCGCCCTGTCTTGCAGGCCGTGCGGCGCCGAGGGCGCAGCCGGCCGATTTGGTGAAATGGAGACCGAGGCGGCGAGCGCGTCCGACGAAGACCGGCAGTCGAGTCGGAGGCGCCCGGACCAGGACCGAGGCGGCGGGAGGGGTCGAGAATCCGAACGGTTCAGCCCACGGCGCGGAGCGCGCGGGCGGACGTCCTGGCGGCTGGGCGTGGGGTAGGGGCCGGCCTGTCGACGAAGAGCGCGATCACGCGCCGCATCGTCTCGTTTCTCGATCCATTGCGACCCTGGCGTGAGCGGACACGCGGCGTCGCTTCATTGAGGCGGTCTGTCGCCGGTCGCGGACCTTTGGTCTCTGCTGCCGGGCGAAAACCATCCATTTCCAACCTGACGCAAAGAGTCAATGTCGCGGCGACATTTTGAGGTAGAAGGCCCCCCTGGCCGCAATCATGTGACAATTAAAGCACTTTGTTCCCATATGATGGAATGGTCTCGCAACAATCGGGATTAGTGCTTGATTTTGGCGCTTATCCTGCTCATCGTGTCGACATTCGGCGCGTTCGCGCGCCCGGCCGACGACAAGATCGGATCGAGAGGAGACGACAGGAGATGGCTTTCCGCCCCCCTTGTCCCTGCGCTCGCTCCGCCCTCGCCGCCGGCCGTCTGGGGTAGGCAGCAGGGAGGGACAAGTTTTCCACCGGTTCGCTTCGGCGGTGTCGCATGGGTCAGTTCACGGCCCGACGTCGCCCGTTACGACACCGGTGTCTTTGAGCGGTCTTTAGATACCAGCGGTAAATCGACGGCGTTCTCGGCCTTGTGTTTTTGTGCCGCAACCGACGCTGTCACAGGGACGGGTTTCGCAAGGGGTTGCGAGCGCGTCCGACTTCGTCGTCCGCATCCCGGAAGGGAGCGGACGATCCATTCAATGGGGGGGCTCGCCGGGGCGTGGACAGCGCCTGGCGAGTCTCGACTTCCGCCCGCGATGCGGGCCGCGACGCCCGTTGGGGCTGTCAGATTTCCTCGCAGTCAAAACGAAAGAAGCCCCGGACGACGTCCGAGGCTTCCGATCCGCTCGTCGGTCTGTGCTGAGGCACGACCGAAAGACGGCATTTGTCCGCTAAAGCGCTGGGGTCAGTTCAGACCTTCGATCTTCACGGAGCTTTCCAGCGCATTCGCGATCGACAAATGAGACACTGGGTCACCTCCTTTCGGCTGCGCGTCACACCCTGACGCAAGACTAAGTTTGGGTGCGCGGAGGGCGTTGGCAAGGGGCGCGGTGTCGCGGGCCGTCGGGCGTCTGGTCGGAGAGGTTGTGAAGGGGAGCAACCCCGGACCGCGCAAAGGGGGGACGATGCACGATCCGGGGCCGCACCTCCCGGGGGCTGGCTAGAGGGCGCGCCAGGCCAGGAGGATCAGGGACCAGAGACCCAGATTGAGCGCCAGCGCCGCCACGCGGGGGCCGTTCACGCGCGCGGCCATGGCCACGGCGCGAGGGCGCTGGGCTTGGGCGGAGGCGGCGGAAGCGGCGATGCGGGTCACGGCGAAGGTTCCTTGTCCGAAACGGCGCCGTCGACCGGCGCCTGTTGTTGGTAAAGATAGGAACCCCGGAGATAGTTTCATATGCGACAAAACAGTCGCGGGCCGTCATGGTCGCGCGCGAATTGTCGCAGCGAGTCGCGCCATGCCCGCCTGGGATCCAGACGTCTATTCCCGCTATCGCGCCTATCGCGATCGTCCCGCCCTGGACCTGATGCTGAAGATCCCCCGCGACCTGGCCCCGCGCGAGATCTGGGACCTGGGCTGCGGTCCCGGCGAGCACGCCGCCCTGCTGGCCGCGCGGCATCCCGAGGCTGTGGTCCACGGCCTGGATTCGAGCCCGGAGATGCTGGCCCGCGCCAAGGGGCAGGGGGCGAACGTCGACTGGATCCTGGGCGACATCGATGCGTGGCGTCCCGAGATCCCGCCCGACCTGATCTTCACCAACGCCGCCCTGCAGTGGCTGGATGGCCACGAGACGCTGTTTCCGCGCCTGCTGGAAAGCCTGGCGCCGGGCGGGGTGCTGGCCTGCCAGATCCCGCAGGTCGAGGACGCCGGCTGGCGGCGCAGCCTGCGCGAGGTCGCCGCCGAGGGTCCATGGGCCGGCAAGCTGGCCGACCTGGACGGCGTGCGGGCGGGCCACGATCCCCGCGCCTATCACGACTGGCTCTCGCCCCTGGCCAGCGACCTCGACGTCTGGGCGACCACCTATGTCCACGCCCTGGAGGGCGAGGACCCGATCATCGACTGGACCTCGGGCACGAGCCTGCGGCCCTATCTCGAGCGGCTGGACGCGGGCGCCGAGACGGCGGCGTTCCTGACGGCCTGGCGGGCGCGATTGGCGGTGGATTATCCCAGGCGGGCCGACGGGATCACGTTGCTGCCGTTCACGCGATTGTTCGTGGTGGCGCGGCGATAGGGGCTCTTGATCCCTCTCTCAGAGAGAGGGATCAAACAGCTACTCCATCTCCGCCAGGCTCTTTCTGCGCCGCAGCTCCGCCACCGGGACCTCCAGGCTGTCCAGCGCCATCGCGGCCGCTTCGAAGCCCGCCGCCACGGCCGGTTCGAAGGCTTTCCAGTCGCGGATGTCGATCTTGTCGAGCTTGGGGGTGATCAGGACGTCGCTGGCCTCGCGGCTGGCGGCGAGGTCGCGGCCGGTGGAGACGGTGGCCGCGCGCATCAGCAGGGCGACGATCGGCGGACCCTTGCGCCACTCGCCCGAGATCAGCCATTTCCACAGCGACGGCGGCCGGGCGATGTCGGCGGCGGTGATGCTGCGGCCGCGGGTGACGTCGACGCCGATGATGGGGCCTAACTGGAAGGCGCGCATGACGTCGGCCGGGAAGTTCTTCATCACCGCCCCGTCGACCAGCACCGCGTCGCCGTCGGCCACCGGCGGCAGCACGCCGGGCAGCGAGATCGAGGCGCGCAGGGCCCGGTGCAGTGGTCCCGAGCGGTGCAGGTGATAGGCGCCCGAGGTCAGGTTCGACGAGACGCAGAAGAACGGCAGCCACAGGTCGGCGATATCGATGTCGCCGAAATGCTCGTGCAGGCGGGCCTTGACCTTCTCGCCGCGGGTCATGGCGACCAGCGGGAAGGCGATGTCGTCGAGCGGGCTGGTGTCGACGAAGGCCTTGCGGATGCGGGCCTCC
Organism: Caulobacter sp. GW821-FHT09B11; assembly: GCF_059418205.1. Taxonomy (NCBI): domain Bacteria; kingdom Pseudomonadati; phylum Pseudomonadota; class Alphaproteobacteria; order Caulobacterales; family Caulobacteraceae; genus Caulobacter; species Caulobacter sp. GW821-FHT09B11. The sequence goes on along the minus strand of NZ_JBWKPK010000018.1, from coordinate 72,923 downwards.
ATCTCGCCGTCGTCCCAGCCCATGGCTAGGCCCGCCGCGACGATGCCGCCCATCGACGCGCCGCCGACGAAATCGATCGGCACGCCGCGCTCGCGCAGGGCCTGGATGGCGCCGATGTGGGCGTAGGCCCGCGCGCCGCCGCCCGAGAGCACCAGGCCCACCGACTGGCCGGTGAGCACCCGGGCCAGGCGCTCGACGTCGGCCAGGCGGTTTTCGCGCAGGTGGAACAGGCGCGCCGCGTCGGTGGCCTCCAGCCATCCTTGCGAGCCCTGCGGACGCTCGGCGTTCGGCCGCTGGATCAGGATCAGGTCGATCAGCCGCTGGGCCTGCAGCGGGCGCGAGGCGTAGGCCGGCGGTTCGGGCGGCGGAGCCTGGTCGCCGCGGCCGACGCGGAACAATCGGTCGACCTGGCGGCCGACCACGTGCTTCCAGGCCGTCTCGTGGGCCTCGGCGACGTAGAGCACGAAGTCGTGGGAGCGCTCGACGCGACTGAACCACTCGGTGGGGGCCAGCAGGCTTTCACCGCCCTCGACGGTGACGGCGTAGCCTAGGGCCGCGATGCAGCGGCCGATGCGCTCGACGATGGGGCGGATGGCGTGGCAGTCGCCGACGGCGATGAAGCCGTAGACGGACGGGTCTCCAATGGAGGCGTGGGCCCCGGCCTGGCGGGCGCGGCGGATCATCAGCCGCGACAGCTCGATCATCACGTCTGGGTCCTGCTCGACCGCCTCGAAGAAGGCGGCGCGGGGCAGGGCCAGGATCTCGGAATCGCGCAGGGCGACCATGTGGGCCGAGTGCGGGGCGCCGGCGATCATCGCCATCTCGCCGGCCGGCTCGCCCGGGCGGATCACGCCGAGGAACTGCGGCTCCTGGCCTTCGTCGCGGCGGAAGGCGCCCAGGCGCCCGGTGCGCAGGAAGTAGAGGTGGTCGGAGGCCTCGCCCGGCGCATAGAGTAGGGAGCCGCCCGGCAACGAGAACCAGGCGGCGTCGCCCTCGCGCCGTTCGCGCGAGAACAACCGGGCAAGGGCCGTGTCGGCCATGAAGTCTGGAAGGGTGACCACGGACGGGACGCTAGACCGATGCGACGAGCTTTGCCAATGCGGGTGAAATATCGCTGCTTTCGGATGGAAATGGAAAAGGCTATGCCTCGCTTATGCCGAAGCTGAACACGCTTATTGACAAGAACAGCCCTTCGTTCGCGAAAAACGCTGCGCACAACACGGCCCTGGCGGAGGAACTGCGCGAAAGGGTCGCGACCGCGGCCCTGGGCGGCCCGGAGAGCGCGCGCCTGAAGCATACGGCGCGCGGCAAGCTGCTGCCGCGAGAGCGGGTGGAGCGGCTTCTCGACCCCGGCTCGCCGTTCCTGGAGATCGGCCAGCTGACCGCCTTCGACCTCTACAAGGGCGAGGCGCCGGGCGCGGGAATCATCGCCGGAATCGGCCGGGTCTCGGGCCGCGAGGTGATGATCGTCGCCAACGACGCCACGGTGAAGGGCGGCGCCTATTTCCCGATGACGGTGAAGAAGCATCTGCGCGCCCAGGAGATCGCCGAGCAGAACCGCCTGCCGTGCGTCTACCTGGTCGACAGCGGCGGCGCGAACCTGCCCCACCAGGCCGAGGTGTTTCCCGACCGCGACCACTTCGGCCGCATCTTCTTCAATCAGGCCCGGATGAGCGCCCGGGGCATCGCCCAGATCGCCTGCGTCATGGGCTCGTGCACGGCCGGCGGGGCCTATGTGCCGGCGATGAGCGACGAGACCGTCATCGTGCGCGAGCAGGGCACCATCTTCCTGGCCGGCCCGCCGCTGGTGAAGGCCGCCACCGGCGAGGTGATCAGCGCCGAGGAACTGGGCGGGGCCGACACCCACGGGCGTCGTTCGGGCGTGGTCGACCACGTGGCCGACGACGACGAGCACGCGCTGGAGATCGTCCGCTCGATCGTCGCCAACCTCAACGCCGAGAAGCGTCACGAGGCTGTGGTCACCGACGCCGAGCCGCCGCTGTACGACCCGCAGGAGATTTACGGCGTCGTGCCGACCGACGTGCGCGCCCCCTACGAGGTGCGCGAGATCATCGCCCGCATCGTCGACGGCTCGGTGTTCGACGAGTTCAAGGCCCTCTACGGCACGACCCTGGTCTGCGGCTTCGCCCGGATCTGGGGCCAGCCGGTGGCGATCCTGGCCAACAACGGCGTGCTGTTTTCCGAAAGCGCGCTGAAGGGCGCGCACTTCATCGAGCTGGCCTGCAAGCGGAAGATCCCGCTGGTGTTCCTGCAGAACATCTCGGGCTTCATGGTCGGCGGCAAGTACGAGGCAGGCGGCATCGCCAAGGACGGGGCCAAGCTGGTGACGGCGGTCGCTTCGGCCGAGGTTCCGAAGTTCACGGTGCTGATCGGCGGCAGCTTCGGGGCCGGCAACTACGGCATGTGCGGCCGGGCCTACAGCCCGCGCTTCCTGTTCACCTGGCCCAATTCCCGGATCTCGGTGATGGGCGGCGAGCAGGCCGCCAGCGTGCTGGCCACGGTGCACCGCGATGCGGCGACCTGGACCGACGAAGAGGCCGAGGCCTTCAAGGCCCCGATCCGCCAGCGCTACGAGGACGAGGGCAATCCGTACCACGCCACTTCGCGGCTGTGGGACGACGGGATCATTGATCCGGCTCAAACCCGCGACGTGCTGGGTCTGGCCATATCGGCCAGTCTGAATGCGCCGATTCCCGAGACGACCTTCGGCGTCTTCAGGATGTGACGGTTCAAGCGGAACCTCGGCTTTGGGCGTATCGTTGGTGAGGACCTTGCGTGGACCTCGCCCTTCGACAAGCTCAGGGTGAGGTCCATGGACGGGCCGGCGTTGGAAAAACCTCATCCTGAGCCTGTCGAAGGACGAGGTTTTCGCCACGAAATTCGACGGACCACAGAACTCTTCAAAGGAGCGTGCTCATGACCAATCCCATCGCCGACCCGATCGTCGAGGTGCCGGACACCGACGCCATGAGCCCGCTGGTCCATATCGACTCGACGCCCGAGGGCGCGGTGACGGTGTGGATCAACCGTCCGGACAAGAAGAACGCCTTCGATTCGGCGACCATCGCCGCGCTCGCCCAGGCCTTTGAGACCCTGCACGGGGCCGAGGGCGTGCGGGTGGTGTTCCTGCGCGGCGTGGGCGGCACGTTCTGCGCCGGCGCCGACCTGGAATGGATGGCCGCCGCCGCCGACTGGAGCGAGGACGACAACCGCTCCGACGCGCTGGAGCTGGCGCACATGCTGAAGGCCCTGCACGACATCCCGGCCCTGACCGTGGCTCTGGTCGAGGGCGCGGCCTTCGGCGGCGGGGCGGGGCTGGTGGCGGCCTGCGACCACGCCCTGGCCACGGCCGACGCCAAGTTCGCCTTCTCGGAAGTGAAGCTGGGCCTGACCCCGGCGACCATCAGCCCCTACGTTATTGCCGCCCTGGGGCCGCGCACGTCCAAGCTGCTGTTCGCCACCGGCCGGGTGTTCGACGCCGACGCCGCCTGGAGCTACGGCCTGGTCGATGAGGTGTTCGACGACGTGGCCGGCCTGGTCGCGGCCCAGGATGCGCTGATCGAGGAAGTCACCCCCTGCGCCCCCGGCGCGATCGGCGACGCCAAGGCCCTGGTCAACGACTTCGCCTTCGAGAAGATCGACCGCGGCCTGATCGACGACAGCGCCCGCCGCATCGCCCGCCGCCGCGTGTCGGACGAGGGGCAGGAGGGCGTCCGGGCGTTCCTGGCCAAGAGGAAGCCGGGCTGGGCCTAGCCGGTTTCGATCCCTCTCCCCTTGCGGGAGAGGGTGGCCTCGCGGAGCGAGGTCGGGTGAGGGGTCGATGATCGGCGCCGCCGCGAAAGCGGTGCGGCTGGGCGCTGCGGCGCCATTTGAGAGACCCCTCATCCGTCGCCTGGCGGCGACACCTTCTCCCGCAAGGGGAGAAGGAAAAGGCCAAATCCCCTTGCCCCGGCCGTAAAAACGCGCATCTAGGCGCCATGCGCAGGTTCGACTTCTCCAGCCCCGACTTCGCCCGGGCCTTCAAGGCCTTCCTCGACGAGCGCCGCGGTTCGCCGGCCGATGTCGACGCCGCGACCGCGGACGTGCTGGAGGCGGTCAAGCATGGCGGCCTGGACGCCGTGCTCGACTACACCCGCCGCTTCGACAAGGTGGAGCTGACCGCCGAGACCGTGCGCGTCACGGCCGAGGAGATCGAGGCGGGCGCGGCCCAGACGTCGCCGGAAGTGCGCGAGGCCATCGCCTTCGCCGCCAAGCGCATCCGCGCCTATCACGCCCGCCAGCGTCCGGCTGACCAGGCCTGGACCGATGAGGCCGGGGTCGAGCTGGGCTGGCGCTGGACGCCGCTGGAGGCCGTGGGCGTCTACGTGCCCGGCGGCCGGGCGGCCTATCCGTCGACCGTGCTGATGAACGCCGTGCCGGCCCAGGTCGCCGGCGTTGACCGCATCGCCATGGTCACCCCGCCCGGAAAGCTGCAGCCGGCCGTGCTGGCCGCAGCGAAAGAAGCCGGCGTCACCGAGATCTGGCGCATCGGCGGGGCCCAGGCCGTCGCCGCCCTCGCTTACGGGGCCGGTCCGATCCAGCCGGTCGACAAGATCGTCGGTCCCGGCAACGCCTATGTCACCGCCGCCAAGCGCCGCCTGTACGGCGTGGTCGGCATCGACGCCCTGGCGGGTCCGTCGGAGATCGTCGTGGTCGCCGACAAGGACAACAATCCCGACTGGATCGCCGCCGACCTGCTGAGCCAGGCCGAGCACGACCCGGCCGCCCAGTCGATCCTGATCACCGACGACGAAGGCTTCGCCGCCGCCGTCGAGGCCGCCGTGACCGAGCGCCTGAAGACCCTGTCGACCGGCGAGGACGCCGCCGCTTCGTGGCGCGACCACGGCGCTGTGATCATCGCGCCGCTGGACGAGAGCCCGGCCCTGGTGGACGCCATCGCCCCCGAGCACGTCGAGTTCGCCCTGGAGAACCCCGAACGCCTGTCGGACCGCGTCCGCCACGCCGGGGCGATCTTCCTTGGCCGCCTGACGCCGGAAGCCATCGGCGACTATGTGGCCGGCTCCAACCACGTGCTGCCGACCAGCCGCGCGGCGCGCTTCCAGTCGGGCCTGTCGATCTACGATTTCATCAAGCGCACCTCGATCGTGAAGTGCGACGCGGCCTCGTTCGGCATCCTTGGACCGCACACGGCGGCGCTGGCGGAGGCCGAGGGGCTGCCGGCCCACGCCCTGTCGGCGTCCATTCGGCTTCCGGGCCGGTTGCCTTCCAAAGACTGACGCGCCAACCTCGCCGCCAAGATGTCCGAAGACCGCAGCAAGCACTTCCTGAAGAGCATCGCCATCGACGAGGATTCGTTGGCGGCCGCCTCGCGCGACCAGGAGCAGGAGCGCCAGGTGGCGATCTTCGATCTCCTGGACGGCAACTACTTCCAGCCGGCCGAGGCCGAGGGCGGGCCCTATGACCTGAAGCTGTCGCTGATCGAGAACCGGCTGGCGCTCGACATCACCGGCGGCGGCTACGAGAAGCGGCACCTGCTGTCGCTGTCGCCGTTCCGCGGGGTGATCCGCGACTACTTCATGATCTGCGACAGCTACTATCAGGCCATCCGCAACTCGACGCCGCAGCAGATCGAGGCCTTGGACATGGGCCGACGGGGGCTGCACAACGAAGGCTCGGGCCTGCTGCGCGAGCGGCTGGAGGGCAAGGTCAAGACCGACCTCGACACGGCCCGGCGCCTGTTCACCCTGATCTGCGCGCTGCACTGGCGGGGCTGAGCGGGTGACGGACCTGCCCGATGCGGTGCTGTTCACCTGCAACTACAACCGCGTGCGCTCGCCGATGGCCGAGGCGCTGTTCAAGCGCTTTTATGGAACGAGAGCGTATGTGGATTCCTGCGGCCTGAAGCCGGATCCGGCCGGGGAGGGGATCGACCCCTTCGTGGTGGCGGTGATGGACGAGCTGGGCGTCGACGTGGCTACGCACAAGCCCAAGACCTTCGCCGAGCTGGAGGACGACAGCTTCGATGTCGTCGTGTCGCTGACGCCGGAAGCCCAGCACCGGGCCGTGGAGCTGTCGCGCGACCGCGCGGTCGAGATCGAGTACTGGCCGACCCACGATCCGACGCTGGTTAGCGAGGGGTCGCGCGAGGCGATGCTGACGGCCTATCGCGAGGTTCGCGACATGCTTTCGGCCGCGATTCGCCGGCGTTTCGGGACACCATCGACGTTCGGGGGGTGAATGCGCTATAAGCCCCGCCTCGCAGCCGCGGCTCGCGTCACGACTCGTTTCCGGGTCGCGCGGGCCGCGTTGCTATTGAACCCCTTTTGAGAGGCCTGATGGCTAAGGAAGAACTGCTCGAGTTTCCCGGCACGGTCAGCGAACTGCTGCCCAACGCCACTTTCCGCGTGAAGCTCGAGAACGATCACGAGATCATCGCCCACACCGCCGGCAAGATGCGCAAGAACCGCATCCGCGTGCTGGCCGGTGACAAGGTGCTCGTGGAAATGACGCCCTACGACCTGACCAAGGGCCGTATCACCTACCGCTTCAAGTAAGCCGGGCGCGCACATGACGGTCGCCCAGCCTTCGCTGGTCCTGGCCAGTGCGAGCCCCAGGCGCTTGGACCTTCTGGCCCAGGTCGGCGTAACGCCCGACCGGGTCGATCCCGCCGACATCGACGAGTCGCCGCTGCGCGACGAGACCCCGCGTCGCCACGCCCTGCGCCTGGCGCAGGAGAAGGCGCGCGCCGTGGCCGCGCGTTCGCCGGGCGACTTCGTGCTGGCCGCCGACACCGTGGTGGCCGTGGGCCGCCGCATCCTGCCCAAGGCCGAGAGCGAGGCTGACGTCCGCTATTGCCTGGGCCTGCTGACCGGTCGCGCCCACAAGGTGCTGACGGGCGTGGCCGTGATCGGGCCGGACGGCGGGACCAGCTCGCGGGTGATCGAGACCCGCGTGGTCTTCAAGCGGCTGTCGGACGCCGAGTTCGAATCCTACGTCGCCGGGGGACAGTGGCGCGGCAAGGCCGGCGGCTACGGCGTGCAGGGCGTGGCTGGCGGCTTCATCGTCGATCTGCAGGGCTCCTATCCCAGCGTGGTCGGCCTGCCGCTGTACGAGACCCTCTGCATGCTCGAAGGACGGGGCTGGACCCGCCGCGCGGCCGCCGCATGAGCGAGCGCCGCGCATACCTCCACAAGGGCGTCGGCGAGACTGTCGGCGTCGTCACACTGGACGGCCGGCCCGAGCGGCTGATCGTGCAGTGGCCGGGCGATGATCCGCTGGACGCCGAGGGCGTTCGCGGCGTGGCCCGGGTGAAATCCATCGAGCGGGCTTTCGGGGCCGCCTTCGTGGCCCTGCCGGGCGGCGCCGACGTGCTGCTGCCGATCAAGCCCGACATGCCCAAGCTGGTGCAGGGCGGCCTCGTCGAGATCGAGATCCGCACCGCCTCGCGCGCCGACAAGTCGGCGGTGGCCCGCTTTATCGCCGAAGGTGAGGGCGAGCCGCGCGTGCTGAGCGCCGCTCCGACGCTCGAGGAGCAGCTGCGCCACTTCGTGAAGGCCGGCTCGCCCACCCAGGGCGAGCGCGCCATGGAGGCCGTCGAGGCGGCCGAGGCCGATATCCTCGAGACCGTCTTCTCGCTGCCCGGCGGCGGCGACGTGGCCGTCGAGGCCACGCGCGCCCTGGTGTCGATCGACGTCGATCTGGGCGGCCGCGAGGGGGACGCCAAGCGCGCCGCCCGCCAGGCCAACCTGGCGGCCCTGGCCGTCGCCGCCCGCGTGCTGCGCCTGAAGGGGCTGGGTGGGCTGGTGGTGTTCGACCTGGTGGGGCGCGGCCATGACGGCCAGGCCCTGACCTCGGCCGCGCGGGTGGCCTTCGCGCCGGACAATCCGGGCGTCGCCATCGGGGGGCTCAGCAAGTTCGGGGCGCTGGAGATGGCCGTGCCGCGCCGCGCCACGCCGGTCATGGAGCGCTTGGTCGGGCGCGACGGGGCCTGGACGCCGCAATACGCCGCGCGCCGCCTGGCGCGGGCGCTGGAGCGGGAAGGGCGGGCCGATCCCGGCGCCCGCCTCTCGGCCCGCTGCGCGCCGTCTGTGGCCGATTCCTTCGCCGACCTCGACGCCGGCGTCGCCGACCGCCTGGGCCGGCGCTTCACGGTCACGGCCGAACCCGGCTGGCCGAACGACCGTATCGAGGTGAAACCGGCATGAGCGCCCCCTGTCCGATCTGCCGCAAGCCGGCGACGCCGGAGGCCCGGCCCTTCTGCTCCAAGCGTTGCGCGGACGTCGACCTGCAGCGCTGGCTGTCGGACCGCTACGTGGTTCCGGGCGCCCAGGACGACGAGGAAAACCCGCTGTCCACAGACTTCGATAATTAGTCGAAAAGGGCGCTGGACAAGCCGGGTGGGCTCTCCTATAGACCCGGCTCCTCGCCGCAGGGCGAGGCCGGGGCGGCCTTAACCGCCTCGAAGGTCCAAGGGCCTGGGTAGCTCAGTTGGTAGAGCAGCGGATTGAAAATCCGCGTGTCGCTGGTTCGATTCCGGCCCCAGGCACCACCTTCTTTTTTCTCAAAAGTAGCGGTTTCCAGCTTCCTTTCTGGAGCGGTGGCGATCCAAGTCGCGCGAAGCGACTTCCGCGCGCTCGGCCGGATCAGGCGGCGTGGTCCATCGGTTCGATGCTGGCGATGTCTTCGGGCAGCCTGGCGCGCGCGATCTCCAAGTCGTAGCGGTTCTGCAGGTTCAGCCAGAACTGGGCCGTGGCGCCGAACAGCTTTTCGAGCCGCAGGGCGGTGTCGACCGTCACCGGCGTCAGGCCCCGCACCAGCTTCTCGATGCGCGGCCGCGCGATATGCAGCTTGGCGGCCGTCTTGCCGGGCGACCAACCGAGCGGCCTGATGAATTCTTCGAGCAGGATCTCGCCCGGGTGCACCGGGGAGAGGGGGGCTGCTGAGGCTGCGATCGTGCCCATCGCAAAATCCTCTGAAATACGAGCCGAGCGCGACCCCGAACATGCGTCAATGATAGTCCACGAACTCGACGTCGGTCGGGCCGGCGGGCGTCCAGACGAAGACCAGTCGGAAGCAGCGGGTAGTCGGGGATTTCGCACTTATGAGTGCGGGTGATCAGTTCTGGCCAGAAGCATCGCTTTCCCTTAAGTCGCCCGGCCGACGGATTCTTGTCCGGTCAGGACATCTGGGGGCGCTGCCAGGGATTCTGCGGCGCCTCCTCAGGAGGTTGTCTGACCAGCTTCCAGGCAGTCGCCGGGAGATCGCTGTTTTGTCGGCATGCTGCGATGCGGCGCCAATATTCCCTTTGTTAGGGAAAAACCGCCTTGAATTCCTGATTTGCCTTTTGTGCAGTGCAGCAATAACCGGTTTCTAGCGCTGACTGTCGTAAATTTATGCCCTGGACGCCCCCTTGACGGTGCGAAAAGGGGTTGCCAAAGGACCCATGCCGCAATTCTAACATTGCGGTAAGACCAGAGCCTCGAAAGGGGCCGCGGTCACTCGCGCTTCGAAACGATCCTTCTGGGCGGGCATGAGCTCGGCGAGGGGGGCGTAACGGGTCGAGCGCAGCGAAGCGGGTCTGCCCAACATCCGAGAGATCGGATGGGAAAGCGGGCTTTTCAAGTTAGGGTGGAGACGCTCTCGCGCGACGACCCTCGGTCCAAACGTGCTAGACCAATCAGGAACTGGCGACAGATGCTCGACATTAAACGGAAGACCCCCCTCATCGCTCTCGTTGGCGCCGTGGCGCTGATGGCGAGCGCCCCGGCCTTCGCTCAGGACGCCGCCGCGCCTGCGCCGGCCGCCGCCGAAGCCGCCGCCCCGGCCGCGACCCCGGCCGCAACCCCGGCTCCCGCCGCCGACGCCGCTCCGGCCGAGGAAAACGCCGGTGAAGCCGCGACCGAAAAGATGAAGTCGCACTCGCTGACCCCGGTCGGCATGTTCCTCGCGGCCGGCATCGTCGTTAAGGTCGTGATGATCGGCCTGCTGCTGGCCTCGGTCTTCTCGTGGGTTCTGCTGATCACCAAGCTGCTCGAGTTCGGCAGCCTGAACAAGCAAACCGACCAGTTCCTGGAAGCCTTCCGCGGCGCTCGCTCGATCGCCGACATCGCCCGCATCGGCTCGTCGGAAGAATTCGAAGGCAACCCGCTGGCCGACATGGCCGCCGCGGCCGCCCAAGAAGTCGAACTGTCGCGTCAAGCCGGTCTGCAAGTCGGCGGCGAACACCGCGACTCGACGATCGCTCGCGCCACCTACGCCATCAACGCGGTGCAGGCCTCGCTGGCCAAGCGCCTGTCGGGCGGCATGGTGTTCCTGGCCTCGGTCGGTTCGGGTGGTCCGTTCATCGGTCTGTTCGGCACCGTGTACGGCATCATGACCTCGTTCATCAGCATCGCGAACACCAACACGACCAACCTCGCCGTCGTCGCGCCGGGTATCGCTGAAGCCCTGCTCGCCACCGGTATCGGTCTGTTCGCCGCTATCCCGGCGGTTATCTTCTACAACTACTTCCAGACCCGCATCTCGGCCTACGGCACGCGTTCGGAAGGTTTCGTTGCTGAACTGATGAACGCTATCTCGCGTCAGCTCGACAAGGGGGCGTAAGACCGATGGCCGCCAAACTTTCGGGTGGCGGCGGCGACAGGTTCAACGTCGAACAGAACAGCGAGATCAACGTCACGCCCTTCGTGGACGTCATGCTGGTCCTTCTGATCATCTTCATGGTGGCGGCTCCGCTGGCCTCCGTGTCGATCGAAGTGAACCTGCCGCCGGCGGTGGCGAAAGCGACCCCCAACCCGCCGAAACCGGTCTACATCTCCATCAAGGCGAACGGTCAGCTGTACATCGGCGACGACCGGACCTCGATCGACACGATGGGTGAAGACCTGACGAAGAACATCGGCAGACGCGATCCCTCCAAGGAACGCATCTTCATCCGCGCGGACGAAAAGACTCGCTACGGCTCGTTTATGGAGGTCATGAACGCCCTCCAGGACAACGGGTTCTACAGCGTGGCCCTTATCGGCCGGGATGAGAACAGCTGAGGGGTGATGCATGGCTGAACAACAAACGCCCGAGCATCGCCACTACGATCCGCTGACCTCGGAAGGTCCGCGCCGCAAGAAGGGCCTCGGCACCTTCGGCGTGGCCCTGATCATCGTCCTCGGGCTGCACGGCCTTCTGTTCGCGTACCTCGCGAAGCAGAAGTTCGAAGCGGTGCTGAAGGAGTACAGCGACGAAGCTGTGGACGTGGAGCTGCCTCCGCCTCCGCCGCCTCCGCCGCCGCCTCCTCCGCCCCCGCCGCCGCCGCCGACCAACGCTCCGCCGCCGCCTCCCGCGGTGGTGCAGCCGAGGCCGCCGATCGCGCCGCCGCCGGACGTGACGCCGCCGCCGCCGCTCCCGATCCCGCCCGTCAAGGAGCGGGTCGAGCAGACGGCGCCGCCGATCATCTCGTCGGCTCCGCCGGCGCCGGTGACGGCTCCGCCCGCCCGGGCTTCGGTCGTGACGCGTCCCGATTGGGCGCGTAAGCCGAACGCCGACGACATGGCCCGGTACTATCCGGACCGTGCACAGCGGACGGAAACCGGTGGTCGTGCGACGATCCGTTGCACGGTGAACGCCAAGGGTTCGCTCGAGAACTGCTCGGTCGTGTCGGAATCTCCGGCCGACTACGGTTTCGGCGAAGCGGCCCTGAAGCTGTCGCGCCTCTTCCGCATGAAGCCGAAGACCCTCGATGGGGCTCCGGTGGACGGCGGCGAGATCACGGTGCCGATCACCTTCCAGGTCCCGCAATAGCGACGGCCTGGGAACGATCCCAAGAAGACGCCCTGGAGCATCCGCTCCGGGGCGTTTTTCTTTGCCTGCTCTCATGCCGTCGGAGCGGGGCGTTTTCGGGGCGCGATTTTCTCCGTTTCGGGGCTTTTCGCCGCTTGATCCCGACGGCGGGTCCGACTAAGAACACGCCTCTCGCGGAGCCGCCTTAGCTCAGTTGGTTAGAGCGCTAGATTGTGGATCTAGAGGTCCTCGGTTCGAGCCCGAGAGGTGGTACCACGCGAGACGTTGAAAAGGCCCGGCGGCGACGCTGGGCCTTTTTCGTTTCCTGGCTCCGGTTGGAGAATTCCTCAGCCCGCGGCGCATCTTGCCGCTTGCGCCGAAATCAAACGCTTGTAAGGGTTCCCTATGGGTAAGGGGATTGAAGTCTTGAGTTCGACCACCGAGATCGCCGCCGGCCAAGAGGTCGAGGCCCAGGAAACCGAAGCCGTCACCAAAAACCTGGTGTTCACGGCCGCCGAGCGGCTGTTTGCGCTGCACGGCTTCCAGAACGTGTCGGTGCGCGACATCACCGCCGCCGCGGGCGTGAACCTGGCGTCGGTGAACTATCACTTCGGCTCCAAGGACGCCCTGCTGTTCGAAATCTTCAAGCGGCGCACGGCCGAGCTCAATCGCGAGCGGGCCAAGATGCTGCACGAGGCCAACGACCGCAACGCCGGGACCCCGCCGGTGCGCGAGATCCTGGCGGCCCTGCTGACCCCGCCGCTGCGCTGGCTGGCCCCCGACCACGAGCGCCGCATCTCGCTGCAGTTCCTGATCCGGGCCCGCAGCGAGGGCACCGACGAGATCCGCCAGGTGCTGAAGACCGACGTCTCGCACCTGCGCCGCTTCTCCGACGCCCTGCTGAAGGCGCGGCCCGAACTGTCGGCCGAGGAGGTCTACTGGCGGCTGCACTTCACCCTGGGGATGCTGCACAACAACCGCTTCGCCGAGTTCGACCGCCTGAACGTGCTGTCGGAAGGCCAGACCAGCGAGGCCGACGTGGTGTCGCTGCTGGAGCGGATGCTGGGCTTCGCCGACGCCGGGTTCGCGGCTTAGGCCTCGCCTTCTTCCTTCCCGTCATTCCCGCCCTTGTGGCGGGAAACCCTGGGTCCGCTTCCACGTGAGGCGCAAGCGGCGTGCTGAGCACGCCGCCACATCTGCACCTGCGGCTGAAAGAGGGGTTCCCGCCACAAGGGCGGGAATGACGGACGGATGGAGGAGGGGCCGGCGGTTTGCAAAACGCGCACCGCCGCTCATTCCGATCATCTGCACAAATCACCGGTATGTGAGGAACGTTCGTCGGGGCCGAGGGTTAAGGTGGCCCCATGGCTCGGCTCGGCATCACCCATGAGACCCGATACGCTTACGAGCGCCCGGTGGCGTTCGGGCCGCACCGGCTGCTGATCCGGCCGCGCGACAGCCACGCCATCCGCATCGTCGACGCCTCGCTGGCGACCTCGCTGCCCGGCCAGACGCGGTGGAGCTACGACGCCAACGGCAACTGCGTCTGCACCTTCCAGCCGGAAGGGCGGGCCGACTATCTGACCATCACCAGCCGCCTCGTGATCGACCGCTATCCGGCGCCCCTGACCGATCAGGCCGTGGCCGACCCGCACACGGTGTCGCCGATCGTCTACGGGCGCGAGGACCGGGCGGTGCTGGACCCCTTCATCCGCCCGGCGACCGAGGACGCCGACCGCGTGATGCTGCGTTGGCTGCGCGAGCAGATGGAGCGGCCCGACGAGCCGGCGCTGGAGTTCCTGCTGCGGCTCAATTCCACCATCCACGACCAGTTCGAGTACCAGGCCCGCGCGGCCGAAGGCACCCAGAGCCCCGCCCTGACCGTGGCGCGCGGGGCGGGCACCTGCCGCGACTTCGCCTGGCTGATGGTCGAGGCGCTGCGGCGGCTGGGCTACGCCGCCGTGTTCGCCACCGGCTACCTCTACAGCCCCTCGCACGGTGGCATCAGGGGGGCGGGGGCCACCCACGCCTGGTGCGAGGTGTTCCTGCCGGACCTCGGCTGGACCGAGTTCGACCCCACCAATGGGCTGGCGGAGTCCGAGGACCTGATCCGCGTGGCGGCCACCCGCACGCCGGCGGAGGCCCTGCCGGTGTCGGGCACGGTGATCGGCGATCCGGGGCTTTCGGAGCTCAGCGTGGTTGTCGACGTGCAGCAGCAGGACGCGCTGTGCGAGGCGGCGTGACCAGGATCAACGACAGACGCCGGCAAGGCGCGCAGGATGAGATTTGAGACGGGAGGCGAGGCCATGATGACGAAGACGTTCCAACACCAGAACCCGATGACCAACTACTGCATCCCCAAGTCCGAGCCCAAGGCTCAGCACGGCCAGAAGCCGGCCAAGGAATGCGTGGACCTGAAGGACGAGAAGCGCTCGTTCGAGCCGCGTCCGGGGCATTGACCTTCTAAGCCGTCATCCCGGGCGGAGGCCCGCGCAGCGGGCCGCAGACCCGGGACCCAGGGCCGCCGCAGTGCGATGGCCTCTGCGGAAGTCGCCTGATCTGACTGCCGCACCCAGTCCCCCTGGGGCCCGGCTCTCCGCTTCGCTGCGGCCGGGATGACGGGATTGGAGGAAGAGAGCGATCACCCCCGACGCAGGATGAACTCCAGATCCTGCACCCGGCCGACAGGGAAGAAGTACTCGCCGACCTTTTCGAAGCCCAGGCGGCCGTAGAGACGCTGGGCGCCGAAGTTCTCGGACCAGACGCCGATCCACAGAGGGCGCGGGCCGTCCTTCTCCAGCCAGTCCAGGGCCGTGTTCAGCAGCAGCGAGCCGTTTCCGCCGCCCTGATGGGCCTTCAGCACGTAGATTCGGTAGAGCTCGCCATGGTCGGGCGATGCGTCGGCATGGGGCAGGGCGCAGGGGCCGGCCAGGGCGTAGCCGATCGCCGTCCCGTCCTTCTCCAGGATCCAGCAGGCCTTTTGCGGATCGGCGAGGTCGCGTTCGGTGCGCTCCAGGCTGTAGGCGTAGGCGAGAAAAGCTTCGAGATCCTCGAGCGGATAGAGATGGGCGAAGGTGTCCGAAAAGGTGCACATCCCCAGCGCCGACAGGATCGGGGCGTCATCGAGGACGGCGCGGCGCAGGGTCGTGCTCATGGGCAGGTGATGCCTCGAAAAAGGCTGGGCGGACAAGCGCCCTCGCGCGTTTTCGAAAAGCGATTGGTCTTATGGCGACCGGCCGACAAACCGCCTAGGTAGGGCGCGCGCCAGAGGCGACCCAGGGGCCGGGTCGACCGCGTGCTTGCCAAGCGCGCACGGGCGTGTCATGACAACGTTGTCATAGGGTGGACGAAAAGTGACCAAGAAAAAGACCGAAGACGGCGAAGCGGGCCGCGAGGTTTTGGTGCTGTTGGGCGGCGCCGGCGACCTGGCCCTGCGCATGCTCCTGCCATCGCTGTATTTCCTGGAAGTCGACCGGCTGCTGCCGCATGACCTGCGCATCTTCGGCGTGGCGCGTGGCGACCTCACCGGCGCTGGCTACCGCGAGCTGGTGCGCGAGCACCTGGGCAAGCGCGCCAACGTGGAAGAGGCCGCCTGGGAGCGCCTGGCCGCCCGCCTCGACTATCTTCCGGTCGACATCACCAAGGAGGAGGGGGCCAAGGCCCTGGCCGACAAGATCGGCCCGCACGACTCGCTGGTGATCTTCTTCGCCGTTTCGCCCAGCCTCTATCCGTCCGCCTGCCAGGCGCTGCAAAGCGCGGGCCTGACCGGCCCCACGACGCGTCTGATCCTGGAAAAGCCGATCGGCCGCGACCTCGAAAGCTCCAAGATCACCAACGCCGCGGTCGGCGCCGTGGTCGACGAGAGCCAGATCTTCCGCATCGACCACTATCTGGGCAAGGAGACGGTCCAGAACCTGACGGCCCTGCGGTTCGCCAACGTGCTGTTCGAGCCGCTGTGGGACAACAAGTCGATCGACCACGTCCAGATCACGATCGCCGAGACCGAGAAGGTCGGCGACCGCTGGCCCTATTACGACGAGTACGGCGCCCTGCGCGACATGCTGCAGAACCACCTTCTGCAACTGCTGTGCCTGGTGGCCATGGAGGCGCCGTCGGGCTTCGATCCCGACGCCGTCCGTGACGAGAAGGTCAAGGTGCTGCGGTCCCTGCGGCCCTTCACCAAGGACAACGTGGCGCACGACACCGTCCGCGGCCAGTACGTGGCCGGGGTGGTCGAGGGCACGGCCCGGGCCGGCTACCTCGAAGAGGTGGGCAAGGGCTCCAAGACCGAGACCTTCGTGGCCATGAAGGTCGGCATCGACAACTGGCGCTGGGCGGGCGTTCCGTTCTTCCTGCGCACCGGCAAGAACCTGCCCGACCGCCGCACCCAGATCGTGGTGCAGTTCAAGCCCGTGCCGCACAACATCTTTGGCGCCGTGACCCAGGGCGAGATGCAGGCCAACCGCCTGGTCATCGACCTGCAGCCGGAAGAAGACATCTCGCTGAGCGTGATGACCAAGCGTCCGGGCCTGTCGGAAGAGGGCATGCGCCTGCAGTCGCTGCCGCTGTCGCTGAACATGGCCGCCCCGGGCAGTCGCCGCCGCATCGCCTATGAGAAGCTGCTGCTGGACGCCTTCCGCGGCGACCGCACCCTGTTCGTGCGCCGCGACGAGGTCGAGGCCGCGTGGCGGTTCGTCGACGGCGTGGCCAAGGCCTGGGCCGAAGCCGGCATCGAGCCGGCGCCCTACGCCGCCGGCACCTGGGGTCCGGCCAGCGCCGCGTCGCTGATCGCGCCGCAGGGCCGGGCCTGGAAGTCGTGATGGGTACGCGCAACATGCCCAAGATCGAAGTCTTCCCGACCCGCGACGCCCTGTACGACGCCGCGGCCTCGACCCTCGCCAACGCCCTGACCACCACGGTGGCGACGCACGGCAAGGCCGGGTTCGCCGCCACCGGCGGCAGCACGCCCGAGCCGGTCTATCAGCGCCTGGCCACCCTGACCCTGCCCTGGGACAAGGTGACCGTGACCCTGACCGACGAGCGCTTCGTGCCGCCGTCGGACCCGAGCAGCAACGAGGGCCTCGTGCGCCGCTCGCTGTTGCAGGGCGAGGCGGCCAAGGCGAGCTTCGCGCCGCTCTACGCCGACCCGGCTTCGCCGGAAGCGGCGGCCGAGGCGGCTGAGGCTGGCGTGGCCGAGGCCCTGCCGTTCGGCGTGACCCTGCTGGGCGTGGGCGGCGATGGCCACTTCGCCTCGCTGTTCCCTGGCAACCCGGTGCTGGAAGAGGGCCTGGACCTCGACGCCGAGCGCCTGGTGCTGGCCGTGCCGAAAGGTGAGCCGGCCCCCGACCTTCCGCGGATCAGCTTGACCTTCAAGGCGTTGATTCAGACGTCGCTGATCGTCCTGCTGATCACCGGCCAGGCCAAGCGCGAACTGCTGGAAGGCGCGGTCGATCCGAGCCTGCCGGTGGCCAAGATTCTCGATCAGGACCGCGTGCCGGTCCGCATCCTCTGGGCGGAGTAGTCAGATGGCCCTCAATCCCGTCATCGCCGAGATCACCCAGCGGATCGTCGAGCGCAGCCGCCCGACCCGCGAGGCCTACATCGCCCAGATGGAAGCCGCCGCCCTGGCCCAGCCGGGCCGCGCCAAGCTGTCCTGCGCCAACTGGGCCCACGCCTTCGCCGCCTCGCCGGCCGCCGACAAGGTGCGGGCGCTGGATCCGAACGCGCCGAACCTGGGCATCGTCTCGGCCTATAACGACATGCTGTCGGCCCACCAGCCGCTGGAAGAGTATCCGGCGCTGATCAAGGAGGCCGCCCGCGAGGTCGGCGCCACGGCCCAGTTCGCCGGCGGCGTGCCGGCCATGTGCGACGGCGTCACTCAGGGCCGCCCGGGCATGGAGCTGTCGCTGTTCTCGCGCGACGTCATCGCCATGGCCACGGCCGTCGCCCTGACCCACGACGCCTTCGACGCGGCCATGTACCTGGGCGTCTGTGACAAGATCGTGCCGGGCCTGGTGATCGGCGCCCTGGCGTTCAGCCACCTGCCGGCGGTGTTCGTGCCGGCCGGCCCGATGACCTCGGGCCTGCCCAACTCCGAGAAGGCCCGCATCCGCGCCCTTTACGCCGAGGGCAAGGTCGGCCGCGACGAACTGCTGGCCGCCGAAAGCGCCAGCTATCACGGCCCGGGCACCTGCACCTTCTACGGCACGGCCAACACCAACCAGATGCTGATGGAGCTGATGGGTCTGCACCTGCCGGGCTCGGCCTTCGTGCATCCCAACACCCCGCTGCGCAGCGCCCTGGTCAAGGAATCGGCCCGTCGCGTCGCCGCCGTCACCCACAAGGGCAACGACTGGATCCCGGTCGGCCGGGTGATCGACGAGAAGGCCGTGGTCAACGGCGTCGTCGGCCTGATGGCCACCGGCGGCTCGACCAACCTGGCCCTGCACATCGTGGCCATGGCCCGGGCGGCCGGGATCATCCTGACCCTAGAAGACCTGGACGACATCTCCAAGGCCGTGCCGCTGCTGGCCAAGGTCTATCCGAACGGCTCGGCCGACGTGAACCACTTCCAGGCCGCCGGCGGCATGGCCTTCGTGGTGCGCGAACTGCTGAAGGCCGGCATGGCCCACGAGGACGTGCTGACCATCGCCGGTCCGGGCCTGTCGAACTACCACCAGGAGCCTTACCTGGACGGCGACGAGCTGAAGTGGCGCGAAGGCCCGGAGACCTCGCTGGACGAGGCCATCCTGCGCCCGGTCGAAAACCCCTTCAGCAAGGAAGGCGGCCTCAAGCTGCTGGCCGGCAACCTCGGTCGCGGCGTGATCAAGATCTCGGCTGTGAAGCCCGAGCACCACGTGATCACCGCGCCGGCCGCCGTGTTCCAGGAGCAGGAAGACTTCATCGCCGCCTTCAAGCGTGGCGAGCTGAACCGCGACGTCGTGGTCGTGGTGCGCTTCCAGGGCCCGTCGGCCAACGGCATGCCGGAGCTGCACAACCTGTCGCCGTCGATCTCGGTGCTGCTGGACCGCGGCTTCAAGGTGGCCCTGGTCACCGACGGCCGCATGTCGGGCGCCTCGGGCAAGACGCCGGCCGCCATCCACGTGACGCCGGAAGCCGCCAAGGGCGGGCCTCTGGCCTACGTCCAGGACGGCGACGTCATCACCATGAACGCCGAGACCGGCGAACTCTTCATCCATGTGGACGAGGCGCAACTCCTCGCCCGCACGCCTGCACCAGTCCCGGCGTCCAAGCCGGGCTTCGGGCGCGAACTTTTCAGCTGGATGCGACACGGGGTCGGCGCCGCCGACGCCGGCGCGTCCGTGCTGTTTGCTTAAAGGGAACGGGAAACCCATGAACGGCGCCAACGCACATGGTCTGGGTCTGGTCGGGGATATCGGCGGCACCAACGCCCGCTTCGCCCTGGTCGACTTCGACGGCCCCGATCCCCGGCTGATCGAGCCCACTGCCTATAAGGGCGAGGACTACGACACGGCCGAGGACGCCATCGAGGACTATCTGGCCAAGGTGGGGGTCAAGCACCCCGACCAGGCCGTGGTCGCGGTGGCCGGCCCGATCGAGCACGGCGCCGTTCATTTCACCAACATCGACTGGAAACTGTCGGAAGACAGCCTGCGTCGCACGGGCGGTTTCCGTAACGCCCGGCTGATCAACGACTTCACGGCCCAGGCCCTGGCCGCGCCGCGCCTGTCGCCGAAGGACCTGCGCCAGCTCGGCCCGCTGCCGACCTCTGGCGAAGGCGATCTGGCCATCATCGGCCCGGGCACCGGCTTCGGCGCCGCCGGCATGGTGCGCCGCCACGGCTGCGACACCCCGCTGACCACCGAGGGCGGCCACATCTCGTTCGCCCCGGTCGACGACGTCGAGATCGAGATCCTGCGCGGCCTGCAGGCCAAGTACGGCCGCGTGTCGGTCGAGCGCATCCTGGCCGGACAGGGCATGGAGGACCTGCACGTCCTGCTGGCCCAGATCGAGGGCCGTCCGGTCGAGGAACTGGCCGCCAAGGCCATCACTGAAGGCGCCGTGGCCGGCCGCGAATGCTGCAAGACCACGGTCGAGCGGTTCTGCGCCATCCTCGGCTCGACGGCTGGGGATCTCGCCCTGGCGCTCGGCGCGCGGGGCGGGGTGTTCATCGCGGGCGGCATCGCCCCGCGGATCGTCGACCTGCTGGAAGCCAGCGCCTTCCGCGAGCGCTTCGAGGCCAAGGGCCGTCTTTCGGACTATGTGAAGGCCATCCCGACCCACGTGATCCTGCATCCCCATACCGCCCTGATCGGCGCGGCGGTGGCGATGACGCCGGACGGCCAGGCTTCGATTTCCTAGGGCTCCTTCTCTCCGGGCGCTCCCGCACAGGCGGGGGCCTATCGTAGAAGCGCGATCAAATTGAAGATGCCTTCCTGGGCCTTGTGCCCAGGATCCATGTCTGCGGCAGGCTGTAATTTTGACGTTTCGGGTAGCCGAAGGTCCCAGAGCACACGCCCAACTCAACGGATGCTGAACAATGGATCCTGGGCACGAGGCCCAGGAAGGCAGGTCTTTAGGACCTGATAGGTCGTCCAGACACATATGCAGGTAGCCCTGCGCGCAGGCGGGGGCGAGCCGGCTTTCAGCATATGGCGAGGCCGCGGATCGACCCGCGGACTCGGCTTGGATCCCCGCCTTCGCGGGGAACTTTCGGGGTAGGGGCGGTCTCTTGGCGAACGCCCCGAACCGCCGTTTTCAGCAGCCCCGTCCAAAAAGGGGTCGCCTTGACAAGGTTGTCATGGCCTGTTGTCTCGCTTGAAGGCTGAATCACGCCGCGCGAGGCCCTTACTTGAACGCCAAGGTTACGATCCACGACGTCGCCCGCCTGTCGGGCGTATCGATCAAGACCGTGTCGCGGGTGCTCAACCGCGAGCCCAACGTCAAGGCCGACACCCGCGACCGGGTGCAGGAGGCCGTGGCCTCGCTGAACTACCGGCCCAACATCTCGGCCCGGAGTCTCGCGGGTTCGAAGGCCTATCTGATCGGCGTGTTCTTCGACAACCCCAGCCCCGCCTACGTCACCGACGTGCAGTTGGGGGCCATCGGCCGCTGCCGGACCGAGGGTTATCACCTGATCGTCGAGCCGCTCGACTCCGAGGGCGACATCGAGGAGCAGGTGGAGCCGATGCTGGCCACCCTGCGCATGGACGGGGTGATCCTGACGCCGCCGGTCTGCGACAACGCCCGGCTTCTGGCCGTGCTGGACGCCGAGGGCGTGCCGTATGTGCGGCTGTCGCCGGACAAGGATCTCGACCGCTCGGCCTATGTGCGCATGGACGACGTGGCCGCCGCCTATGACATGACGGCCCACCTGATCAAGCTGGGCCACAAGGACATCGCCTTCATCAAGGGCCACCCCGACCACGGCGCGGCCCATCTGCGCTATGACGGCTACGCCAAGGCCATGGCCGACCACGGCCTGGCGGTGCGCGAGGACCGCGTGGCCCAGGGCTATTTCTCGTTCCGCTCGGGCTTCGAGGCGGCCGAGACCCTGCTGGCGGGCGACGACCGGCCGACGGCGATCTTCGCCTCCAACGACGACATGGCCCTGGGCGTGATGGCCGTGGCCAACCGCCTGCGCCTGAACGTGCCCGAGACCCTGTCGGTGGCCGGCTTCGACGACACGCCCGGCGCCAAGGTCGTCTGGCCGCAGCTGACCACTGTGCGCCAGCCGATCCAGGCCATGGCGGCGGCGGCTGCCGACCTGCTGCTCAGCGGCGACCTGAAGGGCGAGGAGGGCGCTCCGCCGCCCTCGCGCCTGCTCGACTTCGAGCTGGTGGTCCGGGAGTCGACCGGTCCGGCGGCGGGCTGAGGCTCAGGGCTCGAGCCCGCCGGCCGCTTCCAGCCGCGCCGCCTCGGCCCAGTCGACGGTGAAGTAGAGCGACGTGTCGAACGCCTGCACGAACAGGGTGTTGGTCGCCGGCAGGTACTGCAGCGTCATCCGGTAGCCGGGCGTGCGGATGCGTTCGAGCAGCCGGCCGTCCTTCATCGAGATCACGCCCAGCCAGCCCTTGCTGGTCTCGCCGGGCGTCTGGCGCTCGCGGCCGGCGGCGGTCTGGGAGGGCAGTTCGACGAAGGCGAAGCGGCCGTCGGGGCTGATCACCGGGCGGACCACCTCCTGCCAGTAGACCCCCGTGGTCCAGCGACGCCAGATCTCGCGGCCGCTGTCGAAGTCGATCAGGGCCAGGGTGACCGCGTCGATCGGCTCCTCGGGGACGCTGCAGGCGAGGTCGTCCGGGCAGAAGCGGCGGAACGCCAGCTTGGGAGCGGCCAATATGGCCTTGCCGTCCGGCGTCAGGGCGATCCGGGCGCTGCGGGCCAACGGCGAGGGCAGGGCGCGCGCCTCGCCCGGCGCGCGCCAGGCGATGAAGAGGGCGTGGCTGGACCAGGGATGGACCGCCGCCACGATACGCGGGCCGTCGGGCGTCCGGGCCGCGGCCAGATCCTCGATCCAGTGGGAGGCCGGCGGGGAGACGGCGCCGTCCGGCCTCGCCATGGGGGCGCCGAGGTCGATCCCGCCCCGGATCTCGCCCGACGGCAGGTCCAGCAGGGCCAATCGCGGCGGCGGGCGCTCGCCCAGGTCGTCGGCCCGGAAGACGCCGACGGCCATGCCGCCGCCGATGTGGGCCAGGCTGACCAGGTCTTCGGGAGCGGTCCAGCCGGGCGCGGCGATCGTGCCGTCCGTCCCGGCGCGGATCGGGCGGACGCCCGGCTCCCGATCCTGGATGGCCGGCGCCCAGACGGAACCGGGGTCCGCCCAGGCGAAACTGAGCGAACGGTTGGACCCGATATCGCCGAAGATGGTCACGCCGGCGACGCGGCGGGGCGGCTCGGCGCCGTCGGCCGGGGCGAAGAACACCGAGGTGTAGGAGGCGGCGGCGTAGGTGTCGCCGTTCGGCGACATCGCCGCCCAGTCGGGTGAAAAGTCGCGTTTGACGATGGCCGCCGGCCGCAGAATCTCGGCGTGCGCGGAGAGGCCGCTCGCCAGGAGCGCCGCGATGCACAGTCGCGCCAGCATGTTGTTCACCCCGCCGTCGATATCGGCGCCAACCTAACGAGGAGTCGGCGCGCGCGTCACCGCTCCCGCGCGAAAACGCCGAAAGCCCTTGCGGGTAAGGCTTCGCCCTTTCAGCCGATAAATCACACAATTACGGAAAGCGAATTTTGTTACGTGGTTGACAGCGTTGTCCATTGACAGCGCTGTCGCATTACTCATAGGTTGCAGTCGCCGGCTCCCGAGAAGGGCCGGAGAACAAGGGAGGATGCGCAAGGCATCCCGAAAAACTTGGCGAACTCACTGCGTCGACGCTGTCGGCGGAGATCGGCTCTCTGCGGCCGTAACCTAGGGGAATGCTCATGATTTCGAAGACTTACGCGACCAGGGCCGCGCTGATGGCGGCGGCCTCCACGGTCGTCCTGCTGGGCGCGGGCCAGGCCATGGCCCAGACCGCGGCCACCGATGCGGCGGCTCCGGCCGCGGCGCAGGAACCATCAGAAGTTGAGGCCGTGATCGTCACCGGCTTCCGCGCCTCGCTGCAGAGCGCGCTGAACGCCAAGAAGAACTCGAACCTGATCATCGAGTCGGTCACCGCCGAGGACATGGGCAAGTTCCCCGACCAGAACATCGCCGAATCGCTGCAGCGCCTGCCCGGCGTGCAGATCGACCGCGAGAACGGCCAGGGCACGAAGGTCCGCATCCGCGGCCTCGACCAGAACGTCACGGTGCTCAACAACGACATCTTCGTCTCGGGCCTGGAGCTTTTCCGTCTCGGTGAAGGCAAGATCAACCAGACCAACTCGCTGGAAGGCATTCCGTCCGAGCTGATCGGTGGGGTCGACGTCTACAAGTCGCCCGACGCCTCGCTGCTGGAAGGCGGCCTGGGCGGCATCATCAACCTGAAGACCCGCAACGCCCGGTCCCTGCGCGACGACATCACCATCGCCGGCGACCTGCGCGGCAACAAGGCCGGCGACACCGACTGGAACCCGACCGGCTCGCTGGTGCTGGGCTACAAGTTCAGCGACCGCTTCGCCGTGCTGGGCACGATCTCGTACGACAAGACCGAGACCCACACCGACGTGCTGGGCGGCGAGAACCGCGGCGGCTGGGCCTATAACGACCGTCCCGTGGCCGGCGGCGCGACCCTTGACGTGTGGTCGCCGGAATACCGCTACGCCACCTATCGCGACCTGGACCGCAAGCGCCTCGGCGCCTCGCTGAACCTCGACTTCGCGGTGACCGACGCCCTGCAGCTGACCGGCGACTGGTTCCACTCGGACCTGAAGATCAAGACCAGCGAATCCTCGATCAAGTTCCCGTTCGCCAACGAGAACGCCACCTATGCGGCCGGCGCCAGCGTCGACGGCAACGGCGTGCTGCAGTCGGGCACGGTGACCGCCAACTCGGCCGAAGGCACCTCGTACTTCCAGAACGCCGAGGCCAAGACCGACAACTTCCAGGTCGCCCTGAACTGGGACAACGGCGGGCGGCTGACCGGCAGCGTGCGCGGTGCCTATTCGACCGCCGACTACCAGAGCTCCAGCGCCAACGCCGACGTGCGCTACACCCAATACACCGTGCGCAACGGCACGGCGGCGGGCCTGGTGCCCAACGCCACCGCCCCGGCGACCTTCACCTACAGCTACGCCAACGGCGACAATCCGAAGTTCACCCCGGCCAACGCGGCGCAGTTCACCACGCCGTCGAGCGTGTTCGCCAAGTCGCACTGGGTGTTCGGTGAAGACACCCAGATCGACAACACCTCGATCCGCGGCGACCTGAAGTACCGCCCTGAATTCGGCGAGAGCGGCGACCTCGTGCTGAGCGCCGGCGTGCGCTACGCCGAACGCAAGATCGACTCCGAGTTCTGGCAGCTGCTGGCCGACTATTCGGGCAAGGGCGAGCTGAACGCCCATGCCCTGGGCCTGGGCGACTGGACCCCCTATGGCTACTTCCAGGACGGGGCCATCGGCTTCAAGTCGTGCGGCCTGCCGGCCGGCACGGCGGGACGTCCCAACTGCGGCCAGACGGCCACCGACGACGGCCGCTTCGGCGCTTCGCCGGCCCTGATCACGCCCTACCAGACCGCGGCCACCACGCCTGGCAGGTTCGAGACCCTGACCGTGGGCGGCATCACCGCGCTGTTCCAGAACCGCAGCCAGATGAGCAACCCGACGGCCTGGCTGTCGGCCCTCTATCCCTCGACGCCGTTCAAGAAGTTCGCCGACCCGATCCAGTCGTTCCGGATCAAGGAGCGCACGACGACCGGCTACGGCATGGTCGACCTGGGCGGGCGTGACGACAGCTATCACGTCAACGCCGGCGTCCGCGTGGTCCGCACCGAGCTGACCATTGACTCCAGCGGCACCCCGACCTCGCCCTGGTACTGGGGCACCGACAGCTGGAACGGCGTCATCGCCAATCCGGACGCCATCAAGACGACGCGCGAATATACCGACGTCCTGCCCAGCGCGAGCGCGGTGTTCGACATCAACGACACCGACAAGGTGCGCGTCTCGGCGGCCCGCGTCGTGTCCCGCCAGGACCTGTTCCAGCTGGGCCAGGGCTCGGCCTTCAACTTCACCCGCAGCTCGACGCCGGGTCCGAACCTCAACCGCTTCCTCTACACCAACGGCAGCGGCGGCAACCCGGACCTCGACCCGTACCGCGCCTCGCAGTTCGACATCGCCTATGAGCGCTACATCGGCGCCAGCGGCATCATCTCGGGGGCGTTCTTCTACAAGAGCGTGGACTCGTTCATCCAGACCGACACCGTGCCGCGCACCGTGGCCGACGGCTCGGTCGAGGGCGCGACCCTGGGCGTCTACACCGCCCCGGTGAACGGCGACGGCGGCAGCATCAAGGGCGTCGAACTGGCCGCCCAGTACGCCTTCGACAACGGGTTCGGCTTCAACGCCAACTACACCTACTCCGACTCCGAGACCTCGAAGTCGAACGACTACGACGACAACCTGCCGATCCCGGGCGTCGCCAAGCACGCCTTCAACCTGCAGGGCTACTACGAAGGCCACGGCTTCGAGGCCCGGGTGTCCTACGCCTGGCGCGACAAGAGCTACCAGGGCGACTTCTCGTTCGGCTCGGGCGCCGACCGTCACAGCCTGGGCACCTGGGAGCGGGCCTATGGCCAGCTCGACGCCCAGGTCGGCTATGCGGTGACCCCGGCGATCAAGATCGTGCTGGAAGGCATCAACCTGACCGAGGAGCCCACCGGCCGTTACCTGCAGTGGGAGAACCTGCCGTTCCGCTACGCCACCGGCGACCGCCGGATCGTGCTGGGCGCGCGGTTCAAGCTCGGCCTCTAACCACCCTGCGCCGGCGGCGGGCTGCAAGCCGCCGCCGGCGTTCTTTTCTGTCTTCCTGAGAGCAAGCGGAGGAGGGCGGCATGGATCGCGCGATCGGCTCCATCGCCATTCTGGGCGGCGGCACGGCGGGCTGGATGGCCGCGGCGGTGCTGGCCCAGGTGCTGCGCGGGACGGGAACCTCGATCACCTTGGTAGAAAGCGCTGACATCCCGACCGTGGGGGTTGGCGAAGCCACCATTCCGCCGATCGTCGATTTCCTGCGGCTGCTGGAGATCGACCAGGCCGAGTTCATGGTCGCCACCGAGGCGACCTTCAAGCTGGGCATCCGCTTCGACGACTGGACCACGCCCGGCGAGCGCTACTGGCATCCGTTCGGGACCTTCGGCCCCACGATCGACCGGCGGCCCTTCCACAACATGTGGCACCGGCTGCGGGCGGCGGGCGATGATCCCCGCGTCGAGGCCTACAACCTGTCGGCCGCCCTGGGCGACGCCGGCAGGATGGCCTTCGCCGATCCTCGCGCCGGAGGCGTGGGGCCGAGCGGCGGCCTGCGCCACGCCCTGCATTTCGACGCCGGCCTGGTGGCGCGCTTCCTGCGGACCTGGTCGGAGCGGCGCGGCGTAAAGCGGCTGGAACGCAAGGTCGAGGGCGCGGTGCTGCGCGACGACGGCTTCGTCGAGGCCCTGGCGCTGAAGGGCGGCGGCCATCTGTCGGCCGACCTCTTCATCGACTGCAGCGGTTTTCGCGGCGTGCTGATCGAGGAGGCGCTGAAGACCGGCTACGAGGACTGGAGCCGCTGGCTGCCCTGCGACCGGGCGGTGGCTGGCCTGACGGCGCGCGACCCGAACCCGCCGCCCTTCACCCAGGCCGCCGCGCGGCCGGCCGGCTGGCGCTGGCGGATCCCGCTGCGCCACCGCACCGGCAACGGCTATGTCTATTCCAGCGCCCATGTCGGCGACGACGAGGCCCTGGCCGATCTTACCCGCGAGGCCGGACCCCTGCTGTCGGAGCCTCGCTTCCTGCGGTTCACCGGCGGCCGCCGCAAGGCGTTCTGGAGCCGCAACGTCGTGGCCCTGGGCCTGGCGTCGGGCTTCATCGAGCCGCTGGAGTCGACCAGCATCCACTTCGTGACCAGCGGCCTGATGAAGCTGCTGGACCACTTCCCCGACAAGGATTTCGACCCGGCCAACATCGCCGCCTACAACACCGGGCTGATCGCCGAATACGAGGCCGCGCGCGACTTCATCGTGCTGCACTACCAGCCGACCCGCCGCGACGAGCCGTTCTGGCGCGAGCGGACGGCGGCGATCCCCGACAGCCTCGCCGAGCGGCTGGAGCTCTATCGCGGCACGGGGCGCATCCCGTTCCGGCCGGGCGAGCTCTTCACCGATCTCTCCTGGTTCTACGTGCTGGAGGGGATGGGCGTGCGGCCGGCGGCTCATGACCCGCTGGTGAACTTCTCCAGCCTCTCCGAAACGCGGGCCGGGCTGGCCGGCTGGCGGGGCAGGGTGGCGCAGGGCGTGGCAGAGGCGGCGACCCACGACGCGGTGCTCGACGCCATCGCCGCGCGGGCCCGGCCGGCGGCTTGAACAGCGAAAAGGCGATCCGGCGCGGAGGTTTTCGTGGACGCCGAAAGAGGATGGACAGCGCTGTCAATTCATGGTGTCTGACGAATGTGACCGCTATCGCCGAGTGTCTCGACAGGCCCTCGGCGCGGCGGATCGAAAAGAAACAAGGGAAGGAAACCGTTGGGGCCGTGCGGCGCGAAACCGCGCCCGACCCTCCTGAGTGCATCGTTTTCATCCCGCTCCAGCGTCGGCGTCCTGCGTCGGCGGGGATGACGCCCGACGGCCGCCGGTCCCCCCCGGTCGTCGGGCGAACCTCTGGAGACCCCTCCTGCAAGGGGTTGCTCCCACTACGGCGCGGCGGATCCGCCGCGCCGTTCTTTTCCGCTTTCAGTTCTTCTCCTCCAGGGGCCCCGTCATGAACCTTCGTCGCCTGCTTCTTCGCGTCTCGTTGCCGGCCCTGGCCGTGGGCCTCGCCGCGCCCGTGCTGGCCCAGCCCCTGATCGCGACCACCCCGCAGACGACCGCCCACCCCGAGGCCTGGCCGGCGGCCAAGAGCCCGGCCAGCATCACCGACGCCAAGACGGAAGCCTTCATCACCGACCTGATGAAGAAGATGAGCGTCGAGGAGAAGGTCGGCCAGACGATCCAGGGCGACATCGCCTCGATGACCCCGGCCGACCTGGCGACCTATCCGCTGGGCTCGATCCTGGCCGGCGGCAACTCGGCGCCCGACGGCAACGACCGCGCCACGCCCAAGGCCTGGACCGACCTGATCGACGCCTACCGCAAGGAAGCCCTGGCCAAGCGTCCGGGCCGTACACCGATCCCGCTGCTGTTCGGCATCGACGCCGTGCACGGCCATAACAACATCGTCGGCGCGACGATCTTCCCGCACAATGTGGGCCTGGGCGCGATGCGCGACCCGGCCCTGATCGAGCGCATCGGCCAGGCGACCGCCGAAGAGGTGGCCGTGGCCGGCGGCGACTGGACCTTCGGCCCGACGGTGGCCGTGCCCCGCGACGACCGCTGGGGCCGCAGCTACGAGGGATATGGCGAGGATCCGGAGATTGTCGCCAGCTATTCGGGTCCGATGACGCTGGGCCTGCAGGGCAGGCTCGTGGCCGGCAAACCGATCGCGCCGGGCCGCATCGCCGGCAGCGCCAAGCACTTCCTCGCCGACGGCGGCACGCATGACGGCCGCGACCAGGGCGACGCCCTGATCTCCGAGCAGGAGCTGGTGGCCATTCACGCCCAGGGCTATCCGCCCAGCATCGACGCCGGCATCCTGACGGTGATGGCCTCGTTCTCCAGCTGGAACAGCCAGAAGATCACCGGCAACAAGACCCTGATCACCGACGTGCTGAAGGGCCGGCTGGGCTTCGAGGGCTTCGTGGTCAGCGACTGGAACGCCCACGGCCAGCTCGAGGGCTGCTCGAACGTCTCGTGCCCGCAGGCGATGAACGCGGGCCTGGACATGTACATGGCCCCCGACAGCTGGAAGGGCCTCTACGAGAACACGCTGAAGCAGGTGAAGTCGGGCGAGATCCCGATGGCGCGGCTGGACGACGCCGTTCGCCGCATCCTGCGGGTGAAGGTCAAGGCGGGCCTGTTCGACCGCGTCGCGCCGCAGGTTCAGGGCAAGTTCGACCGGCTGGGCTCGGCCGATCACCGCGCGGTGGCCCGCGAGGCGGTGGCCAAGTCGCTGGTGCTGTTGAAGAACGACGGCGTGCTGCCGATCAAATCAGGAGCGAACGTGCTGGTGGCCGGCGCCGCCGACGACATCGGCAAGGCCTCGGGCGGCTGGACCCTGACCTGGCAGGGCACAGGCAACACCAATGCCGACTTCCCGCACGGCCAGTCGATCTGGGGCGGGCTGAAGGAGGCGGTCGAGGCCGCCGGCGGCAAGGCGACCCTGGCCAAGGACGGCAAGTTCGCCGGAGCCAAGCCGGACGTGGCCATCGTGGTGTTCGGCGAGGACCCCTACGCCGAGTTCCAGGGCGACGTGGCCAACCTCGCCTATCAGCCCAACGGCAAGACCGACCTGGAGCTGCTGAAGAAGTTGAAGGCGCAGGGGATCCCGGTCGTGGCCGTGTTCCTGTCGGGCCGTCCGCTGTGGACCAACCCGGAGATCAACGCTTCGGACGCCTTCGTGGCGGCCTGGCTGCCGGGCTCGGAAGGCGGCGGCGTCGCCGACGTGCTGGTGGCGGGCAAGGACGGCAAGTCCAAACGCGACTTCACCGGCAAGCTGTCGTTCAGCTGGCCCAAGCGCGCCGACCAGGGTCCGCTGAACCGCGGCCAGAGCGGCTACGACCCGCAGTTCGCCTACGGCTATGGCCTATCCTACGCCAAGCCGGCCAAGGTGGGGGAGCTGTCGGAGAGCGCCGGAGACCTGGGAACCGCCGCCAGCGTCGACCGCTATTTCGTGGCCGGCCGCGTTCCGGCGCCGTGGATGCTGAGCTTCTCGGGCGCGGGGGCGGTCAAGACAATCGACGCCGACGCCCAGGAGAACGGCCGCCAGGCGACCTGGACCGGCGAGGGCGAAGGCCTGCTGGCCGTGCAGGGGCCGCCCGTGGACCTGTCGCGCCAGACAACCGGCGACATGGCGGTGATGGTGCGCTGGCGGGTCGACAAGGCGCCGACGGCGCCGGTTTATCTGACTGTCGGTTGTGGCGAATCCTGCGGTGGACGGCTAGACGTAACGTCAACGTTGTCAGGTTTGAAAAACAGCGAATGGCGTACAGCCAAGATCAAACTTTCCTGTTTCCAGGCGGCGGGCGCCCAAATGGCGCACGTTTCCTCTCCGTTCGGCCTGAGCACCTCGGGGCCGCTGACGATTTCGCTCACCGAAATCCAGTTGGCGTCCAACGAGGGCGACGCTTTCTGTCCCAAATAACCCCCAAAAATAACAAAGGAGCGGCCGCATGATCCGCGCGCGTCGTTCCCGCATCGTCGCCACCATCGGTCCGGCCTCGGCCTCACCGGAAATGATCGTCAAGCTGGCCAAGGCCGGCGCCGACGTGTTCCGGCTGAACTTCAGCCACGGCGCCCACGAGACCCACGCCGCCGTCTACGCCGCCATCCGCGCGGCGGAGGCGGAGGTCGGTCGTCCCTTGGGCATCCTGGCCGACCTGCAAGGGCCCAAGCTGCGCGTCGGCAAGTTCGCCGACGGTCCGGTTCAGCTGAAGCCCGGCCAGGCCTTCCGGTTCGATTCCGACCCGACCCCGGGCGACGAGACGCGGGTTCATCTTCCCCACCCCGAGATCCTGACGGCGATGAAGCCGGGCGCGACCCTGCTGCTCGACGACGGCAAGCTGCGGATGACCGTGAACGAGGCCGGCCCCGGCTTCGCCAACACCACGGTCGTCAACGGCGGCAAGCTGTCGGAGCGCAAGGGCGTGGCGGTGCCGGACGTCATCATCCCGATGTCGCCCCTGACGCCGAAGGACCGCGAGGACCTGGCCTTCGCCCTGCGTCTGGGCGTCGACTGGATCGCCCTGTCGTTCGTGCAGGCGCCGGAAGACATGGCCGAGCTGCGCCGCATCGTCGAAGGCCGCGCCGCGGTGCTGGCCAAGATCGAAAAGCCCCAGGCGCTCCAGACCCTGGGTCCGATCCTCGACCTCTGCGACGGCGTGATGGTGGCCCGTGGCGACCTCGGTGTCGAAATGGCCCCCGAAGAGGTGCCGGTGGCGCAGAAGGAAATCCTGCGGGCGGCGCGTGAGCGCGGCATCCCGGTGATCGTCGCCACCCAGATGCTGGAGTCGATGACCAGCTCGCCGACCCCGACCAGGGCCGAGGCCTCGGACGTCGCCAACGCCGTCTACGAGGGCGCGGACGCGGTGATGCTGTCGGCCGAGAGCGCGGCCGGCGACTATCCCGAAGAGTCGGTGGCGATGATGAACCGCATCATCGAGCGCGTCGAACGCGACCCGCGCTGGCCCGAGCTGATGCAGGCCGAGCAGCCGCACGTCGACGAGGACGCCGACGTGCTGGTGGTCGCGGCCGCCGGCGCGGCCAAGTCGGGCTCGACCAAGTGCCTGGTGGCCTTCACCACCACGGGCGCGACGGCCCGGCGCCTGGCCCGCGAGCGGCCCTTGCAGCCGGTGCTGGCCCTGTCGCCGAAGATCGAGGCCGTGCGTCGCATGGCCCTGGTTTGGGGCGTCGAGCCGCGCGTCAGCGCCCAGCCCGACAGCCTGGAGGTCGTCACCACCGACGCCGCCGCCCGGGCCCTGGAGCTGGGGCTGGCCAAGCCCGGAGAGCGCATCCTGATCGTCGCCGGCACGCCCTTCGGCGCCCCCGGCGCGGCCAACCTGCTGCGCCTGACCCACGCGCCGTTCCCGGTGCGCAAGCGCTGATCCCGATCCCTCTCCCCTTGCGGGAGAGGGTGGCCTCGCGGAGCGAGGTCGTGTGAGGGGTTGCACGTACAGAAACGCCGCGACAGCTGATCGGCTGTCGCGGCGTTTTGCGTTTGAGAGACCCCTCATCCGTCGGCTGGCGCCGACACCTTCTCCCGCAAGGGGAGAAGGATCAGGAGCCGAACGGTTCCGGCAGCAGCCGCTCATAGCCCTTCCGCACCGCGCCGTAGCACTCGCAGGCGATGGCCTCGAGGCCCGGGCGGTCGAGGATGTCGACGACGCCGCGGCGGTAGCGGATCAGGCCCTTGGCCTGCAGGGCGCCGGCCACGGCGGTGACCGTGGTGCGCTGGACGCCCAGCATGTCGGCCAGGAATTCCTGGGTCAGGCTTATGGTGTCGACGTCTATGCGGTCGCGGAAGCCCAGCAGCCAGCGGCAGAAGCGCGCCTCCACCGCGTGCAGGGCGTTGCAGGCCACCGACTGGATGGCGTGGCCGAACAGCGCCTCGTTGTGGCGCTCGATCAGATCGCGCAGCACCGGGCTGCGCTCGACGCCCTCGCGCAGGGCCGCGGCGCTGATCCGCGAGACGCCGCCCGGCGCCTGGACGATGGCGCGCGACAACGACTGGCGCGGCGAGATCGCGGCCATCAGGCCGAGGCCGCCCTCGCGGCCGATGGTGGCCGACTCGATGGCCGCGCCGTTGTCCATCAGCGTCATCAGCGAGATGACGCAGTCGTGCGGGAAGTAGACCGTGTCGATCGGATCGCCGGGATCGTACAGTAGCTTCCCCTTCTCCAGGTCCTGATGGGACAGCTGGACGGCGATATAGCCGAAGTCCTCGGGGGGCAGGGAAGCGAGCAGACGGTTCTTCAAGGGGTGTAGAGGCCCTGTCATGGCGAATCGAACGCCGGCTTGCGGCAAGGGTTGCAAGCTATAGGCAGGACTGGGGTGCTGCGCTGTCAGGTAGCCGACGCAATGCAGGCGCCGCCGGAAGTAAATCGAGATGGGGCTATATTGTGGCCGTATGACCTACAATAGCTCCGACTATATGGCCTATGTCGGGTTCCCGACGGAGTGTGTTGGTCGAGCCTGAAACTACAGAGAAATCAAAGGACGCCTGGAAGGTGACGTAACGAAAAGGCCGCGCCGTCGGGCGGCGCGGCCTGGCTTCGTGGCCTGTTCTTTGGGATCGTCCGTCGTCTGACGTCAGGCGATGCCGATATGGGCGCGATCGCCCAGGTTGGGCGTTTGGTTGGTGAGATTGGCCTTGGCGATCTCCCAGGCGAAGCGCACGGCGCCGCCCTTGGATATCCACAGCTCGGCGTCGCGGGCGTCGAGGCGCAGCAGGGTCAGGTGCGGGTCGTCCTTGCCGTCGGGATACCAGGCGGCGACCACGGGCGACCACCAGCGCTGGATGCGGGCCGTGTCGTGCTGGCGGGTCAGGCGGCCGCCGATGCAGGCCTGGAAGTCGCCGTCCTTGGCCTGGACCACGAACATGGCGTCGCCGCCGTCGGCCACGACCGCTTGCGCCAGGTCGGTGTCGTCGCGGGTGAAGAACCAGATCGCGCCGTCCTCCGGCTCGGCGAAGGCGGTCATCGGCTGGAAGTGCTGGTGGCTGTGGACGAGGCCCAGCATGCCGAAGCGGGCGTCCTCGATTTCCTTCCAGAGGCGCTTTTCGACGGCGGCCTTGTCGTTGGGGTCGGTGCTCATGGCGTGCTCCTGCCGTTGTGGGTAGGGCAGGAGAACCGGTCGCGGGGAGGGCGGTTCCTAGGGTGAAGCCTGGTTCAGCCGGGCGAGATAGGCCTCGAACATGTCGGCCATGGCGTCGGCCCAGGCGGTGATCTCGGTTTCGGTGCGGCGTTCCTCGGAGACGCTCTTGCCGACCTGAGCCAGGGTCGTGGTGACGAGGTCGCCGGCCAGGGTGCGCGTCGCCTCGGCGGCGTCGGGCAGGGCCTCGCGCATGAAGCCGTGGACGATGCCCACGCCGGCCTCCTTGGCGGCCCGCGCCTCGGGGGCGTCGCGATAGAGCGGGGCGGCGTCGGCCAGGGCGGTGCGCATCGCCGCCTCCTCGCACTCGGAACGGACGAAGGCGTGGACCAGGGCGCGCAGGCGCTGAGCCGGCGGACGGGCCTGGTCCTGCAGGATGTCGCGCAGCATGGCCGTCGTCGCGCGCCACTCGTCGCTCTGCAGGCGAAACAGGATCGCGGCCTTGTTGGGGAAGTACTGATAGACCGAGCCGACGCTGACCCCGGCCTTCTCCGCGACCCGCGCGGTCGTGAACCGCGCCGCGCCTTCCCTCGCCAGAACCTGAACCGCCGCCTCCAGAATGGCGGCGACCAGCTCGGCCGAACGGGCCTGCTGGGGCTGTTTTCGCGAGGAAATCCGGGGGCTTGGCGGAGCGGTCATCGGCGGCCGGGCAATGCGAATAGGAAACCTGACGGATTATTCGCATTTTCGGGGCCGGCGCAACGACGCGCCGCAAGACGCCGGAAACACCAATGACCACCCTGACCCAAGCCCCGATCGCGCCCCTGCTGGAGCGGCTGTTCGCCGAGACCGACGAGGAGGCGCCGATGAGCATTCCCGCCGTGGCCGCGCTGTCGGCCGACGAGCGCCAGCGCCTGATGCGCAGCAAGAGCGACTATCTGGATCTTTACGGCCGCCTGAAGGACGTCGCCCTGCCGGTGTCGCGCGAGACGGGCCTTTTGCTCTACATGCTGGCGCGCGGCGCGCGGGCGACGGCGATCGTCGAGTTCGGAACCTCGTTCGGGATCTCGACCCTGCATCTGGCCGCGGCCCTGCGCGACAACGGCGGCGGCCGCCTGATCACTAGCGAGTTCGAGCCGTCCAAGGTGGCGCGGGCGAAGGCCAACCTGGAAGCCGGCGGCCTCGCCGACCTGGTAGAGATCCGCGCCGGGGACGCGCTGACGACCCTGGCCTCCGACCTGCCCGAAACCATCGATCTGGTTTTGCTGGACGGCGCCAAGGCGCTCTATCCGGAGATCCTTGCCCTGCTCGAAAGCCGCCTGCGGCCGGGCGCCCTGGTCGTGGCCGACAACGCCGACCACAGTCCGGACTACCTGGTGCGGGTCCGCGCCCCGGCGTCGGGCTACCTGTCGGTTCCGTTCGCCGAGGACGTGGAGCTGTCGATGAAGCTCTAGAACCCCATCAGCCGGGCGTAGCGGTCGCGATGGAACGCGGCCCCGCCGAACAGGGCCTCGGCCACGCGGGCGCGCTTGATGTAGAGGCCTGCGTCGTGCTCGTCGGTCATGCCGATGCCGCCGTGCATCTGGACCATCTCGTTAGAGGCCAGGTGCAGCACTTCGCTGGCCTTGGCCTTGGCGAGGGAGGCCAGAGCCCGGCTGTCGGCGCCGGCGTCGAAGGCCTCCAGCGCGGCCTCGACGCAGGAGCGGGTGGTCTCCAGGTCGGTGAACCACTTGGCGGCGCGGTGCTGCAGGGCCTGGAAGGTCCCGATCACCTGGCCGAACTGGGTGCGGGTCTTCAGGTAGTCGAGGGTGATCTCGAAGGCGGCCGTGGCCGTGCCGAGCATCTCGGCGGCCAGGCCCGCATAGGCGCGGTCGAGCACGGGTTCGAGGATCGCCCAGCCGTGGCCTTCCTGGCCGAGGACGGCGTCGGCGCCGACTTCGACATTGTCGAAGGTGATCCTGGCCGCGCCTCGGCTGTCGGCCAGCGACAGGTGAGTGCGGGTGACGCCCTTGGCGTCGCCGGGCACGAGGAACAGGGTGACGCCGTCCGTGCCGCTGGTTCCCTCGGCGCGGGCGGCGACGATCAGCAGGTCGGCGGCGTCGCCGTCGAGGACGAAGGTCTTCGTTCCGTTCAGCTTGTAGCCATTGCCCTTTTCGCTGGCGAGCATGGCGATCCGCGTCGGGTTGTGGTGGGCGTGCTCGTCGACGGCCAGGGACGCGACGAGCTCGCCGGCGGCGATCTTCGGCAGCCAGGCGGCCTTCTGGGCGTCGGAGCCGCCGAGTTCGAGCGCCGAGGCGGCGATCAGGGCGGTGGAGAGGAGCGGGGAGGCGGCCAGGGTCTTGCCGGTCTCCTCCAGGATAAGGCCCAAACCGAGATAGCCGAAGCCGGAGCCCTCATGGGCCTCGGGCACGACGACGCCGGCCCAGCCCATCTGTCCCATCTCGCCCCAGGCGGCCGGGTCGAAGCTCTGCTTGGAGCCCTCGTTGCGCAGTTTGCGCAGGGCCGAGACCGGGGCGCTTTCCTGGGCCCAGCTGCGGGCCGCGTCGCGCAGCATCGTCTGTTCTTCGGTCAGGACGGCCATGTCAGGCTTGCTCCGGGTCTTGATGGCGGACGGCCCATTCGAGGGCCTGTTCGAGACGGTCGTTGCCCCAGAAGAGCTCGCCGTCAGCGGTGACGAAGGAAGGGGCGCCGAACAGGCCGCGCTCTCGGGCCTGGCGGACGTGGTCTTTCAGGCGGTCCTTGACCGGCGCCGAGCCGGCGGCGGCCAGGACGTGCTCAGGTCCCGCCCCGACGCCGGCGATCAGCGGCGCCAGGACCTCTGGATCGGAGATGTCGAGGTCATCGACGAAGTTGGCCTGGTAGACGGCGCGGCTGAAGGCCGGCGTCCAGCCGTCCTCCAGCCCGCAGATCGCTATGCGGGCCGCGAGGAGCCCGTTGCGCGGGAACTGGCTGGGATGGTGCAGCGGCAGGCCCTCGCGGTCGCAGACCCGCGCCAGGTCGCGCCACATGTAGTCGCCCTTGACCGGAAAAGCGTTGAACGGGCTGTCGGTCAGGCCCTGCTGCTCGTGGAACAGCGGCCCGACCAGGAACGGCCGCCACAGCACCGCCACCCCGGCCTGCTCGGCCAGGGCCTCCACCCGCATGGCGGCGGGGTAGGAGTAGGTGGAGGCGAACTCGTACCAGAACTCGATCATGGTTCGATCCTGATCGCAGCGGCGTAGCCCATTTTACACTTCTCCCATGGGGAGAAGGAGGGGCCCGCGCCGCAGGCGTGGGAGGATGAGGGGGAAGGCGGCATGAGGTGTAACCCCTCACCCTCCCACCGCTTCGCGGCGGGCCCCTCCCTCTCCCTCTGGGAGAGGTTGATCATTATTGGTGATCGAGCAGGCCAAGCACGCGCTTGGCGACGACGTTGAGATTCACCTCGCTGGTGCCGCCCTCGATCGAGTTGCCCTTGGCGCGCAGCATGGCGCGCAGGGCGGCGATCTCGTCGGGGGTGAAGCCTTCGCCTTCCCAGCCCAGGCCCTGCAGGCCCAGAGCCTCGACCAGCAGTTCGGTGCGCTCCTGGTTCATCTTGGCGGCGGCGTACTTGATGATCGAGACGGCGGCGCTGGGGCCAGAGCCGGTCTTGGACTCCGCTTCCGCCCGGCGGACGGTGAGCAGGAAGGCGTGGGCGTCCATCTTGTGAGCGGCGATGCGGGTGCGCAGGTCGCCGTCGGCGATGCGGCCCTCGGCGTCGACGCCGACATGGGTCTTGGCCGCCTCGGCCACGTCGAGCCCGGCGTTGCCGCCGAAACCCGAGGCCGAGATGTTCTGGCGTTCGTACTGGAGCAGGCGCTTGGCGATCTCCCAGCCGCCGTTGACCTTGCCGACAAGCTGTTCCTTGGGGACCTTCACATTGTCGAAGAAGGTCTCGCAGAACGGCGAAGAGCCGCTGATCAGCTTGATCGGCCGGGCCTCGACGCCGGGCGAGGTCATGTCGAACAGCACGAACGAGATGCCTTCGTGCTTCTTGGAGGTGTCGGTGCGCACCAGGCAGAAGATCCAGTCGGCCTGGT
Source organism: Caulobacter sp. GW821-FHT09B11 (assembly GCF_059418205.1). NCBI lineage: Bacteria > Pseudomonadati > Pseudomonadota > Alphaproteobacteria > Caulobacterales > Caulobacteraceae > Caulobacter > Caulobacter sp. GW821-FHT09B11. The sequence continues at coordinate 35,080 of NZ_JBWKPK010000018.1, read as the reverse complement.
CGGCGTAGCTGGTCCACACCTTCTGGCCGTTGATCAGCCAGTGGTCGCCCTTGTCCTCGCATTTCGTTTGCAGGGCGGCGAGGTCGGAGCCGGCGCCGGGCTCGCTATAGCCCTGGCACCAGCGGGTCTCGCCGCGGACGATCGAAGGGAGGAACCGCTGCTTCTGCTCCTCGGTGGCGTATTCCAGCAGGACGGGACCCAGCATCCAGACGCCGAAGCTCATCAGGGCCGGGCGGGCCTTGATGCGGCGCAGCTCCTGCTCCAGCACCTTGTTCTCGGCCTTAGAGAGGCCGCCGCCGCCGTACTGCTTTGGCCACATCGGCGCGGTCCAGCCCTTGTCGGCCATGCGGTCGAGCCAGAGCTTGGCGTCGGGGGTCTTCCACTGGGCCTTGGCGCCGCCCCAGGGGGCTTCCTTCTCGTCTGCGATCGGGGTGCGCATGGAGGGCGGGCAGTTGGCCTCCAGCCAGGCGCGCGTTTCGGCGCGGAAGGTGTCGAGTTCGGTGGCGCCGAAGTCGGCCATGGCGGGGGCTCCCTGGTTCGTCTCGGGCGCTTGCCGGCCCGCTTCGGACGGCAGACTACGCCACGGAACGCTGGGGGCAAGTCGATTCAAACAATCGTTCGCATCGCGATGCGCGACGGGAAGGCCGCGAAGGCGTTATAGAAGCGCCGATGACGTTTCCCGGTCCGGGATTCGCCGATCAGGGGTCTTGATGTCCGCGCCAGAACTGAGACCCGCCGCCCTGGCGATCGCGCCGACGCTGGCGGCGATCCTGGCCGCCTCGGCCGGCGTGCTGCTGCTGGCCTCGGGCGCGACCCCGTCGGAGCCGACGCGTTTCGCGATCCTGCTGGCCTTCGCTCCATCGGCGCTGATCGAGATCAGCCACTTCTTCTCGTCGATCCTGGGCCTGGTTCTGGTGCTGCTGGCCTTCGGCCTGCGCTCGCGGCTGGACGCGGCCTGGTGGGCGACCCTGGTGATGCTGGCCGCCGGCGCGGTGCTGGCCATCTTCAAGGGCCTGAACTGGGAAGAGACGGCCACTCTCAGCGCCTTCTTCCTGGCCATCGTGCCGTTCCACGAGGCTTTCCCGCGCAAGGCGGCCCTGTCGCGCATGGAAATCACGCCCGGCTGGCTGCTGTCGGCGGCCGCGGCCATCGGCGGGGCGGCCTTCCTTGGCTGGTGGATGTTCCACCACACCGAATACGCCGACCGCTCGTGGATGCGGATCATGGGCGACCAGGACGCCGCCCGGGCCATCCGCTCGTCGATCGCCGCGGCGGTGGTGCTGATGGGCATCGGCCTGTGGCGGCTGATCGCCACCCCGGCGACGCCGCCGGTCGTCGACGACACCGATCCCGACTTCGACCGCGTGCGGGCGATCCTGGCCAAGGCGGAAGCCGCCGAGCCGGCCTCGAACCTGGCCCTGCTGGGCGACAAGCGCTTCCTGTTCTCGGCCTCGGGCGAGAGCTTCCTGATGTTCGGCGTGCGCCGCCGCTCGTGGATCGCCATGGGGCCGCCGGTCGGCCGCGACGACGAGCGCATGGAGCTGTTCTGGCGCTTCCGCGAGCTGGCAGACGCCCATGCGGCGCGGGCCGGCTTCTATGCGCTCGGCCCCGAGGACCTGCCCGACACCGTCGACCTGGGCCTGGCCATCCAGAAGACCGGCGAGAGCGCGGTGGTGCCGCTGGAGAGCTTCTCCCTGGCCGGCCGCCGTCGCGAGGTCCTGCGCCGCAACTGGCGCAAGGCCGGCGAGGGCGGGGCGGCGTTCGAAATGATCCCGGCCGGCGCCGCCATGACGGTGATGGCCGAACTGCGGGTGATCTCCGACTCCTGGCTGGCCCACCACGCCGGCGGCGAGAAGCAGTTCTCGATGGGCGGCTTCGATCCGCGCTACGTCGCCGAGTTCCCGGTCGCCCTTGTGCGCTCGGAAGGCCGCATCGTCGCCTTCGCCACCCTGTGGACCACGGCCCACAAGGCCTCGTTCTCGATGGACCTGATGCGCTACTCCGACGAGGCGCCCAAGAACATCATGGACTACCTGTTCGTCGAGCTCCTGCAGTGGGGCAAGGCGGAGGGCTATACGGCGTTCGAGTTCGGCATGGCCCCGCTGGCGGGCCTGGACGACCGGCCGCTGGCCCCGATCATGTCGCGCGTGGGCCGCCTGCTCTACGAGCGCGGCGAGGGAATCTACAATTTCCAGGGCGTTCGGCGCTACAAGGACAAGTACGATCCGGTCTGGCAGCCGCGCTACATTGCGGCGCCTCGTCGCTGGGCGATCCCTTTTCTGCTCGCTGATATCGGCCTGATGTCGTCCGGCGGCGTCTCTGGACTGACCAAGCGGCCGCGACCTAATAGCGCGGGTCGCCCGTCTTAAAGCCCAGCAGATTGAGCGCGTGAGCGGCCAGAAGCAGGGTCGCCACCGCCGTCACCATCATCAGTGGACGCCACGGCGCCATGCGCGGACCCCTTGCGGGGTTGGAAGGACGCGCGCCCAGCCAGCCGAACAGCACGGTCAGGGCGATCGTCGTCGCGCCCGCGATCAGGGTCGGGATCATGTCCATGGCCGCGAAATGGCCTGCGACAATCGGCCTGGCAATAGGTTAATGTGCGTTAACACACGGGAACCGAATCCTCTGTACATACCTTGGTAACTGTGTCTGTTAACCTGTCCACAGGAACGCTACATCTAGCGTTTTGGTCGCGTTTACACGCTAGGAATCGGTGACTAGCGTGGGTCCCCAGGTGCGGGGAGAACGATTCGCATGACTGCCGCGGCTCCATGGAGCGTAAAGGGAATTGACCCGAAAGCACGGGAGGTCGCCAAGGACCTCGCCCGTCGCTCGGGCATGACCCTCGGTGAGTGGCTGAACCGGATGATCATCGAAGGCGATTCCGCCGGTTTCGATGCTCCGCCCGCCGATCCCGTTAACGATACTGGCCGTTCGAACGGCCGCGCCATTTACCTTGAAGCCGACCGCGTCGAGGCGCCGCCGCGCATCGAGGCCCCCGAGCATCCCGCCGACGAGGTGGGCCGGATGGCCACGGCGCTTGACCGCCTGACCCAGCGCATCGAGGCCGCCGAGGCCCGTTCGGCCCAGGCTATCACCGGCATCGACCAGTCGGTGCGCGGCGCGCTGCAACGCCTGTCCAGCTCCGAGCGCGAGCAGATCGCCGTCGCCGCCCGCTTCGAGGGCCTGGCCGACGAGATCAAGAGCGAGCAGACCCGTAACGCCGAGCGCCTGCGCCGCGTCGAGAACGAAGCCGCCGGCCCGCGTTCGGCCGAGGCCCTGCGCGCGCTGGAAAGCGCCGTCGGCCGCGTGGCCAACCACCTCTATGAAGGCGAAAGCCGCACCCGCGAGACCCTGGCCGCCCTGGAAGCCAAGGTCGAGGCCAAGGGCGCCGCCCCGGCTTCGGCCGTGGTGGAAGAAGTCGTCGCCCGTCTTCAGGAGCGCCTGGAAGCCGCCGAGGCCCGCACCGCCGAGGCGCTGCAGGCGCTGGGCGGTTCGTTCTCGGCCCTCGACAACCGCCTGTCGGCCGTCGAAGGCGACGGCGGCAGCGCTCAGAAGCGCCTCGAGGAACTGGCGGGCAGCCTGTCGGCCAAGATGGAGGCCGCCCGCGTCGAGATGGCCGCCAAGCTTCGCGAGACGGCCGACGGCCGCTTCGACCGCATGGAGCGCAAGCTGGGCGAGATGACCGCCCACATCCAGGCCGCCGAGCAGCGCTCGGCCCAGGCCATCGAGCGCATGGGCCGCGAGGTCGTCGGCCTGGCCGACGCCTTCAACCGCCGCATCCAGACCTCGGAAGCCCGCCAGGCCAACGCCATCGAGCAGGTCGGCGGCGAGGTGGCGCGCATCGCCGCCAGCGTCGAGCACAAGCTCAATCGCAATGACAGCGTCCAGGCCCAGGCTCTGGAGAAGCTGGGCGTCGAGATCGCCCGCATCACCGAGAAGCTGGCCGAGCGCATCAGCGCCTCGGAGCGCCGCAACGCCCTGGCCATCGACGATGTCGGCGACCAGGTGGTTAGGGTTACCGACCGCCTGAACCAGCGCGCCGAACGCAGCTCGCAGGAACTGATCGACCGCATCCGCCAGTCGGAGGAGCGCACCGCGCGCCTGCTCGACGAGGCCCGCGAGAAGATCGACACTCGCCTGGCCGACGCCCAGCGTCGCCTGGCCGAGACCCCGGCCCCCGCGCCGGTCGCGGCTCCGGCCCGCCAGGCCCCCGCGTCGCACTCGCCCTTCGGCGAGGACCGCTTCTCGTTCGGCGGCGAGGCCGTCAGCGAGGACGTGTTCGAGCAGCCGACCTTCCCGCAGCCCAGCTTCCCGCCGGCCGCCGCTCCGGTCGCGCCCTCGGCGCCGGCCTTCAGCGGCCCCGCCGCGTTCGAGCCCGACTTCCCGATCGAGGAGCCCGAGGCTCCCGGCTTCGCCGACGAGGACTTCGAGGCCGCCGACGGCTTCGCCGTGACCCCGCCTGTCCGCGAACCGGCCTTCGAGGCCGACGCCTTCGATCCCGAGCCGCAGACCGCCCCGGTCTCGACCCGCCCGATGTCGACCCGCGAGGTCATCGAGCAGGCCCGCGCCGCCGCCCGCGCTGCGGCCGCCGGCGCCGAGAGCAAGGCCAAGCTCAAGCCCGCCAAGGCCCAGAAGGCCGAGAAGGCTCCGGCCAAGTCTCTGTTCGCCGGCTTCGGCAAGGCCCTGCCCAAGAAGGGCAAGCGCGGCGTCTCCTCGACCCTGGTCGCGGCCCTGCTGGTCTCGGGCGGCGCCGCCGTGCTGGGCGTGGGCATGGCCGCCGCCACCCTGAAGACCGATCGCGATGGCGGCGGCGTCAACGACCGCGTGGCCAAGGCCATCGCCGGCCGCGCCTCCGACGTCGAGATCAAGTCGGCGGAAGCCGACACCACCCCGGCCCAGCCCCGCGTGGCCATGGCGGTGGTGGCCCCGGTCGCCCAGGCCTCGGCCACGACCGTCACGGCGCCGACGCCGGCTCCGGCCGCCGAGCCGGCCGTCGACACCGGCGAGGCCCTGTTCGCCGACGCCGTCAGCCTGCTGGAAGCCAAGGACCGCGCCGGCATCGCTCCGCTGCGTAAGGCCGCCAACCTCGGCCTGCCCAAGGCCCAGTTCGTGCTGGCCAAGATGTACGAGATGGGCGAGGGCGGCCTGAAGAAGGATCCGACCGAGGCCCGCCGCTGGTACGAGCGCGCGGCCCAGGGCGGCGACGCCAGCGCCATGCACAATGTCGGCCTGTTCGCCTCGCGCGGCCAGGGCGGCCAGCAGAACTGGACGACGGCCGCCAACTGGTTCCGCAAGGCGGCCGAGGCCGGCCTGGTCGACAGCCAGTTCAACATGGGCCGGCTGTACGAGAAGGGGACGGGCGTCGCCCAGAACCCCGCCGAGGCCTATCGCTGGTACCTGATCGCCGCCCGCGCCGGCGACGCCGAATCCCGCGCCCAGGCCACGCGCCTGCGCGGCCAGCTGACCCCGGAAAGCCAGCGCATCGCCGAGCGTTCGGCGGAATCGTTCCGCTCGCGTCTGGCCGCCGCGCCGCGCACGACCCAGGTGGCGACCGCCGCCGCCGTCGCGCCGTCGGCCGGCCTGGCCACCGCCCAACGCGCCCTGTCGCGTCTCGGCTACTATCAGGGGCCGCAGGACGGCGCGTCGTCGCCGGCCCTGCGCATGGCCATCCAGGCCTTCCAGCGCGACCAGAGCCTGCCGACCTCCGGCGGCCTGGACGGCGAGACCCTGAAGCGGCTCTCGGCCTACTAGGCCCGATCAGCAGCCGATCTCAACGACGCCCCCGGGACGCAAGTTCCGGGGGCGTCTTCGTATGCATATCCCGCGTGGACCTGCGCGCAGACCTCGGTAATAGTCATCGTTTCGACGCAAACCCGCGGCGGGTGAAACAATTCGACGCGCGCCCTGGGCTATCGTTGGTGTGAATAACGCGGCCGGCGGGACGCCGATGGCCGCGAACAGGGCGGGGGGATGGCTCTTGGGCCTTCCGGAGGAGTGCTGATCTTGATGACGGATCACGTGAGCGAGCGCGTGCCGGTTCCGCGCACCGTATGGGTGTTCGGCCTGGCGACCCTGGTTCCCTTCGTCGCCGCCTCCGGCCTGTTCTGCTACGGCCCCATCTCGCAGCGCGGCCCGGCCCTGGTGGCGCTGCTGGCCTATTCGACGGCCATGCTGTCCTATCTGGGCGGCGTGCGTTGCGGATTGGAGATCGACCATATCCGGCCGCGCTGGGTGACGCTGGCGCTGTCGCTGCTGCCGCCGCTGGCGGGGGTGGCGCTGATGCTGGGGGCCGAGCGCTTCGGCGCCGCCTGGCAGCTTTCCGGCTTCCTGTTCGTGTTCCTGTTGCAATGGCTGTGGGACGTCACGGCCCACGAGGGCCCCGCCTGGCGTCCGCGCCTGCGCACCCTGCTGACCACCGGCGCGGCCCTGTCGCTGGCCTTCGCCCTGGAACAGGCCCTGGCGCTCTAGCGCACCGCGACCGCCTTCTGGGCCAGGGGATCGTCCAGGCAGGCCTTGGCCACGGCGTGGTTCAGCTTGGCCTTCTTCTTCTCCAGCCGGTGGCTCAGCGCCGTGCCCGCCGCCGCGCCGGCGAAGGGCATGACGACGTTGCCGCCGACCCCGATCACGGCGCGGACGATGCGGTGGTCGTTGTACTGCTCGGCCTCGGCCCGGGCCTTGCGACACTTGGGGCTGTCATAGCGCGGCTGGCTGGGGTCCAGCTTGGCGACGGTGTCGCGCGGGGCCGGATTGCTGGCGCAGGCCGACAGCGCCAGAAGGGCAGCGAGGCTCGGGATCAGCAGGCGCATCGGGCGGGGTCTCCCAAATGAATTCTCCGCGCTAACGCCGCATGAGGCGCGGACGATCCAAAGGCTCAGCTAGGGCCGGTCGATGAAGGCAGGGCGCAGTTCCCCGTTCGTTTCCCCGCCGCGAAGTGTTAATCAGCGGGCCGTGAGCGCCCTTCCTTCGAGTCTCGACCTTGCCCCGGCCTTGGTGGTGCTGCCGGGCCCGCGCGCCGGCGTGGCCGATGGCGGCGTGCGTCCGGGCGAGACGGGCGGCCGCGTGATCCGGCCGCCGGACGCACGCGATCTCTTCGAGCACGGACCGGTGCTGGTGGCCCACGCGGCCATGACCGCCAAGCGCCTGAACCTGCACGCGCCGTTCCGCAGCCCGGCCATCTTCGACGTGCTGGAGCTCTACGCCTTCACTCGGCCGGCGACCTTCTGCGCGCCGTCGTCCGTGGGCCTGGCCATGGCCCTGGGCCTGCCCGAGCCGCGCGGCGCGGCCGCCCAGGCCCAGACGCTGCGCGAGGCCGCCGACGCCCTTCTGCGCGAGCTGGCCCTGACGCCCCGCCCGTCGCGGGAAGAGGCCCTGGCCGTGGCCGAGACCCTGGCCCGGGCCGGCTGGGCCTGGGGACCGGCGGTGGTCGGCGCCCTGCGCTCGGTTCCGGTCGGGAACCAGTTCCGCAGTTCGGGCCTCGACGTCTGGTCGCGGCTGGTGGAGTGGGAGGACCAGGCGCCGGCCGGCGAGCCCCTGTCGCGTCCGATCGATCCCGAGGCCGCGTCCGAACGCCTGAAGTCGCTGCTGGCCCGCGCGGGCCTGGACGAGGTGCGCGAGGCCCAGGACACCTATGCCCGCGAGACGTCCTACGCCTTCCAGCCGAGGGAGCGCGAGGGCGAGCCGCGGATGATGCTGGCCGAGGCCGGCACCGGCGTCGGCAAGACGCTGGGCTACCTGGCGCCCGCCAGCGTCTGGGCGGAGGCCAACGGCCCGTCGGTGTGGATCAGCACCTATACCCGCGCCCTGCAGCGCCAGATCGAGCGCGAGAGCGCCGCCATCTATCCCGACGCCCTGGTGCGCGCCCGCAAGGCCGTGGTGCGCAAGGGGCGTGAGAACTATCTCTGCCTGCTGAACCTGCAGGAGCAGGTCAACAGCGCCCAGCTGGGCAACGGCGACCTGGTGGGCCTGGCCCTGGCCGCGCGCTGGTCGCGGGTCAGCCGCGATGGCGACATGACCGGCGGCGACTATCCGGCCTGGCTGCCGACCCTGTTTTCCGTGCCGCCGTCCGCTCAGGCCAGCGCCGCCAACCTGGTCGACCGCCGGGGCGAGTGCATCCACGCCGGCTGCCAGCACTATCGGGTGTGCTTCATCGAAAAGGCCGTGCGGGCCTCCAAGCGCGCCGACCTCGTCATCGCCAACCACGCCCTGGTCATGACCCAGGCGGCCTTCGACGGCGCCCGGGCGGCCCGGGGCCTGAAGGGCGACAACGAGACCACGGCGGTCAAGCGGGTGGTGTTCGACGAGGGTCACCACCTGTTCGACGCCGCCGACAGCGCCTTTTCCGCCGCGCTTTCCGGAGCCGAGGCCGCTGAGCTGCGCCGCTGGATCCGCGGTCCGGAAGGGCGCGGCCGGCGGGGCAGGGGGCTGGAGGCCCGGCTGCTCGACATCCTGGGCGACAAGGAAAGCGCCCGCCAGGCCCTGAGCGCCGTGATCCAGGCCGCCACCGCCCTGCCGGGCGAGGGCTGGTCGGGGCGGATCGCGCCGCCGGACGGCCAGGTCAATCCGATCGGGCCGATCGAGAATTACCTCGTCGCCGTCATCGAGCAACTGCGCGCTCGCTCCAGCGAGCGGGGCGCGCCCGAGCAGGGCATGCAGTGCGCCGCCCGCCCCGCCGTGGAGCTGGTGCGCGAGCGGGCCGGCGAGGCCGCCCGCGCCCTGGCCGGGATCGAGGCCCCGCTGCTGGCCCTGGCCCGCCAGCTGGAGGACGTGCTCGACGAGGACGCCGAGCACCTGGGGCCGTCCGAACGCGCTCGCATCGAAGGCGCGCTGCGGGGCCTGGACCGCCGGGCGCGCATGACCCTTCCGGCCTGGCGCTCGATCCTGAAGGCCATCGACGAGGACGCCGAAGACGATCCCGATTTCGTCGACTGGTTCGAGGCGACCTTCCTCTACGGCCGCGTCGTCGACGCCGCCTGCCGCCGCCACTGGGTGGATCCGACCGAGCCGCTGCGCGCGGCGGTGCTGAGCCCCGCCCACGGGGTGCTGGTGACCAGCGCCACCCTGGTCGATCCGGCCCTGGAGGATCCCTTCGCCCTGGCCGAGATGCGCACGGGCGCGGCCCGCCTGCCGCAGCCGCCCAAGGTGCTGCGTCTGGTCTCGCCCTTCGACTACGAGAAGAACGCCCGCGCCTTCGTCGTCACCGACGTCAACAAGGAGGACGCGCGCCAGGTCTCGGCGGCCATGCGCGAGCTGTTCCTGGCCGCCAACGGCGGGGCGCTGGGGCTGTTCACCGCCATCCGCCGGCTCAAAGCCGTGCACGAGCGCATCGCCGCCCCGCTGGCCGACAAGGGCCTGCCGCTCTACGCCCAGCACGTCGATCCGCTGGAAGCCGGGGCCCTGGTCGACATCTTCCGGGCCGAGGAGGACGCTTGTCTCCTGGGCACCGACGCGATCAGGGATGGCGTGGACGTGCCGGGCCGCTCCCTGCGCCTGCTGGTCTTCGACCGCGTGCCGTGGCCGCGTCCCGACATCCTGCACAAGGCCCGGCGCACCAAGTTCGGCGGCAAGGGCTATGACGACTCCATCGCCCGCGCCCGCATCAGCCAGGCCTTCGGCCGCCTGATCCGCCGGGCCGACGATCGCGGGGTGTTCGTCATGCTGGATGCGGCCGCCCCCACCAGGCTCTTTTCAAGCCTGCCCGAAGGGGTGACGATAGAGAGACTCACGCTCGTCGAAGTCATTGAAGCGACGGCCGCATTTCTGTCCGAAGCGCGGGATTAAAGGCGGCGTGATCATCCTCCGTGGGGGGAGGATATCAGGAGGATGAAGTTGCGGTTTCCGATCGGGGCGACGGCCCTGTTGCTCGCCGGCGTGATGGCCGGCTCCGCGTCCGCGCAGGAGTTCGTGCGCGGCGATTGCCTGAACGTGGTCCAGTCCACCCGGAGCCTGCGCTTCGAGAACGACGAGCACGCCCGCTGGTACAAGCGCTTCTGGACGGGCAACTGCCAGGACCTGTCGCTGTGCTTCCCCGGCTCGCCCAACTGGAATGACATCGTCACCAAGCTGATCAACAAGGGCGGCGCGTCCGAGAAGCCGGCCCTGCTGCCCAAGGCCTGCAAGCTGGGCCAGATGATCGGCATGGAATGGGCCCGCGACCGCAGGATCAAGCGGATCAGCACCCAGGACCTCAAGCGCTTCTCCAACATCCTCGACGACGCCGGCGACCCGCTGAAAGGCGTCGAGGCGGTCGAGCTGAAGGCGCGCGCCCTGCTGGCCAAGCCGCAGGGCTGAGCTCGCGGCGGCTCTAGCCTCCGAACCGTCGTATTGGCGACGCCCGACCGTCGAATTTGTGCAATCGAGCAGGTATAGAGAGGCCGTGGGGAGAAGATCCGCGAAGGGAGCGATCCTATGGCCGTCACCACCACCGATCTCGCCATCGACGACAAGGCCGCGCCCAGCGAGGTCCGGTCCTCCCGGGCTCTGGTGCAGGCGGTGCGCTGGCGAAGCGGCCTCTCCCAGGCCGAATTCTCCCGCGCCTTCGCCATCCCCCTGCCGACCCTGAGCGAGCTTGAGCACGGCGAGGCCCGCCCCGACGCGGCCATGCTGGCCTACCTGCGGGTCATCGACCACGCGCCCGAGGTGGTCCGCGAGGCGCTGACGCGGGCGGGGCTGTAGGGGGGCAGGCCTACTCGCCGTCCTCACAAATCCATCCCGTCATTCCCGCCCTTGTGGCGGGAACCCCTCTGTCAGCCGCAAGGGCAGGAGGGGCGACGTGCTCAGCACGTCGCTGGCGCTTCACCTGCGGGCGGAACCAGGGTTTCCCGCCACAAGGGCGGGAATGACGGGAGTTTGGGAGCGCGTGGAGCCTAGTTGCCTTTGCGCTTCTGCGAAAACAGCCACTCGCGCCAGGTCGCGTCGTGCATCATGTCTGGCGGCACCAGGTGGGCCATGCCCTTGTAGGACACGAACCGCACCGTGCCGCCGGCGTCGGCCAGGGCGCCGGCCCAGGCCAGGTCGGGGGCGTAGGGGTTCTCGCGGTCCTTGTCGCCATGGACGATCAGCACCGGGGTCGGGGCGACCTTGGCGGCCAAGGCGCGCTCGGGCGGCACGCCGGAGAAGGCGACCACGGCGGCGAACCTGCCCGGCTGGGCCACGGCGGCGTTCATCGCCGCCGAGCCGCCCATAGAGAAGCCGACCAGATAGATGCGGTCGGTGTCGATCGGCAGGCGGGCGGAGAGGTCGTCGATCAGGGACAGGATGGCCGGCAGGCTGGCCCCCGGACGCGAGGCCAGCAGATGGTCGGCGCCCTTGGCGTAGTCGGCCGTGCGGGTCGGGGCCTGGGGGACGAGCACATAGGCCGGGAAGGTCTTGGCCGTCTCGGGCCGGGCCCAGCTGCGGGCGAAGGCGCCCATCTGGGCCTTGTTGTCGCCGCCCAACGCGCCCGAACCGTGCAGCACGACGACCAGCGGCAGGCGCTCCTTGGCGGCCGGCGCCAGCAGGCGATAGGGCAGGCGCCCGCCGTCGGGCGCGGTGAAGTCGGCGGCCGCGAAGGCCTCGAGCGGCGGCAGGTCGACCGGCGCGGGCAAGGGCGTGGCCGCATAGCTGCGGGTCTCGACCGACAGGCGCGGCGCCGGAGCGGGCGCGCGCGTCGGCGTGGAGGCGCAGGCGCCGAGCAGCAGGCAGGCGAGCAGCAGGAGCGGCTTTTGCATCCGGTTTGCATAACCCGCTTCGCGCCGATTGTCTGGTGGTCGACGTCCGGGCTGTTTCTAGATCGGGGAGCAACCCTCACCGTGGTCGGCGGGTTTACTTCCCGACGCCCCTTCGGGCGAAGAACGGGAGAAACCGGTCATGATCGGTCACAAGCATCATCAGGAAGACGGCCGCCACTTCACGCACGGCACGGCGTCCAGCACCGCCGACGCGGCTTCGGAGGCCAAGCTGAAGCCCGAGGACCGTCATATCGAGGCGCCCCACGCCAAGCTGGCCGAAAAGCCGCTGGCCGAGGGCGAGAAGCACGACCAGCTGGCCGAGAAGGTCGAATGCTCGGAAAGCCGTCAGGAAGCCCTGCTCGACGAGGGCCTGGAAGAGAGCTTCCCGGGCAGCGACCCGGTCAGCGTCAAGCGCATCACCTGATCCCGCATCACCAGGTTGTGGGCCGGTGTGACGTCCTCGTCCTTCGACAAGCTCAGGATGAGGACGAATGCGGGCGCTGAAGATCGATTGAAAACCTCACCCTGAGCTTGTCGAAGGGCGGGGTTTTCTCCCCCCTCACGCCCCGCGAGGGAACCGCGCGGCGGCGCGGGCGGCGAAGCCGTTGCGGGCGTTTTCGGCCTCGGCCGATTCCCCGGCGGGCATGACCACGCTGCTGCGGCGACGACGGCGACGGTTCTTCTGGGCCGAGATGTCGGCGAAATCCATGGCCCCACGCTCGCGGGCGTCGCGGCGAACCGCTTCGATGTGGCTGGCCAGATAGATCGCCGCCACGCCGACCGCGTCGGCCGCCAGGTCGGTGACGCTGGCGCTGCGGTGGGCGAAGAACTGGGCGACCTCGATGCTGGCGCCCAGCAGGATCGCGGCGACCGCCAGGTCGTTGCGGCGCATGCGGGGGAAGGCCAGGAACGACACCGCCGTCAGCCCGCCGAAGGCCAGGGCGTGGGCGACCTTGTCGCTGAGGCCGAACACCTGCTCCAGGCCCTGATACGGGCCCAGCATCAGGGTCACGGCGGTCCCCGCGCCGACGAACAGAACGGCCTTGGCGGCGGTCACGACATGGTTGGGCGTCAGCATGGGCTCGGCTCGCGGTGGAGCCCTGAGTCCTAAGGCCGCATGCCTCGCAAACCGTGAAGGAACACGGTCAACGGAAGATGACTATTTCTGCTTGCCCGGCCTGGCTTTCGCCTTGGCGGCGTCTGACGTGTCCTTGGCCGTCTTCCAGGCGTGATAGGCCTCCAGATAGGGCTGGCGGCGCAGGATCTTCGAGCCCGGATCGACGATCACCGGAACGGCGCCGGCGACGCGAACCCGGCCCGTCCCGTCGGCCATCGGCAGGGTGACGACCTTGTCGCCGACCTTGACCTCCACCGGCATCGGGAAGCGCCCGGCGGGCGTCTTCCAGGCCAGCACCAGGTCGTCGCCCTCGTGGGTCTCGAGCAGGTCCGGCAGCTGCGCATGACGCAGATAGGCGTCGAAGAACCAGCCGTAGTCGGCGCCGGTCGCCTCGTTCACCGCCTTGACGAAGTCGCCGGTCACCGCATAGCGCGGCGCGAAGTTGCCGGGCTTCGGGTCCGGGCGGCCGTAGACCAGCACCCGGGTGGCCTGGAAGAAGGCCTTGTCGCCGATCAGGGCGCGCAAGCTGTGCAGCATGTTGGCGCCCTTGTAGTAGATGTCCGTCCCCGGCCCGACCTTGGCGTCGTAGACGGCCTCTTCCTCCATCGGCTTGCCCGAGACGATCGGGAACTTGTTGAAGGTCTTCACCCGCATCTCGTTCAGGCGGACCATGTATTCCATGTCGCCGTGCAGCCACTGCGAATAGAGCGGCTGCATGTACGTGCCGAAGGCCTCATGCAGCCACATGTCGTCCCAGTCGACATTGGTCATCTGGTTGCCGAACCACTCGTGCGACAACTCGTGGTGCAACAGCCAGTCGAAGCCGTAGATCTCCTGGGCGTAGCCGGCGCCGTAGGCGTTCAGCGTCTGGTGCTCCATGCCCAGGTGCGGGGTTTCGACCGCGCCCATCTTCTCGCCGCGGAACGGGTAGGGGCCGATCATCCCTTCGTAGAAGTCGAGCATCGGGGCGAACTGGGCGAAGAGGCCCCGGGCCTTGGCCTCGTTGCCCTCGATCGTCCAGAACTCGATCGGGAAGCTGTCGCCGAAGCGGCTCCTGTACGTGTCCTTCAGCTGGACGTAGGGGCCGATGTTGAGGGCGACGGCGTAGGTGTTGGGCGTCTTGATCCGCCAGTGGAAGGTGCGCTTGCCGGCCTCCTCCTTGATATCGACCAGCACTCCGCCCGACGGCGCCGACAGCGGGGCGGGCACGGTGACGCGCAGGTCGACGAGGTCGGGCTCGCCGGTCGGGTGGTCGATGCAGGGCCAGAAGAGGTCGCAGCCCTCGCCCTGCACGGCGGTGGCGATCCACGGGCGGCCGTCCGGGGTCCTGGTCCAGACGAAGCCGCCGTCCCACGGCGCGCGCTTGGCCTCGACGGGCACGCCGCCGTAGCGGATGCGCACGGCGACCGGATGGCCGGCGATGATCGGCGCGGGCGGCGTGATGGTCAGGCGGCCGTCCGGATTGCGCCAGGCCGAGGCCGGCAGGGCGCGGCCGTCCAGCGACACCGCCGAGACCGGCAGCTCGCGGTCGAGGTCGAGCACGATGGCGGGCAGGTCGCGGTCGGCGCGCAGGGCCAGAACGGCCTCGCCGGCGATGGCCTTGCGCTCGGGGAAGACCTCGATGGAGAGATCGACGTGCTCGATGCGAACGCCGGCCTGGTCGGGCTTCAGCGCCCCGCCGGTGGCCAGGGTCTGGGCGGTCGGCGGCGCGCGCAGCGGCTTCACGGCCTTGGACGACCTGGCGGCGGGCGCGGCGGCGATCAGCAGCGGCAGGGCGGCGACGAGGGCGGCGGCCCGGACAGACGTGATGGGCAAGGCGACTCCCCGCGATGGACAGGACCCATCGGTAGGGGAGGCGGGCGCGAAGGCCAAGAGCTGCCCTTAATCCCGTCATTCCCGCCCTTGTGGCGGGAAACCCTGGTTCCGCTTCCACGTGAGATGCAAGCGGATCGCCGGCGATCCGCCCCTACTGCCCTCGCGGCTGACAGAGGGGTTCCCGCCACAAGGGCGGGAATGACGGGAGTTAGGGGGAGAGGAAAGCGCTCCCGATAAGGGGAAAGTCTACAGCTTCTCGCTGAGCTTGATCGCCACCTTGCAGCCGGTCTGGATGACGGCGCTCAGCAGGGGGTAGGCCGTGGCCTCGTGGGCGCCTTCCTCGATGGCGAGGTCGCGGTGCATCAGTTCATCGTCGCGGAACTTGGAGAGCTCGGCGGCCAGGACCGGGTCGCGGTCCTTCAGCTCCTCGATCTGGCCGGCGTAGTGCTTCTCGATCACCGACTCGACGGCCTCGGTGCAGGCGTGGGCGGCCTTGTCGCCGATCAGGGCGGTGCCGGCGCCAAGCGTGAAGGCCGCCAGGCGCCACAGGGGCGACATCAGGGTGGGGCGCACCTTGCGCTCGGCCAGCAGCTCGTCGAAGCGCGACAGGTGGACCTGCTCGTGGCCCTCCATCTCCTTCAACTGCTCGGCGATGCGCTCGCGGCCGCGGGCGTGCTTCATGACGGCCTGCTGGCCGCGATAGATGTGCACGGCGGCCAGTTCGCCGGCCTGATCGACGCGCAGGATCTCGGCCAGGCGGGCGGCCTGGGCGCCGCGGCCGGGACGGGGCGGGACGGCTTTCTGCTGGGCGGTGGTCATTGCACGGCCTCTCTGGGACGAAGCGCCGAGAAGGCCGAGACGACGGCCAGGCCCAGCGAGACGAGGGCGTTCCAGCCGGCCATCGACAGGCCCAGAAACACCCAGGCGGCCTTGTCGCACATCGGGGCGGCGATCTTGGCGCCCTTCAGCATGGCCACCAGGTCGTCGGAGGTGGCCAGGCCCCCGCCGGTGCAGGTGCTGGGACCGGGCCACCACTTCCATTCGACCCCGGCGTGGAAGGCCGCCAGGCCCGCGCCGTAGAGGAAGATCGCGCCCAGCAGCCACAAGGCCGGCGCGCGCAGGCGCGGCCAAAGGGCGGTGCGCTGCAGGATCGCGGCGACCAGGCCGACGGTCCCGGCGACCCAGTAGACCTCGCGCTGCTTCAGGCAGAGGTGGCAGGGCGCCAGGCCCCCGAAGGTCTCGAAGGCGTGGGCCGCGCCCAGCATGATGGCGCTGGCGGCCAGGGCCAGGACCGGCCAATGCCTGGCGACCCAGTCCAGAGGCGGACGCCTGGGAACCAGCGGGCCGGCCTGGGTCATCGGGGTGTCGGTGGTCATACGGCGCACGCGCCTCCGCTGCTTCCCCCAAGGAAATGGCTCGCGCCGAGACCGATGACAAGGAGCAGGATCAAACCGCCGGCCACGAGGGCCAGGCGACGCTCGATCACCGGCAGCAGGGTCGGGCCGAAGGTCTTGACCACGAAGGCCACCAGGAAGAAGCGCGCGGCGCGGGTGACGACCGAGGCGAAGATGAACATCGGGAAGCTGAACTGGGCCAGGCCCGAGGCAATGGTCACCAGCTTGTAGGGGATGGGGGTCAGGCCCTTGGCCAGGATCACCCAGACCCCGTACTTGTCGTACCAGCACTTGAACTCGACCAGGCCGCCGGCGTGGCCGGTGACGGCCATCATCCACTGGCCGACCGGCGTCAGGAAATAGCCGATGGCGTAGCCGAGGATGCCGCCCAGCACCGAGGCCAGGGTGCAGATGAAGGCGTAGCGCCAGGCGCGGTCGGGCCGGGCCAGCACCATCGGGGCCAGCATGACGTCCGGCGGCACCGGGAAGAACGAGCTCTCGGCGAAGGAGACGGCGAACAGGCTGGTGGGGGCGTGGCGCGAGGCGGCGAGCCCCATGACCCAGTCGTAAAGGCGGCGCAGCATGCGGACTCCGTTTGCGGAACGCGCCGTTGCTAGCAGGGGCCGGCGCGCTTGTCCCGGCAGATGCGCCGCCGCGGCGTGGATCTTTTCGCTGCGATGCGAAGGCGGGCGCAAGGGCGCCCTCCAGATACGAAAACGCCCCGTCCTCCAGGCGCCGGGCCGACATGGCGCGGAGGAGGACGGGGCCACGCGGTCGCCGCAACATTACGACCGCGCGTCTCGAAAGAGGTCGGGGGAGCGACCTCTAGAACTTGACCGCCAGCGAGACGCTGTAGTTGCGGCCAGGAGCGGTGTAGCCGTCGACGACCACCGGCTGGGCGGCGGTCGGGGTGGTGGTCGCGCCGCGCACGTCGCTCCACCACCAGTACTTTTCGTCGGTCAGGTTGAAGACGCCGCCGCGCACGGTGAGCGCCTGAGTGACGTTCCAGTAGCCGGTGATGTCGGCGGTGCTGAACGCCGGCGGGGCGAAGCAGGTCCCCGAGCAGGTGACGCCCAGGCTGTCGAACGACTTCTTCTGCACGTGCATGACGTTGAACTGGCCGCCGAAGCGACCGGCCGGGTCACGGTAGGACAGGCCGGCCGTGAACTTGGCCGGATCGACCGACTGCAGCGGCGTGCTGACGCCGGCGGTGTTGGTCGAGAAGCCGCGGGCGTAGGCGGCCGTGCCGATCAGGTGCCAGCTGTCGCCGATCAGGACCTCGCCGCGGGCCTCGGCGCCGCTGATCTCGGCCTCGGCCAGGTTGACGTACTGATAGACGGCCGGGTTGGCGGCGGTGAACGCGCCGCTGACCTGCACCTGTTCGATGAAGTCGTCGTACTTGCCGGTGAAGCCGGTGACGCCGAGGTTCCAGGTCGGGCGGCGCAGACGGACGCCCAGTTCGAAGCTGCGGCTGGTCTCGGGCTTCAGGTCGGGGTTCGAGATCGCCGTGTAGAAGCTGGTCGGGTTCGAGAAGCCGTTGTTGACCTGCGACGGGGCGGGGGCCTTGAAGCCGCTGGCGGCGTTAGCGAACACGCTGATCAGGTCGTCGACCTTCCAGACCGCCGACAGCTTGGGCGAGACGTGCGAGTCGCTCTGGCCCACCGGCGTGTTGGCCGTGAACAGCGGGTCGTTCTTCGGGTCGAGCTTGTAATAGTCGTAGCGCAGGGCAGGGTAGAAGGTCACCGGACCGGCCGCGAACTCGTCCTGCACATAGGCGCCGACCAGGGTGTAGTCGGTGGTCGGGAAGGCGCGGCTGGGGAAGGTCTCGCCGGCCGGCGGCACGGTGCCCGTGCGCAGGCTCTGCTGCTGGGTCAGCGAGGCGTCGGCGCCCCAGACGATGCGGTGCTCGGCGCCGCCCAGCTGGGCCTTGCTGACCAGTTCCAGCGCGCCGCCGAACACTTCGTTGTCGAACTTGGCGTCGCGGGTGCGGTCGGCGGCGGTGTTGCGGTCTTCGGCCGAATACTGCCGGGTCGTGCTGTTCTGGTAGTAGGCGGTGGTGCGGGCGCTCTCGATGAAGCCGTCGCCGCCGGTGAACACGTGGGCCAGGCTGACGCGGTCGCGCTTCATCTTGTCGAAGGCCGTCAGGCCGATGACCGAGGTTGAGGCGGTCGGGCTGATCGCGATCGCCGACAGCACGTTCCAGTCGATGTCGCGGTCCAGGTGGTCGAGCGTCAGGGTGAACTTGTTGCGGTCGTCGAGGTTGAAGACCAGCTTGCCGAGCACGGCGTTGGACTGGTTGTCCTCGGGGTTGGCGACCGTGCGGGCGACGGTGCGCGAGGCGTTCGTGCCTTGGGTCTCGGTCTCGTGGCCGTCGCGGCGGGTGTAGGCCAGCAGGCCTTCCCAGCGGCCGGTCGAACCGGCGACCAGGGCGCTTTCGCTCCAGCTTTCGTCGGCCGACGAATAGCCGACGCGGCCGCGGGCGGCGAAGTCCTTGCCCTGCAGGATGTCGGCCGGATCCTTGGTGAAGAAGCTGACCGAGCCGGCCAGGCCGTCGCTGCCATAGAGGGCCGAGGCCGGTCCGCGGACGATCTCGACCGACTTCAGCACGTCGACGTCGACATAGTCGCCGCGACCCGCCGACTGGGCGCCGAAGGCGTAGCTGTCGGGGATGCGGACGCCGTCGACCATGATCAGCACGCGGTTGCCTTCGAGGCCCCGGATGGCGAAGCCGGCGTTGCCGTCGCGGCCCGTCGAGGCGCCGGCGGCGGTGAAGCGCGAGGGGGCGCTGCGCACCGAGACGCCCGGCTCGAAGCGCACCAGGTCCTTCACGTCGTCGACCAGAGCGTCCTCGATTTCCTGGGCGGTGGTCACGGTGACGGTGGCCGGGACGTCGAGCACCGACTTCTCGCCGCGGGTGGCGGTGACGGTCACCTTGTCGAGTTCGGCCACGTCGCCGCCGGGGGCGTCAGGCGCGTCGGCGGCGTGGGCGGCGGCCGAGCAGAGCAGGGCGGCGGCGGATGCGGCGGCGAAGAAGAGCGTGTTGCGAGACAAGGAAGAACCCCCAGGTAGTCGGCCTTGATGCGAATTGTTCGCATTCGTTGGGAGCGTGCTAAAACCGTCTGGCGGCCTGGTCAAGTTATTTGCAATTGATTCTTAGATTCATCCGCAATAGGAGCCTCTTCAACGACCGATCGTCCTGGAAGGGGGATTCCGATGAAGACCATGCTCGCTTCGGCGGCGCTGCTGGCGGGCCTGGGCCTAGCCGGCCTGGCGCACGCCCACTCGCCCTACATGCTGCCCAGCACCTTCGACGTCTCCGACCGGAAGATCGTCACGGTGCAGGGCTCGTTCACCGAAACCTTCTTCACGCCGGAAGTGGCGATGAAGTCCGACGCCTACGCCGTGGTCGGCCCGGACGGCCAGCGCAAGCCGTTGACCCCGACCTACCTGCGCGAGATGGCGCTGGTCGAGGCTCCGGTCGAAGCCGCCGGCACCTACCGCATCACCACCGGCCAGCGCGTCGGCCGGGTCGGCAAGGCCGCCCTGGTCAACGGCGAGTGGGAGTTCATGGAGCCGGGCAAGGCGCCTGCCGGCGTCCAGGTGGTCGACATGCAGAGCATCACCACCGCCGACGTCTACGTGACCCGCGGCGCGCCGAGCACGGCCGCCCTGGCCCCGGCCGGCAAGGGCCTGGAGTTCCAGGCGGTCACCCATCCCAGCGACATCACCACCGGCCAGGCGGCCAAGTTCGTGGTCCTGTACGACGGCAAGCCGGTGGCCGGCCAGGAAGTGGTGCTGACCGGCGGCAACGACCGCTACGCCGACGCGAAGACCGCTCCGGTCACCGTCAAGAGCGACGCCCAGGGCCGCTTCGAGATCAAGCCGGACCACTCGGGCGTCTACCAGATCCAGGCTCGCTACCGCGTGGCCCCGGCCGCCGAAGGCCAGCCCGGCCAGAGCCACACCTACTCCCTGACCTTCGAATCCCTGCGTTGAGAACCGACATGATCCGCAAGAGCCTGATCCTGGCCGCCGCCCTGGCCGCCATCTCCGCCCCGGCCCTGGCCGCCTCGCACGCCCGCGACACCTTCATCAAGGAACAGGACGTCAACGGCGACGGCGTGGTCTCCAAGGAGGAGTTCGTCATCACCCGCGACCAGCTGTTCAAGGCCATCGAC
The DNA here is from genome assembly GCF_059418205.1 of Caulobacter sp. GW821-FHT09B11. Taxonomy (NCBI): domain Bacteria; kingdom Pseudomonadati; phylum Pseudomonadota; class Alphaproteobacteria; order Caulobacterales; family Caulobacteraceae; genus Caulobacter; species Caulobacter sp. GW821-FHT09B11. Next base: position 14,865 of record NZ_JBWKPK010000018.1, on the reverse strand, counting down.
GCCGACAAGAACGGCTCGCTGTCCAAGGAAGAGTACGTCGGCGAGTTCAAGGCCCGTCTCGAAAAGCGCCTCGCCGCCTCGCCCGACACGGCCGAGAAGAAGGAAGAGGAGCGCGTTCGCCAGATGCGCCAGGCCGACGTGCGCTTCGGCGTGCTCGACAGCGACAAGAGCGGCGCGATCACCGCCGCCGAGTTCGCCTATTCGGGCTGGCGGATGTTCGTGACCCACGACACCAACAAGGACGGGACCGTCTCGGCGGCCGACCCGATCCCCGCCGACACCAACTGAGCCGACACCAACTGAGCCAACACCAACTGAGCCAACACCAACTGAGATTGGCGGCCTGACGCGTGGGCGGTCCTCGCGACCGCTCCGCGAAAGCCTGGGGGGCTGCGGGCCGCCGCCGCCCCCGGCTCCGTTCATCCCCTTGAGGGGCCGGGGGCGATACCCCTTTCGTCCGGCCGCCTGGCGTCAGCGCGGCGGGACGAAATCCTCGATCGCCCGCACGAAGGCCTCGGGGCGCTCGAGATAGAGGAAGTGGCCGCTGCCTGGGACCACGACGCGCTTGGCGTCGGGCAGGGCGGCCTCCAGGGCCTTGGCCTGGTCCTGTACGTCGTCGATGTCGACCTCGCCGACCAAGATCAGGGTCGGCGCCTTGATCTCGGCCAGACGCGGCTTGGCGTCGACGGCGAAGCGCTCCTTCTGGTTCGCGCCGACATTGCCCGGATGGGCCTTCAGCTGATCCACCACCCACTGGCGCTGGGCGTCCGCGTCCTTGGTCAGGATGTAGGGATCGCGCGCCGCGCCCTCGATGTCGCCCAGCTTGAACAGGGCCATCAGCTTCAGCCCCCGCGCGATGAAGCCGGCCGAGGGCTTGAAGCCCGCGACGAAGGGGCCGACCAGCACCAGGCGCGAGACGCGGTCCGGATGGGCCAGGGCGTAGTCGACGGCCAGGCCGCCGCCCGCCGAGGATCCCACCAGCACCGGCCGCTCGATCTTCAGGGCGGCGATCACCGCCTCCAGGTCCTTGACTGTCTGATAGGGCGCGGCGGCCGGCGTCGAGGCGCCGAAGCCGCGCCGGTCGTAGCGTATGACCCTGTAGCGCTCGCAAAGGGCCGGCCATGCCGCGTCGAAGGCGGCCTTGTGCAGTATGCCGTCGTGCAGCAGCACCAGGGTGGTCTCGCCCCGGCCGCAGGTCTCGTAGGCCAGGCGGGCGTTCTCGACCTCGACGAAGGTCTCGGCGGGCGGCTGTGCGGCGGCCGGCGCGGCGAGCAGCAGGCATGCGGCCGCGATCGCCCGAGCGGGCGTGGACAGAAGGCGCATCTTTCGTCTCCGGTGTGAGGGAAGGGCGGGGCTCAGCCCGCGTCGCGGATCTCTTCGGTCCCGTCTTGGGCGCCGTCGTCGGGCAGGTATTCGAGGATGTCGCCCGGCTGGCAGTCGAGGTAGCGGCAGATGGCGTCGAGGGTGGACAGGCGCAGGCCCTTCACCTTCCCCGACTTGAGCAACGAGAGATTGGCGTCGGTGATGCCGACGGCGCGGGCGAGCACGTTGGAGCGCATCTTGCGGCGGGCCAGCATGACGTCGAGGCGGACCAGGATCGGCATCAGACGAACGCGTCCCGGTCTTCCTCGATCTCGCGGCCGACCTGCATTACCTGGGCGATGACGAAGACCAGCAGGCCCAGGATCAGGCCCTGGATGCTCGAGAGGTGGAACCAGTTCCTGTCGATCTCCCAGCCGGTGGCCGACAGGAAGAGATGGCAGAGGAACGGCGAGACGGCGTAGGCGCACAGCCAGGCGCCGACCCGTCCGATGTGGCGGGCGTTGGCCGCGCCGAACACCTCGCCCCCGGCATAGAGCAAGAAGAGCGCCCGCAGGTGGGCCAGGATCGCCAGCACCGGCGCGATGCGGAACGTGCCGACCAGGGCGTAGGCGGCGCGGTGGGGGATCGACAGCGAGGCGAAGGCCACGGAGTCGGGCGGTCCCCTGCCGATCCAGACCGCCGTCGGGCCGATGCGGAAATTCTCGCCCGGCCAGGCCAGCACCGCCATGATCAGCACGCCGGCGATCAGGCCGGTGAGCGCCAGCAGGGCGGTCAGCAGCCAGGCCAGGGCGCGGCTGCCCAGCCGCAGCCGTCGATGGCTGGCCGAGGGCGGCGGCGGTGTGAGCGGCGGTGGTCGCAGCGAGACGATGGTGGACACGGAAACCTCCCCTAGGCTTCGATGGATCATCGTTCTTACAGAAAATAATTTCTGTCAAACGATATGAATCGCTCATCGGCCGAGACGGGTCGAGGAACGCGGACGGGGCTGGACCATTGAAGTCGGAGCAAGCGGGGAGAGCGCGGCATGCGGCGACGGTTGATGGTTCTGGCCCTGGGACTTTCGCCCCTGGCGGCCTGCTTGCCCAACGGCGTCAAGGACGCCTCGAAGCTGGCGATCTGGCAGGCCAACGGCTTGCCCGCCAAGGCCACCCTGCTGAACCGCATGGCGCCCAAGGGCTTGTTCGGACCCAAGGCCGAGTGGTCGGGGGCCGGCCCGGCAGTCTGGACGGCGACGGCGGGCGAGGGGATCGTCCTGACCGCGCGGGACGCGGCCAACGGCGAGGCGGTCGGCTACACGCTCGTCGCCGCCGAGCGGCCGGCTTCGGCGGAGAAGGGCTCGCCGATCCGCGATTTCGTGGTCGCCGTCGCCCCGCCGCATCTGGTCTCTGACGCCGAAGCCGTCGCCAAGCGGCTGCAGATCTTCTCGGACGCCTCGGAGCCCGCTGACGCGGCCCTGGGCGGCCTGATGTTCCGCTACACCCCAGCGGGGGCGGGCTATCGGATCGATGTCGCGCCGGCCTCGTCGCCGCCGCCGTAGACCCGCACCCAGTCGACCAGCAGGCTCTCGGGCAGGGCGGCGTCGTCGACGCCCTTGCGGCCGGTCGTCTCGGCCCAGCGACCGCCGACCGCCAGGTTCAGGATCAAGTGGAAGCGCTCGTCGAAGGGCCGCCCGCCCGGGCGGCTGAAATAGGGCTTGCCGTCGATCGACCAGGTCAGCCGGCGCGGCGTCCAGTCCAGGGCGAAGACGTGGAAGGTCGTCACGTCGTCGAGCCGGGTCTCGGCGCTGTCGCTGCGGTTGGCGGCCAGGCTCGGGCCGTGGTGCGCCGCCGCCCGTACGACGTCGCGGCAGGACAGGCAGCGGACGCCCAGGTTCACCGCCTCGGCGATGTCGAGCTCGCCTGACGACGGATAGGGGCCGTAGTTGTCGTGCTCTGGCAGCATCCAGATCGCCGGCCACAGGCCCTGGCCCAGCGGCAGCTTGGCGCGCACCTCGATGCGGCCGTAGCGGAACGAGGCCAGGCCCTTGGTGTGGATCCGGCCCGAGGCGTAGTCGCGGACGACGCGCGCCGCGCCGGGGGCGGCGTCGCGAACGGCCGGGCCGGTGGTCTTGGCCCGCCGGGCGGTCAGGCGCAGCACCCCTCCCGACACCGAGACGGCGGCGGGCGTGTAGCACTGGCGCTCCTCGTTGCCGCCGCCCCAGCAGTCGTTCGACGCCGCCCACCTGGCCGGATCCAGCCGCTCGCCGTCGAACTCGTCGGACCAGATCAGGCGCGGGGCCGCAGAGGCCGGAGCGGCGAACATGGCCAGCAGCAGGGCGAGGCGGATCACGGGATCGCCGTCGTCGAGCGGCCGCCCTCCGGCAGGGCCAGGGTCACGGTCTTCTTGTTCGCCTTGGGCAGAAGCACCTCCACGCCCGACACGGCCCGGGGCGCGGCGGCGGTCAGGGTCCAGCCGGCGCCGCGCGGCTCGACATCGAGTTCGAGGGCGTCGCGGGCCGACCACCAGTCGCCGAAGCGGTCGGTGGCGCCCATCCAGGCCCGGCCCTTCCAGCGGTCGGCCAGGGCCGCCTCGAAGGCCAGCTTGTCGCCGACCGTGTTGGGGTGGATCAGCACGGTGACCACGCCCCGGTCGCGGGCCACCCTGGCCACCAGGGCGTCGGCGGCGTCGAGCCGCTGCAGCAGGGGCGGCGGCGCCTCGTCCTCGATGGCGACCGGGAACTCGAACACCGGCTGCAGCGCGCCGTCCGCCCGTCCGTCGGTCAGCTGGAAGGGCAGGTGGGTCAGCACCGTGTTGGCGGTGATCGAAGAGGAATAGCGGTAACCGCTGGCGTCGAGCGCCTGGGGCAGGGTGAAGGGATAGGCCAGGCGCCCGGGCCGGAACGAGACGACGGTCGCGCCCGCCAGCCGCTCCAGCAGGAACTTCGAGACCCGCAGCTCGCCGAGGATCGACGCGCCCCGGACGGTGTCGACCGTCTCGACGAACGGCCGATAGCGGGGATAGTGCTCGCGGCCGTTTCCCAGCGGCATGGTGTGCTCGAAGGCCCCGGAGTGGGCGACGGTGTGGCTGCCCACCTCCTGGCCGCGCGCCAGCAGGCCCTTGACGTCGGTCACCGCCGCGTCGTCGAAGAACACCTTGTCGTTGTAGTCCTTCATGTACTTGGTCTGGACGTAGAAGGTCCCGCGAATGTCGCGCGCCTTCAGGGCGTCGGCATAGGCCAGGGCGTTATGCACCGACGGGCCGTAGTCGACGTCGTGGGTGAACAGGATCGACACCTGCTTGCCGGCCGGGGCGGTGGAGACCAGCCAGGGCATCGGCTCGCCGGCCACGTAGAGGTCGCGCACCCAGCGGAACAGGCTGTCGAGCGAGGGCTCGTAGCCGTTGACGTAGCGCCGGGCCAAGGCCTCGGCGCGGCCGTTCATCGACCGCTGGGCCAGCGAGCCGAGATCGACGCCCAGCACGCAGGCCTGGCCGCCCACCTGGCGGCAGGCGGCGGCCACCGAGCCGTCGTCGAAGCGGGCGGCGACCTGCGCCGTCCCCGGCGCGTAGCCGACGCTGGCGACCTTGGCCTCGCCGGCCGAGGAGACGACGATCTCGTCGGCCTCCGGCTCGCCGGTGGTCTGGCTCCAGCGCAGGCGCAGGCGGGACGAGGCCTCGGTTCCCGGCCCGACGCCGAACAGCTCGCCCAGGCCCCCGCCCGCCAGGTTGAAGGCCAGCACCGTGCCGCCGTCGCGAACGTGCTGGGCCAGGGCGCGCAGCTGGTCGGCGGTCAGCACCCGGCCCGAGACGATCGGATAGACCAGCACCACCCTGTGGGTCAGGGCCTTGGCGGGATCCTGCGTGACCGTGATCGGCACGCCGTGGGCGCGGAAGCCGCGCACCAGGCCCAGCCATCCCGACTGCGGGTCGGTGACCAGTATGGCTAGGCGGTGCGGGCCGCCCCTGTCGAACTGGGCGATGCGGGTGCGGGGCGGTTCGACGATCTTCGAGGCCTTGGCCGGGCCGCGCACGCCGGGGAAGACGTGCATGACCGAGGGATCGGGTCTCTCGCGCCACCACCACCAGCCGCCGGCCAGCAGCACGGCGAGGACGAGCAGCAGCAGCGGCAGGCGGCGTCGGAACATGCGTCCTCCGGTCGGGGGAGAGGGGCGCGCCCATCCAAACCCGAAAACGCCAAACGCGCGAGCCCGTGATTTCGCCGCGCGGCGGGGTTGCGGTCGTCCGGCGAAGCTTTCCCTTCGGCGCGGGGGCTTCTATATGCGGACGCTTCCTGTTCGTTGTTCGCCCCCGGAAAGACGCCCCGTCCCATGGCCCGCATCCTGATCACCTCGGCCCTGCCGTACATCAACGGCATCAAGCACCTGGGGAACCTCGCGGGGTCGATGCTGCCGGCCGACGTCTATGCGCGCTTCCAGCGGGCCCGGGGCCACGACACCCTCTACATCTGCGCCACCGACGAGCACGGCACCCCGGCCGAACTGGCCGCCGCCGCCGCCGACCAGGACGTGGCGACCTATTGCGAGGAGCAGCACGTGCTGCAGCACGACGTGGGCCGCGCCTTCGGCTTGTCGTGGGACCACTTCGGCCGCTCGTCCTCGCCGCAGAACCATCGCCTGACCCAGCACTTCGCCGAGGTTCTGGAGGCCCAGGGCCTGATCGAGGAGCGGGTCGACCAGATGGTCTACTCGATCGACGACCGCCGCTTCCTGCCCGACCGCTACATCGAGGGCACCTGCCCGCACTGCGGCTTCGAAAAGGCCCGCGGCGACCAGTGCGACAACTGCGGCAACCTGCTGGACCCGACCGACCTGAAGGATCCCTACTCGGTGATCTCGGGCTCGCGGAACCTGGAGGTGCGCGACACCAAGCACCTCTATCTCCTCCAGACCAAGATGGCCGAGCGCATCCGCGCCTGGGTCGACAGCCATCCCGACTGGCCGACCCTGGCCAAGTCGATCGCCTACAAGCACCTGGACGAAGGCCTGATCGATCGCGGCATCACCCGGGATCTCGCCTGGGGCGTGCCGGTGACCAAGGATGGCCTGCCGCGTCCGGGCATGGAGGAGAAGGTCTTCTACGTCTGGTTCGACGCGCCGATCGAATACATCGCCGCCACCCAGGAGTGGGCCGAGGCCGGGTCGGATCGCGACTGGCGCTCGTGGTGGCGCACCGACGCCGGCGCCGACGACGTCCGCTACGTCCAGTTCATGGGCAAGGACAACGTGGCGTTCCACACGGTCAGCTTCCCGGCCACCATCCTCGGCTCGGAAGAGCCGTGGAAGAGCGTCGACATGCTCAAGGCCTTCAACTGGCTGAACTGGTACGGCGGCAAGTTCTCGACCAGCAACAAGCGCGGCGTGTTCATGGACGCGGCGCTCGACATCCTGCCGCCGGATCTGTGGCGCTGGTACCTGACCTCGAACTCGCCGGAAGGCAGCGACACGGCCTTCACCTGGGAGCAGTTCGCCAGCGCCGTGAACCGCGACCTGGCCGACGTGCTGGGCAACTTCGTCAACCGCATCCTGAAGTTCAACGAGAGCAAGTTCGACGGCCTCGTTCCGGAGGGCGGCGAGATCGGTCCGCTGGAGGAGAAGCTCTACGCCGACGTCGCCGCGCGCCTGGCCGACCTCTCCGAGCAGATGGACGCCATCGAGATCCGCAAGAGCGCCCAGGCGCTGCGCGCCCTGTGGGTGGTCGGCAACGAGTACCTGCAGGAAGCCGCTCCGTGGACGGCGATCAAGACCGACCGCGACCGCGCCGCCGTGATCGTGCGCACGGCCCTGAACCTGGCCGCGCTCTACGCCCGCATCTCCGCGCCGTTCATCCCGTTCGCCGCCGAGAAGATCGGCGAGGCCTTCGCCCAGCCCTGGCCGCCGGCCTGGCCGACCGCCGACGTCGCCGCCGAGCTCTCGACCGTGCCCGCCGGCCAGGCGGTGCGCGCGCCCGAAGTGCTGTTCAAGAAGATCGACGACGACATGATCGCCGAATGGGCCGCGCGCTTCGGCGGGGCGGAGTAGCGATCCCTAACTCCTCCCCCGTGAAACGGGGGAGGGGGACCACGAAGTGGTGGAAGGGGGCGAGACGGGCGGGGCAGCGGCGGTCGCCCCCTCCGTCACGGCGCTGATAGCGCCGCGCCACCTCCCCCGTTTCACGGGGGAGGAGTAGGGAGCTGTCGCGGAGCGACTGAGGGGGCTTTCCGCGCGAAACGTCTTCCCCTTCGCCCAACGCCGATCTACGGGACGGCCATGCCGCTCGTCGTCCGCCTCTGCCTGTTCTACGTGGCCATCTATCTGGGCACGGGCGTGAGCCTGCCCTACGTCGCCACCTTCCTGCGGGCCAAGGGGCTGTCGGGAGCCGAGATCGGCGCCGTGCTGGCCGCGCCGCTGCTGCTCAAGCCCTTCACGGGACCGGTGCTGGCCGTGTGGGCCGACGGGTTCCGGCTGCGCCGCTCGCCGATGGTGCTGCTGGCGGTGGCCGCCGCCGTCGCCTATCTCGCGATGCTCATAGCGCCGGGCTTCTGGGGCCTGCTGATCTGCTGGCTGCTGGGCGCCACCCTGCTGTCGACCATCTCGCCGCTGATCGACGTGGTCACTCTGCGCCGGGCGCGGCTGGAGGGCTTCAACTACGGCCTGCCGCGCGGCAGCGGCTCCAGCGCCTTCATCGCCGCCAACCTCGTCATGGGCGTGGTGCTGACGATCGCCGGGGCCGACATCATCGTCGTCTGGATCACCGTGGCGGCCCTGCTGGCGGCGGCCGCCGCCTTCGTCCTGGTGCCGGCCGAACAGGTGCACGAGGAGGGCGAGGCCCCGCCCAAGCGCGAGCGCTGGAAGGGCCTGGGCCAGCTGCTGACCGACCGGGTGTTCGTGCTGGCGGTGGTCACGGCCGGCCTGATCCAGGGCGCGCACGGCTTCTATTACAGCTTCTCGACCATCCTCTGGCGGCGGCAGGAAATCCCCGAGCCGGTGATCGGCGTGCTGTGGGGCGTCGGCGTCGCGGCCGAGGTCGGGTTCATGTGGTTCCTGGAACCGTGGCGGCGACGGGTGGGGCCGGGCAAGCTGCTGGCCATGGGCGCCGGCGCGGCGGTGATCCGCTGGACGGCCTACGCCTTCGCCCCGCCGCTGTGGGCGCTGTTCCCGCTGCAGGCCCTGCACGCCTTTACCTTTGCAGCGAGTTTCCTGGCCTCGCTGCAGCTGATCGAGCGCCTGACCCCGCCCCGCAGCGCCTCGGCCGCCCAGGCCCTGAACTCGGCGGTGTCGCAGGGCTTCACCCTGGGCGCGGCGACCCTGGCCTCGGGGCCGCTGTTCGACGCCCTGGGCGTGAAGGGCTACTGGGCGATGGCGGCGCTGGGCGCGGCGGGCCTGGTCGGCGCGCTGGTGCTGGGCCGCAGCGCGCGGGTGAAGGCGGCGGCCTGAGCTTTCACCAAACTCCCGTCATTCCCGCCCTTGTGGCGGGAAACCCTGGGTCCGCTGACACGTGAAGTGCAAGCGGCGTGCTGAGCACGCCGCCCCGTCCGCACCTGTGGCTGACAGAAGGGGTCCCGCCACAAGGGCGGGAATGACGGGAGGAAAGGGGAAGGACCCTTTCCCTAGATGTCGTAGGCGATCTCCTGGCCTTCCAGCCATTCGACGATCTGCTCGGCGGCGGCCACCGGATCGACCTTGGTCGTATCGATGACCAGTTCGGCCGCCTCGGGCGCCTCGTAGGGGCTGTCGATGCCGGTGAAGTTCTTCAGCTGGCCCGCGCGCGCCTTCTTGTAGAGGCCCTTGACGTCGCGGCTCTCGGCCACGGCCAGCGGAGTGTCGACGAACACCTCGACGAACTCGCCCTCGTTGAGGATCTCGCGCGCCAGGCGACGCTCTGCCCGGTAGGGCGAGATGAAGGCGGTCAGCACGATCAGGCCGGCGTCGACCATCAGCTTGGCGACCTCGGCCACCCGGCGGATGTTCTCGACGCGGTCTTCCTCGGTGAAGCCGAGGTCCTTGTTGAGGCCGTGGCGAACGTTGTCGCCGTCCAGCAGGTAGGTGTGACGGCCCAGGGCGTGCAGGCGCTTTTCCACCAGGTTGGCGATGGTCGACTTGCCCGCGCCCGACAGGCCCGTCAGCCACACGACGCGGCCGCGCTGGCTCTTGAGGGCCGCGCGCGAGGCCTTGGAGACGTCGGTGTGCTGCCAGTGGATGTTGTCGGCCCGGCGCAGGGCGAAGTTCAGCAGGCCCGCGCCGACGGTGCGGTTGCTGATCCGGTCGATCAGGATGAAGCCGCCCAGATCCCGGTTGTCGGCATAGGCCTCGAACGGGATGGCCTGGTCGAGCGAGATGTTGACGTGGGCGATCTCGTTGAGTTCCAGCCGCTTGGCGGCCGTGTGCTCCAGCGTGTTGACGTTCACCCGGTGCTTGATCTCGGTGACGCTGGCGCCCACGAGGCGCGCGCCGATCTTCAGCAGGTAGGAGCGGCCCGGGGGCAGGGGCTCGTCGTCCATCCACACCAGGGTGGCCTCGAACTGGCCGGCGACGGCCGAGGGGCTGTCGGCGGCGACCAGCACGTCGCCGCGGGAGACGTCGACTTCGTCGGCCAGGGTGATGGTCACCGACTGGCCGGCCACGGCCTGATCCAGGTCGCCAGGCAGGGTCACGATCCGCGACACCCGGCTTTCACGGCCAGACGGCAGCACCTTGACCCGGTCGCCCGGCTTGACCACGCCCGAGGCCAGCTGGCCCGAGAAGCCGCGGAAGTCGAGATTGGGGCGGTTGACCCACTGCACCGGCATGCGGAACGGCTGGGCCTGCAGGCTGTCCTCGACCTCGACGCTCTCCAGCCAGTCCATCAGGATCGGGCCGTCGAACCACGGCGTGTGCTCGCTCTTCACGGCGATGTTGTCGCCGCCCAGGCCCGAGATCGGGATCGGGGTGAAGACGTTCAGGCCGATCTTTTCGGCGAAGGCGCGGTAGTCGGCGACGATGGCGTCGAACACCGCCTGGTCCCAGTCGACCAGGTCCATCTTGTTGACCGCCAGCACCACGTTGCGGATGCCGAGCAAGGACACGAGGTAGGAGTGGCGGCGGGTCTGGGTCAGCACGCCCTTGCGCGCGTCGATCAGGATCACGGCCGCGTCGGCGGTCGAGGCGCCGGTGACCATGTTGCGGGTGTACTGCTCGTGGCCGGGGGTGTCGGCGACGATGAACTTGCGCTTGTCGGTCGAGAAGAACCGGTAGGCGACGTCGATGGTGATGCCTTGCTCGCGCTCGGCGGCCAGGCCGTCGACCAGCAGGGCGAAGTCGATCGCCCCGCCTTGCGTGCCGACGCGCTTGGAGTCGGCCTCGAGGGCGGCCATCTGGTCCTCGAAGATCATCTTGCTGTCGTAGAGCAGCCGACCGATCAGGGTGGACTTGCCGTCATCGACGCTGCCGCAGGTGATGAAGCGCAGCAGCGACTTGTTCTGGTGGGCCTCGAGATAGGCCTCGATGTCTTCGGCGATGAGGGCGGATTGGTGAGCCATCAGAAGTAGCCCTCCTGCTTCTTCTTCTCCATCGAGGCGGACTGGTCGTGGTCGATGACCCGCCCCTGGCGCTCGCTGGTGGTGGTCAGGAGCATCTCCTGGATGATCTCGGGCAGGGTCGAGGCGGTGCTCTCGACGGCGCCGGTCAGCGGATAGCAGCCGAGGGTGCGGAAGCGGACGCTCTTGATCTGCGGCTCTTCACCCTCGCGCAGGCGGAAGCGCTCGTCGTCGACCATGATCAGCGCGCCGTCGCGCTCGACCACCGGCCGCGGGGCCGAGAAGTAGAGCGGCACGATCGGGATGTTCTCCAGGTGGATGTATTGCCAGACGTCCAGCTCGGTCCAGTTGGAGATCGGGAAGACGCGCAAGGACTCACCGGGATGCTTGCGGGTGTTGTAGAGCTTCCACAGCTCGGGGCGCTGGTTCTTCGGGTCCCAGCGCTGCTCGGCCGAGCGGAAGCTGAACACCCGCTCCTTGGCGCGGCTCTTCTCCTCGTCGCGGCGGGCGCCGCCGAAGGCCGCGTCGAAGCCGTACTTGGCCAGGGCCTGCTTGAGGCCTTCGGTCTTCCAGAGGTCGGTGTGCAGGGCGCTGCCGTGGTCGAACGGGTTGATGCCGCGCGCCTCGGCCTCGGGGTTTTTGTGGACCAGGAGGTCGAAGCCCAGCTGCTCGGCGATCTTGTCGCGCAGCTCGTACATCGCCTTGAACTTCCAGGTCGTGTCGACGTGCAGCAGCGGGAAGGGCGGCTTGCTGGGATAGAACGCCTTGGCGGCCAGGTGCAGCATCACCGCGCTGTCCTTGCCGATCGAATACAGCATCACCGGGTTTTCGCACTCGGCCGCGACCTCGCGCATGATGTGGATGCTCTCGGCTTCCAGGCGCTGCAGGTGGGTGAGGCGAGCGGGCGTGATCGCGGGCATAGGCGGCTCGAAAGCGACGGCGGACGCCTGGGGTGCAAGCTGGGTAAGGGGCAAGACAGTCGTCCGCAAACAGAAAAACTTCATCGGCGCCAGGCGGCGTTCGACGAAGAACCGGGGGAGCCTGCGACCTAGGTCTCCGGGGCCTTGCGGGCAAGGCGCAGAAATCTAGGGTCGCTGTAAGCTTGTGTGGGCGCCGGGTTGCGGCAACATGACCAAAAGTTCATTCGAGCCTGGCCGTAGGTTGCGGCATAACGACGATATCGGACCGACGGGTGAACCGATGTCATTCCTGACTGAAATCTTCGCGGCGATCGTGCTGTGGCTCTCGGCCATGGCCCTTTGCCAATTCGGCGTGGTCATCGAGAACAAGATGCCCAAGTCCAAGGCCGAACGCACCGTGGCGCGTACGCCGCGCACAGCCGCGCGCATCGATTCGCCGCCGCCGATCGTCTGCCCCGAGCGCGCCGCGGGCGTCGTCCGCGTCTGATCCGTCCGCCTCGGGAGCGCCTCGAAAAGTCCCTTCGGCGCCCGTAAGGCTTGGCCGGCTCTGGGGAAAACCGTTGCAAGCGGCTATGCGCAGGCGTCTTTCGCGGCTAGGTTTATTCGCCTGCGCGAAGAAGGGGCTTGCGCGCTGTGTCGCTGTGAGAGGCCCCCTCATCGTTCGCCTTGGGACAGTGGCTGCGTATGAAGCCTAAGAAGCGCCGACCGCTCGACTTTTCCACCCTGCCGGTGGAGACGCCCCGCGAGGATGCGGCGCCCGCTTCTGGTGTGCCGCTCTCCAGTCAGGATGGGGCCGACTCGCTCGCCTTCGCCTCCCAGGAGCCGGACCCCGACGCGCCGGTCACCGAGCCCGACAACGACCTCGACATCGCTGATCCCGAAACCGGGTTCCTGGCCGCGCCGCCGCGCGGCGCGCGTCCGCCGTCGTACCTGGCCCCCGAGCCTCAGTCCGAGCCTTCCGCCGAACCGGTCCCCGAGCCGCTGACCTCGTCGGTCGCGCCCGAACCCGCGCCTGAACCGGAACCCCAGGCCCCCACGCCCGATCCGTTCGAGCCGGTGCTGCGCGAGGACCGCACCACGGCCCGCCGCTCGTTCTTCCGCTCGAACAAGACGCCCGAGCCCGAGCCGGAACCCATCGCCCCAGAGCCGGTCGCCCCGGAACCGGTCGCCCCGGAACCGGTCGCCGAGGCCCCCGCGCCGGAGCCTGAAGCCGCGCCGGCTCCCGGACCCGAGCCCGTCCCGCAGTATGGTTCGATGCGCGCGCGCCTGAAGGCCGAACGCGAGCGAGAGCGCTCGCCGGCCGACGACCTGTCGCCGTTGCCCACCTTCCTGACCGCGCCCGCCGCCGCCCAGCCGCCGGCTCCGCGCGTCGAGCCCGAACCGCCCGCCAAGCCGGAGCCGGCCAAGCAGTCGGTCGCCCAGTCTTCGGCCCAGACGCCCGAACGCCGAGTGCACGCCCTGTCGGAGACGACCGAGCACAAGCCGATGCCCGGCGGCGTCTATTGGAGCCTGGCCGTCTGCGTCGCCGCCCTGTGGGCCGTGGCCCCGGTGATGTTCGCCCTCGGCTACGGGCCCAGCCTGCCGCTGCCGATCACCATGGCGGTGTTCTCGGCCCTGGCCGCCGGTCCGGCCGCCTTCATCCTGCTGGCCGCCTACATGCTGCGCCAGGCGCTGGGCGTGTCGGCCGAGCTGCGCCGCACCCGCCAGCTGACCGACCAGCTGCTGACCCCCGCCACCCTGGCCGCCGCCGGCGCCACCGGCGTGGTCGACGCCCTCAGCGGCCAGATCGACGCGGCCACCAGCGCCGCCGACGCCGCCCGCGAGCGCATCGTCACCCTGCGCCAGGCGCTAGCCGAAGAGACCGCCCGCCTGGTCGAGGCCGCCGACACCTCCAGCCGCATGGCCAAGCAACTGGCCGAGGGCCTGGGCCACGAGCGCAGCGCCATGCAGGCGCTGTCGACCACGCTGGACGCCCAGTCGACCTCGGTGGTCGACGCCATCGGCAGCCAGGCCCGCATGGTCGCCGAGGCCTCCGACCTCGCCGAAACCCAGCTGCGCGAGGCCGAAGCCGCGCTCGCCGCCCGCGCCGCCGATCTGGCCGCCGCCGCCGCCGAGGCGTCCGACGCCGCCCGCATCGGGGCCGAGGACCTGTCGCGCCAGATCGCCCGCCTGGAAACCGCCGGCCAGGGCGTCGGCGACCAGATCGGCAGCGTCGAACGCAGCCTCGCCTCGCAGCGCGCCGCCCTGGTGACCGCCGCCCAGGCCCTGCGCGCCGACCAGGAGGACTTCTCCTCCGAGACCGAGACCCGCACCGCCCAGCTCACCGAGTTCGTGGCCTACACCCGCGTCGGCGCGTCGGAACTGGGCGACATCGCCGCCATGGGCGCCGAGGTGCTGCGCGGCCTGATCGTCTCGTCCGGCGACCAGCTGCGCGAGATGGCCGAGGCCGCCCGCGCCGAGCGCGAGGCCCTGGCCGCCGAGACGCAAGCCGCACTGGCCCGCCTGGAAGCCGCCGCCGCCGATCGCCGCGGCGACCTCGAGGGCGAACTGACCCGCGCCATGAACGCCATCACCGACGCCGCCCAGCGGGCCGGGGAGGGCGTCGAGCTGCGCGTCGAGACCGCGCGCGGCCGCGTCGACCAGCTGAACGAGATCGCCTTCTCGGCCGGCCAGAAGGCCGACGCGGTGTTCGAATCGCGCATGCAGGAAGCCCGCGACCTGATCGAGAGCTCGGCCCAGGTGGTCGAGCAGGCCGGCGCCCGCACCGCCCAGAAGCTGGCCGAGACCGTCGAGACCGCCCGTGGCTCGATCGCCGAGATGGAGCGCATCCTGGCCGAGGCCGGCCAGCGCAGCGCCGCCCTGCCGGGCGAGGCGCTGGCCCGCGCCGCCGAGGTCCGCGCCCAGATCGAGAAGGGCATCGACGATCTGCGCGCCGCCGCCCGCAAGACCGCCGAGGAGACGGCGGCGATCGACCAGGCCTTCCAGGACCGCGTGCGCCGCAACTACGAGATGCTGAGCGAGGCGGTCAGCACGATGAACGCCGCCGCCGCCGCGACGCCGACCTTCGCCGCGCCGTCGAGCCGCGGCGCGGCCGCCCTGGCGCGTCCGCCCCAGGCCCCGCAACCGGCCCCGCAG
>NZ_JBWKPK010000017.1:0-124020 GCF_059418205.1 Caulobacter sp. GW821-FHT09B11 | reverse complement strand
GAGCTTCGCTAGCCATCGCGTGCAGACAGAAGGCGCCGGAGCGGACCCTCGGACGGGCGGGAGCCTATTGCAGGCAGACTCCCGATGGATGGGTTTACGTCCCCCATCCTCGTTTAAGCCTTCAGGCCCGGCTCTTGCCGCTCCTTCAGCCCCGCTCGATCGCATCGCCGTCGCACGCTTCGGGCCGGATCCTTGCGCCCTCTCCCTGCGACGGGACGGGGTCTATTGTGCGGGGGATTTCGACGCGTCTGATCCACGGGCGTGAGAAAGTTTTACGGCGTTGATCGGGTTGAACTCATTCGCGAGCTCAACGGGGATAGACGTCCGCCTATCCCCGTCCGACGCGGGTTTCCTTCTCCCATAGGGAAAAGGTGGCGCGAAGCGTCGGATGAGGGGTTAGGGACCGGAGACGGCGTGCCGGCACGCCGGTTGGCGGCGTAACCCCTCACCCTCCCACGCTTCGCGCGGGCCCCTCCCTCTCCCTCTGGGAGAGGGTCAGTCGGTAGGCCCCTGCGGCCCCGTCGGCGTCGGCGCCGGTTGTGGCGCGGCGGGGGCGGGGACGATCGGGAAGCGGGGCTTGCGCTTGGCTTGCGGCGCGGCCGTCGCCGGTTCGGCCGGGGGGGCGTGGACGTCGGGGATGGGCTCGACGGTCGGGCCGACCACCGAGGGCGCAGGCTTGGGCGGCGGGGGCGGGGGCGCGTCATTGCCGCCCATGAACGGGAAGCGGCGCTTCTTGGGCTCGGGCTGGGGCTCGCCGCGGTGCTGGGGCGTGGCCGGCGGCATGCAGCCGCGCGCCTCGCCCAGGCCCTTGAGATAGGCGCGGCGCACGGCGCCGGCGGCCATGGCCGACTGCACGAGGCGGTCGTGCTTTTCGGCCCCGGTCAGCTTGCGGACCCAGCCGCGCATCGGGATCAGGTCCTGGGCGGCGCTGGCCATGGCGCCCAGGGCGGCGTCGCCGGCGGCCTTGCGGCCCCGGTCCATCAAGTCCTCGTCCTCGCCGGGCGGGACCTGGTCCATGTCGATGCCCAGGGCCGCGTCGAGCGGCTTGATCAGGGCGGTCAGCTGGCCGCAGCTGGCGGGCATGGGGCGGGCGTAGGGATCCTGCATGGCCTCCAGCAGGGCGGCCGGGATCTTGGTGCGCATCAGGTTGACGTCGCGCAGGGGCGCGGTCACCGCGCCGCCGATGCCGTCCTTGTTGGCCTCGGACGTGGTCTGGATCTTTTCGGGCGGCGGCTCCGGGGCCGGTTCACGGGTGCTGGCGCAGGCGGCGAGCAGGGGAAGCGCGGCGGCGAGGAGGAGCAGACTTCGCATGACGTGACCCTAACGCGCCTGAAGCCAACTCGTCATCCGCCGTTGAAGACGAATCGAGAGGGGCTTTCGAATGGTTGAGCCGAGTTCGCCTGGAACCAAGGCGCAGTTTGGGCGGGAGGGGCGTCGCGGGCGCCCGGTTCCCCGAAGGGGAAACTCAAAACACGTTGGATTTCAAAGGGAAGGTGGTGGGCCGGCTGGGATTCGAACCCAGGACCATTCGATTAAAAGTCGAATGCTCTACCACTGAGCTACCGGCCCGCTGTCGACACGGGGGTGGCCGTGAGAAGCGGCGCGGAACATAGTCGGGCCTCCCATGCGTCGCAAGCCGCGTTTCGTCGGATTGGTCCGGCGGGCTTCACTATTTGTCCCACATATTGGTTTTGTGTGGCGACATGTGAAATATCTTGCGCTGGCGGCCGTTATTCGGGAATGGTCCGGCGAAGAACGGCGGCCGTCAGCCGCGCGCGAGGGGGAGACCGACGAGGATGCAGCTGAAGCGACGCAGCGTTCTGGCCGGCCTGATTCTGGCGCCGGCGACCGCCGCCCTGGCGGGAGAAACGCCGATGACCGCCCTCAAATTCGATTTCACCAGCAAGCCGCGCGAGGGCTGGACGGCCGTCGCGGCCGACCGCCTGTACGACCCCGCCGCCGGCTACGGCTTCGAACCGGGGGAGGGGCGGTCGTTCTCGGTCGCGGTTCCGGAAGGCGACTGGCGCGTGACGCTGGAGGTGGACGGCGGCGCGGACCTGACCGTGAAGGCCGAATCCCGCCGGCTGATGGCCGAGCAGATCCGCACCAAGGCCAAGGAGCGCTGCGAGGTGGTGTTCGTCGTGAACACCCGTAACCCCGCCCTGCCGCCGCCGCCCAAGAACGCCCCGGGCGGGACCGAGGTGATCCTCAATCCGCGCGAGAAGGGCACGCCCAACTGGGACGACAGGCTGACCGTCGAGTTCTGCGGCCCGACCCCCAAGGTGGCGCGGATGAGCGTCGAGCCGGCCAGCGTGCCGCGCGTCTTCCTGCTGGGCGACTCGACGGTCACCGACCAGCCGTTTGAGCCGGCGGCCGGCTGGGGCCAGATGCTGCCCAGGTTCTTCGCCCCGACCGTGTCGGTGGCCAGCCACGCCGAGTCCGGCGAGACGATGAAGTCGTTCCTGATGGAGCATCGGCTGGACAAGGTGCTGAGCCAGACGCGGGCCGGCGACTTCGCGCTGATCCAGTTCGGCCACAACGACCAGAAAGCGAACTGGCCCCAGACCTATGTCGAGGCGGCCACGACCTGGCGCGACTACCTCAAGGCCTATGTCGGCGAGTTCCGGCGCAGGAACGCCACGCCCGTGCTGGTGACCTCGATGCACCGCCGGCGCTTCGACGCCGAGGGGCGGATCGTCAACACCCACGGCGACTATCCGGCCGCCGTGCTGGCGGTGGGCCAGGAGCTGGGCGTGCCGGTGATCGATCTGGCGGCCATGAGCAAGGTCTTCTACGAGGCCCTGGGGCCGGCGGAATCGCCCAAGGCCTTCGCCGACGGCGGCAAGGACATCACCCACCACGACAACTACGGCGCCTATGAACTGGCGCGGTGCGTCGTGGAAGGGATCAAGGCGGGCGTGCCGGAGCTGGCGCGCCATCTTTCCGCCGACGCCGGGACGTTCGATCCGGCCAGGCCGACCCCGCCCGACAGCTTCGTCATGGCTCCCAGCGCGGCGCGCAGCAGCGCGGCCCTGCGCGGAAATTGAGGTATCCGATGATCGACCGTCGCTCCCTCCTGGCCCTGGCCGGCGCGACCGCCGCCAGCCCGGCCCTGGCGCAAGGCGCTGCTCCTGAGGCTGTTAAGCCCGCCGCTTCCCTGCTGGAGATCCAGCCGATCTGGCCGGGCAAGGCCCCGGGCGGCGAGAAGGTCACGGCCAAGGAGCAGGTGATCCTGCGCACGCCGGGCGGCGATCCCAACGACACGGCCTTCCTGCACATCAACGATCCGGTGCTGATGATGCGCCGGCCCAAGAACCCCAACGGCGCGGCGATCCTGATGATCCCGGGCGGCGGCTATGTGCGGGTGGCGGTCAGCAAGGCCGGCGGAGCGATCGACCAGTGGATCGCCGACCAGGGCGTGACCGCCTTCGTGATGACCTACCGACTGCCGGCCGACGGCTGGGCGGCAGGACCGGACGTCGCTTTGCAGGACGCCCAACGGGCCATCCGCATCATCCGCTCGCGGGCCGGCGAGCTGGGCCTGGATCCCGAGCGCGTGGGCGTGATGGGCTTCTCGGCCGGCGGTCACCTGGCCGGGCGGCTGTCGACCCAGTTCAAGCGCCAGACCTACGCCCCGATCGACGCCATCGACACGCTGTCGACGCGGCCGTCGGTGGCGGGGCTGTTCTATCCGGTGGTGACCATGCAGCCGCCGTTCGCGCACGGCGGCTCGCTGAAGGAACTGCTGGGCGCCGACGCCTCCGAAGCGCGGCGCAAGGCGGTCTCGCTGGAGCTGGACGTGCCGGCCGACACGCCGCCGACCTTCATCGCCACCGCCGCCGACGACAAGGTGGTGCCGGCCGACAACTCGCTGCTGCTGTACTCGGCCCTGCGCAAGGCCGGCGTGCCCAGCGAGCTGCACATGTTCGAGAAGGGCGGCCACGGCTTTGGCCTGACGGGCCCCAAGGGGCTGGACATGAGCTGGCCGCAGCTCTTGCCGCCGTTCCTGCGCCGTCACGGCCTCTACACGTGACCTTCGACGTCCGGACCTTCGGCGCCGTCGGCGACGGGCAGGCGCTGGACACCGACGCGATAAACGCCGCCATCGCGGCGGCGTCCGCGGCCGGCGGCGGGATCGTGCGGCTGCCGGCGGGGCGCTATCTGAGCTTCTCCATCCGGCTGGCCAGCGGGGTGACCCTGCGGCTGGACGAGGGCTGCGTGCTGGTCGCGGCCGATCCGGCGCGGCACGGCGGGGCCTATGATCCGCCGGAGGACAATCCGCACGACCTCTACCAGGACTTCGGCCACAGCCACTGGCGCAACAGCCTGATCTGGGGCGAGGACCTGGAGGACGTGGCCATCGTCGGTCCCGGCCGCATCGACGGCGAGGGCCTGACCCGCGAGGGGCCGGGGTCGCGCTGGCGCCGGCAGGCCGGCGAGTTTCCGCTGAGCATGGTGGGCCTCTCGGCCGAGGCCATGGCCGAGCTCGTGCCCGAGCGGGCGGCGATGATCGGCCAGGGCAACAAGGCGATCGCCCTGAAGCGCTGCCGAGGCGTGCGTCTGTCGGGCTTCACGATCCATCGCGGCGGGCACTTCGCGCTGCTGGCGACGGGCTGCGAGGACCTGGCGATCGAAACCCTGCTGATCGACACCAACCGCGACGGGCTCGACATCGACGCCTGCCGGCGGGTGCGGATCGCCCACTGCCGGGTCAACACGCCCAACGACGACGCCATCGTGCTGAAGGCCTCGATGGCCCTGGGCGAGGTCCTGCCCACGGAAGACGTCGAGATCGTCGGCTGCCACGTCTCGGGCTTCGACCTGGGCACGGTGCTGGACGGCAGCCTGGGGCGGACCCAACAGATCGCGCCGGACCAGGACCGGGTCACCGGCCGCATCAAGATCGGCACCGAGAGCAACGGGGACTTCCGCCGGATCAGGATCAAGGACTGCCTGCTGGAGCGCTCGCGCGGGCTGGCGCTGGAGACCGTCGACGGCGGGACGATCGAGGACGTCGAGATCGAGGACGTGCGGCTGGTCGAGATGACCAGCGCGCCGCTGTTCCTGCGGCTGGGCGCGCGGCTGCGCGGGCCGGAGGGGACCAGGGCCGGGGCGCTGCGCCGGGTGCGGGTGCGCAACCTGGCCGGATCCGAGGCGCGGGCCGACCTGCCGGTGATCCTGGCCGGCCTGCCGGACGCGCCGATCGAGGACGTGCGGCTGGAGGGGCTTTCGCTGTCGTTCCTGGGCGGGGCCAAGGCGGCGGGCGTCGAGCCGCCGGATCTGGCCGACGCCTATCCCGAGCCGCGGATGTTCGGCGATCCGCCGGCCTGGGGTCTGTGGGCGCGGCACGTGAAGGGCCTGTCGATCGATGGCCTGGCGCTGAACGCCGCCCCTGACGCCCGCGCGCCGGTGCGGATCGACGGCAAGGTCGTGCCGCTGGACGCCTTCGCCCGCGCGGCGGCGGTCGGCTAGCCGACGCCCGGTCGCGAGAGCGCTGCCGCAAGCGCTACCTTGGGTGTGGTCAGCCCTGCGGCCTAGCGTCGCGATGGGTGTTTCGAAGGCTTCCGAGGCTTCGATTTTAGCACCTCGGACTCCTAGATGATGGACAAACGGGAGGGGTCGAGCCGTTCGATCCGTCGCGCCGTCGATCCTGGGGCCATGTTCAGAGCCAGCATCCTTCGCACCCTCGCCACCATCGCGGTCGTGGCGGTCCTGGCGGTCGGGACGGACTACGTGGTGAACGTGCTGCTGCTGGCGCGGCCGTACATCTTCACGCCGTGGATGACGATGACCATCGTCGCGATCGCAGGCGGGCCGCTGGTCTATTTCCTCCATAGCCAGCGCCTGAGCCTGAAGGCGGCCAAGCGCGACCTGTACGAGAGCCTGAAGGTGCAGCGCCAGTCGGCCGAGGAGGCCGAGCGGCGGCGGCTGGAGGCCGAGCGCGCCCTGGCGCGGCTGCGCGAGCAGGAGTCGCTGTACGGCATCCTGGCCAACAACCTGACCGACGCGCTGTCGCTGTGGAATCGCGAGGGCAAGCGGCTCTACAATTCGCCGGCCATCGAGCGGCTGACCGGCTACACGCCCGAGGAGTTCCTGGTCGCGCCGAACCTGCTGGGCGTCGATCAAGAGGACGGGGCCAAGGCGGTGGCGGCCATCCGCGAGCTGAAGAGGCCGACAGACACCCGCACGCTGGAATACCGCTTCCGCCGCAAGGACGGGACGCAGATCTGGATCGAGAGCACCTATTCGCTGGTGCCGGCCGAGGACGGCGGCGGCTTCATCGCCACCAGCCGCGACGTCACCGAGCGCAAGCGCCTGGCGCAGGACCTGGCCCAGGCCGCGCAGGAGGCGCAGGGCGCAGCCGCCGCCAAGGCCGACTTCCTGGCCAACATGACCCACGAGCTGCGCACGCCGCTGACGGCGATCATCGGCTTCTCGGGCCTCTTGCGGCAGTCGTCGGCCCTGTCGGAGACCGACGCGCGGCAGGTGCGGCTGATCCACGAGGCCAGCAACACCCTGCTGGGCGTGATCAACGACGTGCTCGACTTCTCGCGCCTGGAGGCGGGGCTGGAGTTCGACGCCGAACCCTTCCGGCCCTGCGACATGGCCCGCTCGGCCGCCGCCCTGATCGAGACCCAGGCCCAGCAAAAGGGCCTGCCGGTGCTGGTGGAGTTCGGGCCGGGCCTGAAGCCCCTGGTCGGCGACGCCGCGCGGCTGAACCAGGTGCTGCTGAACTTCCTGTCCAACGCCGTGAAGTTCACGAGCGAGGGGCGGATCCTGATCTCGGTCAGCCAGCAGGCCTCGGCGGTCGGCCAGCGCCTGCGGATCGAGGTGCGCGACACCGGCATCGGCGTGCCGGGCGACATGCACGAGGCGGTGTTCGAACGCTTCATCCAGGCCGACGCCGGCGTCTCGCGGCGGTTCGGGGGCACGGGTCTGGGGCTGGCGATCTGCAAGCGGATCATCGACGCCATGGGCGGCCGCATCGGCGTGGAGAGCGCGCCGGGGAGGGGCTCGACCTTCTGGTTCGAGGTCGACCTGCCGATCACCGACACCGTGGCCGTCGACATCCCCGTCGCGGCCCAGCCGGCGGCCCTGGAGCGGCCGGCGCGGGTGCTGCTGGTCGAGGACAATCCGGCCAACCGCGAATTGATCGGGGCGCTGCTGGCGCCGTTCGACGTCGAGGTCGAGACGGCCGTCGACGGGGTGGGGGCGGTCGACGCCTTCAAGGCCGGCAAGGCCTATGACCTGGTCTTGATGGACGTGCAGATGCCGGTGATGGACGGCCTGACCGCCACTCGCCGCATCCGCGCCCTGGAACACGCCGGCCGTCACACGCCGATCGTCGCCATGACCGCCAACGTCCTGCCCGAACAGGTCGCCAACTGCCTGGCCGCCGGCATGGACGACCACCTGGGCAAGCCGATCAACCCGACGCGGCTGCTGGAGACGGTGGCGCGGTGGAGCCAGGCGGAGGCGGCGTAGATCTTGAGGAACCTCCCCCGGTGGGGGAGGTGATCGCGAAGCGATCGGTGGGGGGAGCGACTTCCAACCTTCCGACGCAGCGGAAGCTGAAACCGTCCCCCCCACCGGCCTTCGGCCGCCTCCCCCACGGGGGGAGGTTTCTAGGGCTCGTCCTTCTCCCCTTGCGGGAGAAGGTGTCGGCGAAGCCGACGGATGAGGGGTTGCACGAACGAAAACGCCGCGACGGCTGATCGGCTGTCGCGGCGTTCTGTTTCTGAGAGACCCCTCACCCGACCTCCTTCGGAGGCCACCCTCTCCCGTAAGGGGAGAGGGGAGGGCGTCAGGTGATGTCCGGGATGTGGTCGCTGCCGACCGCCGGCTTGGCTTTCGCGCCGCGGCCCCAGAGGGTCTCGTACTTCCAGCCGGTGAGGTCTTCGACGATGGCCTTGGACTCCGGGGTCTCGGCTTCGGTCGCGCCGGCGCGCAGGCGTTCGACTTCGTGGACCAGGACCTCGTGGGTGCGGGCGTTGAGGCGGAACTTCCAGGAGATGAGCATGCCGGCGATCATCACGATAAGCGGGCCGCCGACCATGACCAGAACGAGGGCGCGGACGGCTTCCGGCGACTGTTCGGGCGGCGGGGCGCCCTTGGCGGCCGAGACGAAGCCGCCCAGGCCGATCAGGCTGGTGGTCAGCAGGATGGCGCCCGACTGGGCGATCTTGCGCACGAAGGTCATGACCCCGGCGAAGATGCCTTCGCGGCGCTGGCCGGTGACGGCCTCGTCGACGTCGGGCAGGTAGTTGTAGACGCCCCAGGGGACGAAATTCAGCGTGCCGCGGCCCAGGCCCGCCAGGATGATCGGCAGGAACAGCCACAGCAGGACGGTCGGGTTGAAGCCCGAGGCGCCGGGCAGGGCGGTGAAGATGTTGCCGTTCAGGGCCGCCACGCCGGCCGTGAAGCCGGCCGGCTTGACCAGGAAGAAGCCCAGGAACAGCAGCAGGGCCGCGCCGACGAAGCTGATGGCCATGCGGTAGGCGGCGGTCGGGCCGGTCTTGATGATCACGCGGATGGCGATCATCACCGAGATCAGCTGGGCCACGTACATCATGGTCATGGCCTGGGAGATCACCAGGGTCGAGCCGACCATCACCGTGGCCACGAACAGCGGGAAGGCGGTGTTGAAGATGTCCTGGCTGATGTAGCCGCCCAGATAGAGCGACAGGTGCTGGCGGAAGGCCTTCAGCTTCAGGGTCGAGAACAGGTCGCGGAACATGTTGACCGGGATCAGCGCCGCCCTGGCCCAGTTCATGGGCTCGGGCTGGATCAGCTTCTCGTCCTCGGTGTAGGGGCGTTCCCAGGTGAACAGCACCACCAGCAGGACGACCAGGCTGAACAGGCCGCCGAAGATGGCCGCCATGATCAGGAAGGTGTTGGGGCTGTCCTTGCCGCCGAAGTGGTTGATGATCAGCGTCGGCAGGTAGGAGGCCAGGATCGCCGAGCTTTGGGCGACCAGCATGCGCGCGCCGGCGAACTTGGCCTTCTCCTTGTAATCCTTGGTCATTTCCGCCGCGAGAGTTTCCCACGGGATCAGGAACATCGTGTAGACGAACTCGAAGAAGATGAAGGTCAGCAAGTAGTAGGTGAAGGTCTGGCCGGTGACGAAGATCAGGGCGAAGGCCGGCAGCAGCGGGATGGTCAGCAGCAGGAACAGCTTCCGCCGCCCGACCTTCCGGCCGATCCAGGTGTGGCGCAGGTTGTCGGAGATGTAGCCGATCAGCGGGCAGGTGATGGCTTCCAGCAGGCGCGGCAGGCCCAGGATCAGGCCCGTCTCGACCGGGGAAAGCCCGCAGAAGGTGATGAAGAAATAGGCCAGCCAGCCGGTGATCACGGCCTGGGCGCCGGCCCCCAGCAGGTCGCCGGAGCCCCAGCCCCAATAGTTGATCCAGGACGGTTTGCGGGCGTCTGGCGTGGCCATTTTCGTTTCGTGTCCCAAAAGGTGGGGATCTTGTCGCCCCCGAGTCCGGTCCAGTCGATTGACCGGACCTGCTAGTCCCAATTGCTCGGCGTCTGAGCCGAAAACCTCGCCCTTCGACAGGCTCAGGATGAGGTTTTTCTACTGGCCGGGCCTATGAGTGGTCCTCATCCTGAGCTTGTCGAAGGACGAGGACCACGCAACGGACCGAAGTTACGACCCTAGATGAAGGCGCGCTGGAACTCGCCGAGGGCCAGCATGGCCAGCGACTGGCCGTAGGGCATCGAGGTCAGCGGGATGTCCTTGTAGCCCTGGATCGTGTCGAACACCGGGGTGCCGAACGAGACCTGCTGCAGTTCACCGGCGTCGTCGATATTGGCCAGCACGCCCTTGATGGCGCGGATGGCGACGGCTTCGTATTCCTTGCCGATGTAGCGCTTGCGGACGGCCTTCAGCACGCCGTAGGCGAAGCCGGCCGTGGCCGAGGCTTCCAGGTACGAGGTCTTGTCGTTGATGATCGTGTGCCAGAGGCCGCTCTCGGCGTCCTGGAACTCGGTCAGGGCCTTGATCTGGGCTTCCAGCGCGTCGATCAGGAAGGCGCGCAAACCATCGCCCGGCTTCAGGTCGAGCAGCTCGATGAATTCCGGGATGGCGATCGTCACCCAGCAGTTCCCGCGGGCCCACAGGGCGTCGGCGAAGTTGTGACGGCCCTCGAAGGTCCAGCCGTGGAACCACAGGCCGGTCTTGCGGTCGGCCAGGTACTTGATGTGGACCATGAACTGGCGCTTGGCCTCCTCGACGAAGTCGGGGCGGTCGAGCAGCAGGCCGATCTTGGCCAGCGGCAGCACGCTCATCATCAGCGTGTCGTCCCACAGCTGCTGCGGGTTCTCGCTGTTGAAGACGATGTGCTGGAAGCCGCCTTCCTCGGTGCGCGGACCCTCGTACATGACGTAGTCGGCCCAGGTCTCGAGATAGGGGATGTAGGTGTGGTCGCCGGTGGCCTCGTACAGGTAGGCCAGGGTCAGGAACGGCGAGACCGTGTTGATGTTCTTGGTCGGGGTGCCGGCCTCGAAGCGGTCGGCGAACCACTTGGTCATGATGTCGAAGGCGCGCTCGTCGCCGTACATCTCGTACTGCTTCCACAGGCCGTACAGGCCCACGCCGTGGGTCCATTCCCAGTCGTTCCAGCCCTTGGTGTCGATGACGCGGCCGTCGTCGAGGCGCAGCAGGAACTCGCCCGTCTCGTCGGTGATGTCGACGAGGTTGCTGATCAGAAGGGCGATCTTGGCCTTGACGTCCTTGGCCTCGATGCCGTGAGCGAGATTGGGCACGGTAGTCTCCTAAAGGGTAGGTCTGGAGTAGGCGGGGGCCTACTGTTTGTAGTTCGGCGCGGGAACGCGGGCGACGGGCACGCCGCCTTCCACGTTGCGCAGCACTTCGAGTTTGACGGCTTCCAGGGCGTCGCCGGGGGCGCCGTCGCTGGTCACGGCCAGGGCGATGGTGTTCTTGCCGTGCTCGTCGATGATGCCGCTCGGCAGGACGAAGGTCCGCTGCGGGCCGACATGGGCGATGAACTGGCCCATGTTCCAGCCATTGACGAAGATCAGCACGCGGTAGCGGCCCGGCGAGCGCGGGGTCTTCGGATCGCCGATGGTCAAGCCCAGGGTCACGTCCTGGTCCTTGGGCAGGGCCAGATCGAAGTTCGTCCGATACCAGGTCGTGCCGGCGTAGGGCTGGGTGGCCGCCATGTCGGCCTTCGCCCAGCCCTGGTCGGGGAAGCCCGGCAGGTGCCAGCCGTTGCGCTCGCCGTACTGGCCGCCTTCGTTCAGCGAACCGCGCACCGGATCGGCGATGTCCTCGCCGCCCTTGTTGCCCTGGATCTTCCAGGCGATCGGCACGGCGAAGCTGTAGCTCGTGGGGCTCGACAGCGAGGCCGAGACGAGGCCGCGGGCTTCCTTGTGGAAGTCGTCGGCGTCGAGGTCCCAGTTGTGGCCGTTGTTGCGCACCATCACCGACAGCACGTGCTCGCCGTCGCCGCGCAAGTCTTCCGGCAGCTTGAAGGTGGCCACGCCCGTGGTGATCGGGCGGGGCAGGCCGCCGTCCAGCTCGTGCTGGCCCAGGAACTTGCCGTCCAGCCAGACCTGCAGCATGCCCGCGCCGCCGGCGCCGTAGTGCAGGGTCAGGGTGTCGATGTCGGCGCGGCCCTTGTAGCGGCCGCGATACCAGACGTCGCCGTTGTGGAAGCCGTGGGTGCTCATGTCGAGCGCCGGCTGGCCGGTGGGCGGACGCACGGTGGAGCCGCCGCGCTTGCCCTCGGCCTTGGCCCAGGCGCTGTCGTCGAAGGCGGGATCCGACTCGGGCGAGCCGGCGGCGGTCTTCCAGTCGAGCTTGGCGAGGTCGGGAACGGTGACCGCGGCGGGGCCGGGCAGGGCCTTGGACGCCAGCAGCGAGCCGCTGGTCGTGGCCTTGGCGGCGACGGCGGCGCCGTTCCAGCGGACGGACTTGACGCCCTTGGGGGCGAAGACTTCCAGCGGGCTTTCGGTCTCGGTGTCGCCGGTCAGGGACAGCACGCCGCCCTTGACGGCCGCGGTGCGCACGAGGCCGGGGCCGCGCTGCAGGGTCGGGCCGGCGGCGGTGTCCTGGCGCCAGAAGGTCTGGCCCGTGGCCTCGTCGGCCAGCAGCAGCACCAGGGGCGGACGACCGCCGCCGGTGATGCGCACGCGGGCCAGGCCCATGTGGCTGTAGGTCAGCTTCAGGTCGCCCTTGGCGGCGTCGAAGGCCGAGGTGACCTGGCCTTCCAGCACCTCGACCTTGGGCTCTTGGGCGTAGCGCAGCACGGTCTCGCCCGCTTCGCCGGCGCGGCCGTAGAGCAGGGCCAGATCGCCGCCGTTCCAGGGCAGGTGGGTCTGGATCTCGGAGGTCGAATAGACCAGCCGCTGGCCGCCCAGGTCGTAGCTGGCCATCAGCATCTTGCTGTCCTGGCCCTTGATCCGCGAGGGGACCACGTACTCGCCGTCGCGGGTCTTCAGCTTGAAGGTGAAGGCCTCGTCGCCGGTGGCGCTGCTGGGATTGTGGACCACCACGTAGAGGTGGCTGCCGGTCTCGGTGTTGACGTTGTGATAGACGCGGACCTTGTCGTTCGAGACCGTAACGAACTCGCCCTTGTCCATGCGGGTCAGGTCCGGAACCGCGTTCAGGAACTGGCCCATCTGCTTCATGACCTTGGCCTTGTCGCGAAGCCCGCGGGCCTCGTCGATGGCCGAGCCGTAGTCGTAGGAGCTGAACACCACCGGGGCCGGCAGCCAGCCCCAGCTGGTGCCGCCATAGGTCATGTAGAAGCTCTGGATCGTCAGGCCGTTGGCGATGTTGGTTCCGTAGAACACCCGCTGGTAGCCGACGCCGCGATGGATGGCGGTGCAGTCGTAGTCGCCGTTGCTGCCCCAGTAGTCGAACCAGCCGCCGCCGAACTCGGCCGCGAAGCCGGGGGTGTTGGGGCTGGCCGAGGCGCCGCCCTTGGCGCCGCCGGCGCCGTAGAGGCCCCAGTCGGGCGCGACGCCGGCCGCCGACGGCGTGGAGTCGACCTTGCACGAGCCGCCCGGATAACCGTCGAAGGCGTAGAGGTCGGCCGGGCCTTCCACAGTGCCGGGGACCTTGGAGTCCTTGGGCACCCAGTAGCCGTTGCGGCCCTTGTCGTTGTGGAACAGCGGGACGGTGATGCCGTCGGCGCGGGCCTTGTCGGCCAGCCACTGCATGTAGCGCTGCTGCGGGGCGCCGACGACGTCGAGCTCGTTCTCGATCTGGTGGGCGATGACCGTGCCCTGGCCGGTGGTCAGCTGGTGGCGGGCGATGACCTTGTTGATCTGGCTCAGCCACTCGTCGGCGGCTTGGATGTATTCCGGCGCATCGGTGCGGGCGCGGGCCTGCTGGTTGACCAGCCAGCCGGGGAAGCCGCCGCGCGTCAGCTCGGCGTTCACGTAGGGCCCGGCGCGGGTGATGACGTAGAGGCCTTCTTCCTTGGCCATGGTCAGCACGCGATCCATGTCGCGCACGCCGCTGAAGTCGTAGACCCCCTGCTTGGGCGAGTGGTAGCCCCAGTCGATGTAGATCGCGACGGTGTTGTAGCCGCTGGCCTTCATCTTCTGGAGGATGTCGCGCCAGAGATCGGGGCTGGGCACGCGGAAGGGGTGGAACTCGCCGCCCCAGGAGTAGATGCGGTTTCCGTCGACCTTCAGGGAGTACTTGTCCCAGGTGATCTTGTGGGCCTCGGCGGGCTTCTCCGCGACAGCCTGGTCGCCGCCTTCCTTGAGCACGGTGAAGTGGCGGACCGTGCCGGAAAGCTCGGGCAGTTCCTGCTTCTTGGTCCAGGTGCGGAAGCCGTCCTTGCTGTCGGAGTACCAGTAGCGCTTGGCCATGTACTCGTCGAAATAGACGCGCCATGCCCCTTCAGGGGTACGAGTGACGGCGGGACCTTCGAGGAACTTGCCCCAGCCGGCCCAGTCGCCGCCGCCCTTGACCTGCCAGGGGCCGTCCAGCGACGGGGCGGTCAGCAGTTCGATGAACTTGGTCGTCTCGTTCTTGGCGAAGGCCTGGTACTGCGAGCCTTCGCGCACGACGAAGGCGTCGATGTAGTTGGGGCCCATGCCCGACAGCGGGCGCGGGGCGCTCCAGGCGGTCAGGTCGGTGTCCTGGGCCGTGATGCGGTAGGGCTGAAACTGCCCGCCGATGCCGGTGGTCGAGACCGACAGGATCAGATGCTCGGAGCCGTCCTGGTCGACGAACCACTCGGGCGCCCAGCTGTTGGTGGCGCCGGGCACGTCGATGGTGACGTCGCGCAGGAAGGTCCAGTCGACCAGGTCCTTGCTGCGGGCCAGGCCGATGGTGTTGCCGGTCCAGCCGGTGGTGTAGGCGACGTAGTAGAAGCCGTCCTTGCGCTTGAGCACGCTGGGATCGCGGATCAGACCCTTGGGCGGGGTATAGGCCAGGGGCTTCTGCAGGGTGAAGCGCGCGCCGTCCGCCGAGTCGTAGATGCTCATGTTCGACTGGCTGGCGTTGGTGAACGCCGTCATGACGTAGCGCGTCGGCTCGGCCAGAGCTGTCGTGGCGAGCAGGGCGGCGGCGAGGCCGAAAAGGGCTGAACGCTTCACGGTCTTCAGCCCTCGAAGAAGAAGACGGGCTTCAGCGGCCACTCGACGGGCTTGTTGTCGGGGTGGACCTCCATCAGGTCGGCCATGAAGTCCCACCAGCGCTTCATCACCGGCTGCAGGGGCAGGGCGTCCTTGTTGTTGTCCGGCTTCAGGCGCAGCACGGCGAACAGGCTCATGGTCTCTTCGTCGAGGAAGATCGAATAGTCGTAGATGCCCGCGCCGCGCAGGGCTTCGGCCAGGTCCGGCCACAGCTCGTCGTGACGGCGCTCGTACTCGGCGGCGACGCCGGCCTTCAGCTGCATGCGGAAGGCGATCGGGCGACCTTCGATCTTGCTGCTCATGGGGTGTCCTCCGGGCGTCTTTTTATGGTTGTCAGGCGATGCGGTAGATATCGGCGGCCGTGCCGGCGAACAGGCGCTGGCGGTCGGCGTCGCTGAAATCGGCCGTGATGGCGTCGTAGGCCGAATAGAAGGCGTCGAAGCTGCCGTGCACCTTCTCGACGGGGAAGTTGCTGGCGAACATGCTGCGTTCCGCGCCGAAGGCCTCGATCACGTAGAGGACGAACGGGCGCAGGCTTTCCACCGTCCAGGCGCGGTCGACCATGGCCAGGCCAGAGATCTTGCACGAGACGTTGGGACGCTTGGCGAGGTCCGCGAGGCCGGCGCGCCAGAGGGCGAGACCCGCCTCGTCGCGGTCGGTCGGCATGCCGGCGTGGTTGACGATCAGCGGGATGTCGGGATGGGCGTCGGCCAGGGCGGCGGCGGTCGCCATCTGCGAGGGATAGAGCTGCAGGTCGAACGACAGGCCGTGGTCGGCCAGGAGGGAAAAGCCCCGGCGCCACTGGTCGTTCAGCAGCAGGTCGGACGGGCCGTAGGTCTTGGCCGGGTCCTCGTGGAAATTGACGATCTGGCGGATTCCGCGAACGCGCGGGCGCTCGGCGTGGGCTTCGAGCAGGAGCTCGACGTTCGGATCGTCCAGATTGGCGCCGGCGACGATCGCGGCAATTGAGGGGAGGGGCGGTGCGCCGGCGTCGGCCAGGCCTTCCAGCCAGTCGGTTTCAGAGAGCTGCTTGTCGGTAGGCAGGCCGCACTCGACGTGGACCAGGCTCTGGACGCGCCAGGGCAGGGCGTCGGCGGCGTAGTCGGCGGGCAGGTAGTCCTTTCCGGCGATCAGGGCCATGTCGCCGGCCGGATTGTTGGGCAGCGGGTCGTCCTGCAGCCACGAATAGTAGTGCTTGTCGAGGTCCCACAGGTGCATGTGGGCGTCGATGATCGGACCCGCGTACGCCATGGTTCCTCCCTTTGAACCCGCCCGCCCCGAAGGGCGGGCGAGCCCGGATACAAAAGCTTAGAAGGTGGTCCGGCCGCCGGACGTGTCGAAGGTGGCGGCGGTGGTGAAGCTGCACTCTTCGCTGGCCATGAAGCAGACCATGGCGGCGCTTTCCTCGACTTCGCCGAGGCGGCCCATCGGGATCTTCGAGCGCATGTACTCGACCTGGCTGGCCGGCAGTTGCTCGAGGATCGGGCTTTCGAAGGTGGCGGGGGTCAGGGCGTTGGCGATCACGCCCTTGCCGGCCAGTTCCTTGCCCAGCGACTTGGTCAGGCCGATCACGCCGGCCTTCGACGCCGAATAGGCGCTGGCGTTCGGATTGCCTTCCTTGCCGGCCACCGAGGCGACGTTGACGATGCGGCCGTAGCCGGCCGCCAGCATGTGCGGCACCACCGAACGGCAGCAGTAGAAGAGGCCGTTCAGGTTGATGTCGATGACGCGCTTCCAGCTGTCGAGCGGGAACTCGTGCACCGGCACGGTGGCGCCGGTGATGCCGGCCGAATTGACCAGCACGTCGATCTTGCCGAGGGCTTCCAGGCTGGCGGCCGTGGCGGCGGCGACCTGGGCTTCGTCGGAGACGTCCAGAGCGAAGGTGAAGGTGGCGCCGATCTCTTCGGCGGCGGCCTTCAGGGCCTCGGCGTTGACGTCCCAGAGGGCGACCTTGCCGCCTTCGGCGATCAGGCGGCGGGCGGTTTCCTTGCCCAGGCCCGAGGCGCCGCCGGTGATGACGGCGGCGCGGTTTGCAAAGCGGTTGGCGTAGACGGTCACGAGACGCCTTCCTTGGTCCAGGCGATGACTTCCTGGCGCTGGCTGCCGAGCTTCTCGATGCCCAGCTCCATGACGTCGCCGGCCTTGAGGAAGATCTTTTCCGGCTTCTGGCCTTCGCCGACGCCCGGAGGGGTGCCCGTGGTCAGGATGTCGCCCGGCTCCAGGGTGACGAAGCGGCTCATATAGGCGATCAGCTCGGCGACGCCGAAGATCATCGTCTTGCTGTTGCCGGTCTGCATGCGCTTGCCGTTGAGGTCGAGCCACATGTCGAGGTTCTGGCAATCGCCGACCTCATCGGCGGTGACGACCCACGGACCGACCGGACCGAAGGTGTCGCAGCCCTTGCCCTTGTCCCACTGCGAGCCGAGCTCTTTCTGGAAGGCGCGCTCGGAGACGTCGTTCACCAGCACGTAGCCGGCGACGTAGTCCAGGGCCTCGGATTGCTCGACATAGCGGGCGCGCTTGCCGATCACGACGCCCAGTTCGACTTCCCAGTCGCCCTTCTCGGCGCCCTTGGGCAGCATGACCTGGTCGTTCGGGCCGTTCAGGCACGAGATCGCCTTGGTGAAGAAGATCGGCTCGGGCGGGGGCTCGAGGCCGGCTTCCTTGGCGTGGTCGGCGAAGTTCAGGCCGATGGCCAGGAACTTGCCGACATTGCCGATCGGCACGCCGTAGCGCGGCGAGCCTTCGACGACCGGCAGCGTAGCCGGGTCGATGGCGGCGATCTTGGCCAGGCCCTCGGGCGACAGCTCGGCGCCGGTGATGTCGGACACGTGGCCCGACAGGTCGCGGATCTTGCCTTCGGCGTCGAGCAGACCGGGCTTTTCGGCGCCCCGCGGGCCGTAACGCAGCAGTTTCATGATCTTCTGGCTCTAGGGGGAATGGGGGAGGAAAGGCGCGGCTTACCGCGGATAGGGACGGTGCAGGGCGATGTCGCGGTTCAGCTCGACGCCGAAGCCGGGCGCGTCGCCGAGCTTGAGCTTGCCGTTGACCGGCACGGGCTCGCCGATCAGCTGCGGATGGAACATCGGCACGACCTCGTCGGCCTTGGGCGCCATCATCAGGAACTCGGCGAACGGGCTGTTATGGCGCGTGATGACGAAGTGATAGCTGTACACCGACGAGCCGTGCGGGATCATCATCACGCCCTTGCTGTCGGCCAGGTTGGCGATCTTGATCAGTTCGGTGACGCCGCCGCACCAGCCCACGTCCGGCTGGATGATGTCGCAGCATTCCATCTCCAGCAGCATGCGGAAGCCCCAGCGGGTGGCTTCGTGCTCGCCGGTGGTGACCAGCATGCCCTTGGGCGCGTTCTTCTTGAGGTCGCGATAGCCCCAGTAGTCGTCGGGGCTCAGGGCCTCCTCGATCCACTTCAGGCCCAGCTCGTGGGCCTTGTGGGCCAGCTTGGTGGCGTAGTTGAGGTCCAGCGACATCCAGCAGTCGAACATCAGCCAGAAGTCCTCGCCCACGCGCTCGCGCATGGTGGCCAGTTCCTGGATGTTCTTGTGCAGGCCTTCCTCGCCCTCGGCCGGGCCGTGGTGCAGGGGCATCTTGCCGCCGATGAAGCCCATCTCCTTGGCCAGGTCCGGACGGGCGCCGGTGGCGTAGAAGGTCAGCTCGTCACGGACCTTGCCGCCCAGCAGGGCGTAGACCGGCTCCTGGCGCAGCTTGCCCAGCAGGTCGTACAGTGCCAGGTCGACGCCCGAGATGGCGTTCACGACCAGGCCCTTGCGGCCGTAGTACTGGGTGGAGAAGTACATCTGGTCCCAGATCTTCTCGACCTCGGTCGGGTCGCGGCCTTCCAGGAAGCGGGCCAGGTGCTTTTCGACGATGAAGGCGGCCGGCTCGCCGCCGGTGGTCACCGCGAAGCCGATCGTGCCGTCGACGGCCTCGATCTCGACGACCAGCGTGCCCAGCACGTTGATGCCGAAGCTCTGGCGGCTCTGGCGGTATTCCGGATAGCGCGACATCGGGGTGGCGATGTGATCGTCGATCCAGTGGCCTTCGCCCTGGTCGTGATAATCAGCGCCGCCGCCGCGGACCACGAAGGCCCGGACATGCTTGATCAAGGGAAGCGGCATCCTAGTGCTCCAACAACGCCCGGTCGCTCGACCGGATCAACCCCAAACCGGGGGAGGGCGCGCCAGCGGGGCCGCCGAACGGCGCGAACACATGTTCGCGCTACCTCCCCAGAACATCGTATGACACGCTCGCCGCGGTAGATCCGTGACCCGAAGAGTCGCGAAGCGAGCCCTTGTCTTGCGTTCCATATTATGAGAGGTAGTGCTACAAAATGAAACCCAGCACGTCAAGGGGAGCGGAACCAGTGGCTGACGACGAAGGCGCGGCGACCAAGAGCCCAAGCGGCAGCCAGACGCTGTTTCGCGGCCTGGACGTGCTCGACGTGGTGGCCGATGCGGGCGCCATCGGCCTGCCGGCCCTGGCCGCGCGACTCGGCCTGACCCGCAGCACCACCCACCGACTGGCCACGGCGTTGGTCGAACGGCGTATGCTCACCCAAACGCCGCGCGAAGGCTATAGCCTTGGCTCCAAGCTGCTCGAGCTGGGCTATCTGGCCAGCCAGCAGATGGACCTGCCGCGCGTGGCGCGCCCGCACCTGGAAAAGCTGTGGGAAGAGCTGGAAGACACCGTCCACCTGGGCGTGCTCGACGACGACCGCGCTCTTTATCTGGACAAGCTGACCGGCCGCCGCCGCATCAACATCTCCTCGCGCGTGGGCGATCGCCAGCCGATCCGCTCGACGGGCCTGGGCAAGGCCCTGGTGCTGGACGACGAGGAAGCCCGCTGGCGCGCGCTCTATCGCAAGGAAGGCCCGGCCGCCGCCGGCGCGCCCAACGAAGAGCAGTGGATCGCGTGGATGCGCGACTACTCCCAGCGCGGGATCGCCTTCGACCTTGAAGAGAATGAAGACCGCATCCGCTGCGTGGCCGCGCCCGTGCGCGGGGCGGGCGGTCAGATCGTCGCCGCGATCAGCGTCTCGGGCGCTGCTCAGTACATGGACGACGAACGGATGACCGGCCTGGTGGACGACGTCCGCCTGGCCGCCGACGCGATCAGCCGCGATTTGGGCTGGAACGGTAAGCGGGGTTCGGGCGCCAAGACCTGACGCCTCCCGCGCGTATGTATGACGGAGGAACTATGCTTCTGAAGGACAAGGTGGTGCTGGTGACCGGCGCCTCGGGCGGCATCGGCAAGGCGGCCGCCATCGGCGCCGCGCGTCATGGCGCCGACGTGGCGATCAACTACCACTCCGACGAGGCCGGCGCGGCCGACGCCGTGGCGCAGATCGAGGCCCTGGGCCGTCGCGCCATCGCCGTGAAGGGCGACGTGGCCGAGGTCGCCACGGCCAAGGCCTTCGTCGACGCCGCGGTCGAGGCCTTCGGCAAGGTCGACGTGTTCGTCAACAACGCCGGCATCTGCCCGTTCCACGCCTTCCTCGACATGCCGCCCGAGGTTCTCGAGCGGACCATGAAGGTCAATCTGCACGGCGCCTATTACATGGTGCAGGCGGCGGCCAACCAGATGGTCAAGCAAGGCCACGGCGGTTCGATCATCGCCGTCAGCTCTATCAGCGCCCTGGTCGGCGGCGGCATGCAGACGCACTACACCCCGACCAAGGCCGGCGTGCACAGCCTGATGCAGTCGACCGCCATCGCGCTCGGCAAGT
Organism: Caulobacter sp. GW821-FHT09B11; assembly: GCF_059418205.1. NCBI lineage: Bacteria > Pseudomonadati > Pseudomonadota > Alphaproteobacteria > Caulobacterales > Caulobacteraceae > Caulobacter > Caulobacter sp. GW821-FHT09B11. The sequence goes on along the minus strand of NZ_JBWKPK010000017.1, from coordinate 103,655 downwards.
ACGGCATCCGCTGCAACTCGGTGCTGCCGGGCACGATCGAGACCGCGATCAACAAGGAAGACCTGGCCGACGTCGCCAAGCGCGAATACATGAGCGGCCGCATCCCGCTGGGCCGCCTGGGCGAGCCCGACGACCTGGCCGGCCCGATCGTGTTCCTGGCCTCGGACCTGGCCAACTACGTCACCGGCGCGGCCCTGCTGGTGGACGGCGGCGCGTTCGTGAACCTGCAGTAGTCCAGTGATCATCTCGTCGACCACCGACTTCCGCGAGGCGGCGCGGCGCAAGCTGCCGCGCTTCCTGTTCGACTACATCGACGGCGGCGCCTATGCCGAGCGGACCCTGGCCCGCAACGTCTCCGACCTCGCCGACCTGGCCCTGCGCCAGCGGGTGCTCAAGGACGTGTCCAGGGTCTCGACGGCGACCAGCCTGTTCGGCGTGGAGCAGTCCATGCCGGTGGTGCTGGCGCCGGTCGGCCTGACGGGCATGTACGCCCGGCGGGGCGAGTGCCAGGCGGTGCGCGCGGCTTCGGCCAAGGGCGTGCCGCTGTGCCTGTCGACGGTGTCGGTGTGCGATGTCGACGAGGTGGCGGCGGCGTCCAGCCGGCCGCTGTGGTTCCAGCTCTATGTGCTGCGGGATCGCGCCTTCATGCGCGACCTCTTGGCGCGGGCGGCGGCGGCGGGGGCGACCACTCTGGTCTTCACCGTCGACATGCCCGTGCCGGGGGCCCGCTACCGCGACGCTCACTCGGGGATGAGCGGTCCGAACGCCTCAGTGCGCCGGATGCTGCAGGCCGTCGGCCGACCGCAATGGGCGTGGGATGTCGGCCTGATGGGCCGTCCCCACACCCTGGGCAACGTCGCCCCGGTGCTGAAGGGCAATACCGGCCTGGAGGACTTCATGGGCTGGCTGGGGGCGAACTTCGACCCCTCGATCCAGTGGAAGGACCTGGAATGGATCCGCGAGTCCTGGAAGGGGCCGCTGATCATCAAGGGCGTGCTCGATCCCGAGGACGCCAAGGCCGCCGCCGACATCGGCGCCGACGGCGTGGTGGTGTCCAACCACGGCGGCCGCCAGCTGGACGGGGTGCTGTCCTCGACCAAGGCCCTGCCGGCGATCGCCGAGGCGGTGGGCGACAAGCTGACGGTGCTGGCCGATGGCGGGGTGCGCTCGGGCCTCGACGTGGTGCGGATGCTGGCCCTGGGCGCCAAGGGCGTGCTGCTGGGCCGTGCGGCCGTCTACGCCCTGGCGGCCAATGGGCAGGCCGGGGTGACCCAGCTGCTCGACCTGATGGAGAAGGAGATGCGCGTGGCCATGGCGCTGACAGGCGTCAATTCCGTCTCCGAGATCGACAGTTCCATCCTGGCGGAGACCCGCTGATGAAGATCGCCGCCCTCGCACTGGCTCTGGTCATGGGGGCGGCGCCCGCCGCCCTGGCCGATCCGAACCGCATCGTCATCGCCAGCGACTCCACTGCCGCCGACTACAGCGCCCGCAGCTTCCCGCAGATGGGCTGGGGCATGGTGCTGAAGTGCTCGCTGAAGCCTGAGGCCCAGATCGTCAACCTGGCGCGCGGCGGCCGCTCGACCAAGACCTTCCAGGAGGAGGGGTTGTGGTCGGTGCTGATGGCCCAGCTGCAGAAGGACGACACCGTCCTGATCCAGTTCGGCCACAACGACGCCGACACCAAGAAGATCGTCCGCTTCACCGACCCGAACGGGGCCTATGCCGACAACCTGCGCCGGTTCGTGGCCGATGTGCGCACGGCCGGCGGCAAGCCGGTGCTGATCACCCCGATCGCCAAGCTGATCTTCAAGGACGGCAAGATCCAGGACACCCACGGTCCCTATTCGGCGACCGTGCGGCGGGTGGCGGCGGAGACGAAGACCCCGCTGATCGACCTCGACAAGGAAAGCCAGGCGGCCCTGCAGAAGATGGGCGAGGCGCAGGGCGCCAAGCGCTTCATGATCTATTCGGCGGCCGACAAGATCGCCAGCCACCCGGAAGGGATCAACGACACCACCCACCCCAACGAGCTGGGCGCGCGCATGGCGGCCGGCATCGTGGCCAAGGGCCTGCGGGGGGCGAAGGTTCCGGCGTCCAAGCTGGTGCTGCGCGGCGTGGCCGACGCTTCGGCGCGGGGGGAGCCCAGCTGCGCTGGGCGGCCGTAAGCAGGCAAAAAGAAAGGAGCGCTGGCCAAGCCGGCGCTCCTGCGACCTCAGGGGGAACGAGGTCAGGCAGAACGGGGAAGGATCGAACTCGATCCAACGATCAATTCTCACAATATGGACAATTGATCGATATATTGAGAATATCACTGAAGTGGCGGACGTCAACCGCCGTTGCGTGGGGAAACGCCGTGAAACGACTTCTTCTGTCCGCCGCCCTGGTGCTGGCCCTGGCGCCGAGCGCGCCGCTGCTGGCCGCGCCGAAAGCCCGTCCCACCGCCGTCGCGACCGCGCCGGCCTGGCGCAGCGCCTGGGGCAATGCGCCGATCGCCCCGCAGGCCGTGGCCCGTCCGGGGGAGGCGAGGGCCTTCACCGACGTCACGGTGCGCCAGGTCATGCGGCTGAACGCCGGCGGCGACGCGCTGCGCCTGCGGCTGTCCAACGAACTCAATGAGCGGCCGCTGGCGGTGGGGGCGATCACGGTCGCGCCGGCCGACGCCGACGGCAAGATCCTGGGCGCGCCGGTCGCGGTGACCGTGGGCGGCAAGAGCGAGTTCACGATCGCGCCGGGCGCGCCGCTGCTGACCGATCCCGTCGCCCTGCCGGTCAAGGCCATGGACCGGGTGTCGGTGGCGATCTTCTATGTCGGGACCCAGGCCCCGGCCGGCCACCGCGTGCGCCTGTTCGTGGCCCCGCCCGGCAACCACGTGGCCAAGAGCCAGATCCCGGGTGAAGAGGCCCTGAAGGGGCCGGGCCTGGTCAGCGGCGTCGAGGTGCGCGGCGCGGCCGAGGCGCCGGTGCTGGTGGCGATCGGCGACTCGATCACCGAGGGTTCCGGTTCGACCGCCAACGCCGACAAGGGCTATCCCGAGCAGTTGGCCCAGCGCCTGGCCGCGCGCGGCGAGGGCTGGAGCGTGGTCAATATGGGCGTCGGCGGCGGGCGGCTGCTGCGCGAGGTGTCGGGGCCCAGCGCACTGTCGCGCTTCGACCGCGACGTGCTGAGCGTGGCGGGGCTGAAGGCGGTGTTCCTGCTGGAAGGTATCAACGACATCGGCCGTCCGGCCCAGCCGGGCTTCGCCGCCGACGCCGTGACGCCGGAAGACCTGATCGCCGGCTATCGCCAGCTGATCGCCCGGGCCCACGCGCGCGGCGTCAAGATCTATGGCGGCGTCATCCCGCCGTTCGAGGGCGCGGCCTACTACCACGAGAAGGGCGAGGCGACGCGTCAGGCGGTCAACGCCTGGATCCGCACCAGCGGCGAGTTCGACGGGATCGTCGACTTCGACGCGGTGCTGCGCGACCCGGCCAAGCCCAGCCAGCTGCGTGTCGAGACGCATGGCGGCGACCATCTGCACCCCAACGACGCAGGCTACGCCCTGATGGCCGAAGCGATCGACAAGGCGCTGTTCCCGGCGAAGTAGCGGGCGCGGGCCGGGTTGTCGCGATGGTGGAAAGCGGGCTAGCTCCCCGCGGTATCCTTGTGTGGGGGCTTTTCCGATGAAGACCATCAAGTCGCTGCTGGCCGGCGCGTTCGTCCTGGCGGCGCCGACCCTGGCCCATGCGGCCGACGGCGACTCGAAGAAGTCGACGGCGGTGTTCATCGCGCTGTTCGCGGTGTTCTGCGGCGTGGGGACGATGTTCCTGGCCGTGGCGGCCGCCAACAGGAAGAAGTAGTCGCCATTCCTCTTTCAAACGCCTTTTCAAACGCCTTCCTGGGCCTTGTGCCCAGGATCCATCGTTCGGTTGCTCAGATCTTTGCGGGACGGCTCAGGTTTGAGCGGTCGCCGGCATGGGCCCTCGCCACAGGGGCGAGGGAGGCGATCTTTTAGGGGACGAGGTTTCGTGGGACCCAGAAACCCAAGGCGTGATTGCACCTGTCGCAATCCCCGGTAAGGTCGCCTCCAAACGGCTGTTTGGGGTGATGCATGGCGATACGGCGTTTCGGGCTGGCGACGGCCCTGGCCTTCTCTCTGGCGATGGGCGCATCGCCCGTCTTCGCCGCTCCGAAACCGGTCCTGCCGGCCGCCGCGCCCGAGAGCGTCGGGGTCTCGTCCGAGCGGCTGGCCAAGCTGGACGCCTTCATGAAGAACCTCGTCGCCACCGGCCATCTGCCGGGCGCGACGACGATGCTGCTGCGCCACGGCAAGGTGGTCAGCTTCGAGACCTACGGCGCCCAGGGCTTCGGCGGCCCGCCGATGACCAAGGACACGATCTTCCGCATCTATTCCCAGACCAAGCCGGTCACGGGCGTGGCGATGATGATCCTGTTCGAGGAGGGCAAGTGGCGCCTCGACGACCCGGTGACCAAGTACATCCCGGAGTTCGCCAATCTGCGCGTCTACAAGGGTGTGAACCCCGACGGCTCGTTCATCACCGATCCGTCCGATCGCCCGCCGAGCATGCGCGAGATCATGAACCACACGGCCGGCTTCGCCTACGGCCTCAACCCCGACAACCCGGTCGACAAGGCCTATGTCTCGACCGGGGTGCTGGGCTCCAAGAGCGGCCAGGAGTTCGTCGAGAAGGTCGCCAAGCTGCCGCTGGTCGGCCCGCCCGGCAAGCAGTGGAAGTACAGCGTCGGCGTCGACATCCAGGGCTTCATCGTCGAGAAGCTGTCGGGCCAGAGCCTGCCGGACTTCATGCAGAGCCGCATCTTCACGCCGCTGAAGATGAAGGACACCGGCTTCTCGCTGCCGGCCGACAAGGCTTCGCGCCTGGCCAGCCTCTACATGTGGAACGGCAAGGAAAAGAAGATCGTCCCGGCCGAGGGCTTCATGGTGCTGGACATCACCAAGCCGCCGGTCGTGGCCTCGGGCGGCGGGGGGCTGGTCTCGACCAGCACCGACTACGCCCGCTTCGCCCAGATGCTGCTGAACGGCGGCGAGCTGGACGGGACGCGGATCCTGTCGCCGGCCACCGTCAAGCTGATGGCGTCCGATCACCTGGACGACGTGATCCTCGACAACCCCGAAGCCCCGTTCTCCAAGGCGACCGGCAAGGGTTTCGGCCTGGACTTCATGGTCGTCACCGATCCGGCCCGGGCCGGCACGCTGGCGGGGAAGGGGACCTACAGCTGGGGCGGCGCGGCCGGCACCTGGTTCTGGATCGACCCGGCCAACGACGTGATCTTCCTGGGCATGATCCACGTGCTGGGCAAGGACGGCGATCCGGCCCTGCGCAATATCGACGAACGCACGGCGACCCTGGTCTATCAGGCGCTGACGAACCCCGAAAAATAAGGCCCACGAAAGGGCTGGAGGAAACGCATGCTGGAAATGTTCTCGCTCGAGGGCCGGGTGGCGCTCGTCACCGGCGGGTCGCGCGGCATCGGCCGGATGATCGCCGAGGGCTTCCTGCGCTACGGCGCGGCGCGGGTCTACATCACCGCCCGCAAGGCCGGGGCCTGCGACGCGGCCGCCGAGGAGCTGTCGGAATTCGGCGAGTGCGTGTCGCTGCCGGGCGACATCTCGACCCTGGAAGGCGTGCAGGGCCTGGCGGCGCGGATCATCGAGCGCGAGAGCAAGCTCGACATTCTGGTCAACAACGCCGGCGCGGCCTGGGGCGCGGAGTTCGATACGTTCCCCGAGGCCGGCTGGGACAAGACCGTCGACCTCAACATGAAGACCCCGTTCTTCCTGACCCAGGCCCTGATCGGTCCGCTGCGCGAAGCGGCCAAGGCCCGGGTGGCCAAGGTGATCAACATCGCCTCGATCGACGGCCTGTCGGTGACCAAGGAGGAGACCTATCCCTACGGCGCCAGCAAGGCGGGTTTGATCCACATGACCAAGCGCATGGCCCTGCGGCTGGCGGCAGACAACATCGCCGTCTCGGCCATCGCGCCCGGCGCCTTTCCCAGCGACATGAACCGCGTCGCCCGCGACCACGCCGACGCCGTGGCCAAGCACATTCCCGCGGGCCGTATCGGCGAGCCCGAGGACATGGCCGGGGCCGCGATCTACCTGGCTTCGCGGGCAGGGGACTATGTGGTGGGGGCGACGCTGGCGGTGGACGGCGGGGTGGCCTGGTCGCGGTAGACGACAGCCTTCTAGCCCGTCACTCCCGCTTTTATCCCGTCATTCCCGCCCTTGTGGCGGGAACCCCTGGTTCCGTCCGCACGTGAAGCGCCAGCGGACTGCTTGGCAGTCCGCCCTTCTGTCCTTGCGGCTGACAGAGGGTTTCCCGCCACAAGGGCGGGAATGACGGCAAGTAAAAAGAGGGGCTACGGCTTCCCAGCCGCCGGCAGTTCGGTCAGCGGCGTCGCGTCCGACAGCTCGACCTCGCGCACGGCCGGGGCGGGGGACGCCTTGGGCGGGCGGGCGCCGCGTTCGCGGGCCGACATCAGCGACCAGCCGCCGGGCTTCAGGATCTCCAGCGGCGAGAACTTGGCCTTGTAGGCCATCTTCTCCGACCCCGGCACCCAGTACCCCAGATAGACGTAGGGCAGGCCGGTCAGGCGGGCCTGGACGATGTGGTCGAGGATGATGAAGGAGCCCAGGCTGCGACGCACCTCGGTCGGGTCGTAGAAGCTGTAGACCAGCGACAGGCCGTCGGCGAGCACGTCGACCAGCACGCAGGCCACCAGTTCGCCCGGGCCGCGGTCGACGGACGGGCGGCGGTATTCAATCAGGTGGGTGCGGACAGCGGTGTCCTCGACCATGGCGACATAGTCGGGCCAGGTCATCTCGGCCATGCCGCCGTCGGCGTGGCGGGCGGTGAGATAGCGGCGCAGCAGCTCGAACTGCTCCAGCGTGGCCTCGGCCTCGACCAGGTGGCGCACGAGGTCGCCGTTGCGGTTCAGGGCGCGGCGCTCCGAGCGCGAGAATTCGTAGTCGGCCGCCGGGGCGCGCGCAGACTGGCAGGCGCGGCAGGTCTCGCAGGCGGGACGGTAGGCGATGTTCTGGGAGCGACGGAAGCCGACCTGGGTCAGGCTGTCGTTGACGCCGGGACCGTCGGACAGGGGCAGGTGCGTGAAGACCTTCCGCTCCTGGCGGCCGGCCAGGTACGGGCATGGGGTCGGCGCCGTCAGGAAGAACCGAAGCTGTCGCGTCGGAAAATGCTGCGTCACGTCGTCCCTGTCCCCTTCCTCCGGCCAGGCCCCCGCCTATGCCTCAGGGGCGATTAGGCGGCATGCCGAGCCGTTGTGCAAGTCGGACAAACGCGTGACGCGGCATACGGTCACAGGTTGTCGGGCAGGACGGGCTTTTCGCGCAGCAGGACGATGGAGATCCGGCGGTTGCCGGCCAGGGTGGGATCGTCGGCGTAGAGGGGCTCGGAATTGGCCTTGCCCGACACCTGGTAGATGCGGTCGTCGTCGACGCCGGCCCCGCGCAGGATCTGGCGCGAGGCGTCGGCGCGCTGGGCCGACAGGGACCAGTCGCTGTCGGCCTTGCGGCCGCGGGCGTCGGCGCTGGTGTGGCCCGAGACGGTGATGCGGTTGGGCAGCTGGTTGATGACCTTGGCCACGGCGCGCAGCAGCAGGCGGGCCCGGTCGTTGGGCTCGCGCGAGTTCTCCTTGAACATCGAGCGGCCTTCCTGGTCGATCAGCTGGATACGCAGGCCTTCCGGGGTCTGGTCGATCATGATCTGCTTCGACAGCTCGGCCAGTTCGGGCATGTCCTGCAGCGACTGGCGCAGCGACTGGGCGGCCGAGGCGAAGCTGTCCTGCTCCTTCTTGGCCAGGGCGTCGCGCAGGGCGTCCTCGCTGGCCGAGTCGAGGCTGGCGGTGGTCGAGGACTGGCCGTCCTGGTTGGTCTGGTCGGGGGCTTCGGGAGCCATCTGCTGGACGACCGACATCTTGCCGTCGGCCTTGGCGCCGTCGTCGCCGAGCGAGGTGCCGCCCAGGATGCCGCCCGAGCCGCTGGTGCTGGACGAGATCGAGGCGGGGGCGAAGTAGTCGGCGATGCCCTGTTTCTGCTCGGGGCTGGTCGTGTTGAGCAGCCACATCAGCAGGAAGAAGGCCATCATCGCCGTCACGAAGTCGGCATAGGCGACCTTCCAGGCGCCGCCATGGTGACCATGACCGCCGCCCTTCTTGATCTTCTTGATGATGATCGGCGCTTCGCCGGTCGACGCCATCGTGCTTAAGCCTGCTTAACCCTGTTGGGGCAACCTGACGGCAGGACGTTAAAATGGCGTTGCGATCGCAGGCCCGAGGGGCCAGACACAGCTCCGAAACCGCAGGGTGCGGCAAGGAGTCTCGCGCATGAAGACGGCGTTCATCGGCCTTGGAGTGATGGGCTTTCCGATGGCGGGCCACCTGCAGGCCGCCGGCCATGACGTGACCGTCTACAATCGTACTGCCGAGAAGGCCGCCCGCTGGGTGGAAAAGCACGGCGGCGGCAGCGATCCGACGATCGCCGGGGCGTCGAAGGGCGCGCAGCTGGTCGCCCTGTGCGTGGGCAACGACGACGACGTCCGCGCTGTGGTGGCCGAGATCCTGCCGGCTCTGGAAGCCGGCGCGATCATCGTCGACCACACCACGACCTCGGCCAAGGTGGCGCGGGAGATGGCGGAGCTGTCGGCGGCCAAGGGCGTCGGCTTCCTCGACGCGCCGGTTTCCGGCGGCCAGGCGGGGGCGGAGAACGGCCAGCTGACGATCATGGTCGGCGGCGAGCAGGCCGTTTACGACGCCGCCGAGCCGGTGCTGAACGTCTACGCCAAGGCCATGCGGCTGATGGGGCCGTCGGGCGCGGGCCAGCTGACCAAGATGTGCAACCAGATCGCCATCGCCGGCGTGGTCCAGGGCGTGGCCGAGGCGCTGCACTTCGCCAAGCGCGCCGGCCTGCCGACCGACGACGTGCTGGCGGCGATCTCCAAGGGCGCGGCCCAGTCCTGGCAGATGGAGAACCGCTGGGGGACGATGTCGCGCGGCGAGTTCGAGTTCGGCTTCGCGGTCGACTGGATGCGCAAGGACCTCGGCATCGCCCTGGACGAAGCGGCCAGCAACGGCGCGAGCCTGGAGGTCACGAAGCTGATCGACGGCTTCTACGGCGAGGTTCAGGAACTGGGCGGCAATCGTTGGGACACCTCCAGCCTCGTGGCCCGGCTGGAGAAGAAGTAAGCCATGCGCCGCCTGCTGCTGACCCTGGCCGCCTGCGCGGCTTTCGCGCCCGCCGCCGTTTTGTCCGCTCCGGCCGTCGCGCCTAAAGACGGCGAGTTCGTGGTGAAGGACTTCAAGTTCCGCTCGGGCGAAAGCCTGCCGGAGCTGCGGCTGCACTACACGACGCTGGGCGAGCCCAAGAGGGACGCGCAGGGGCGGGTGACCAATGCGGTGATGGTGCTGCACGGGACGGGCGGCAGCGGAAAGCAGTTCCTGTCGCCGCAGTTCGCCGACGAACTGCTGGTTCCGGGCGGCCTGCTGGATCCGGCCAAGTGGTATGTGATCCTGCCGGACGGCATAGGCCATGGGAAATCGTCGAAGCCCTCGGACGGGCTGAAGGCCAGGTTCCCGCACTACGACTATGACGACATGGTGCAGGCCCAGCACCGGCTGCTGGTCGAGGGGCTGAAGATTGATCGCCTGCGGCTGCTGATGGGCACGTCGATGGGCTGCATGCACGCCTTCGTCTGGGGCGAGGCGTATCTGGGCTTCGCGCAGAAGCTGGCCCCCTTCGCCTGCCAGCCGGTTGCCATCGCCGGCCGCAACCGCATGTGGCGCAAGATGACCATGGACGCCATCAAGGCCGACCCCGCCTGGAACGGCGGCGACTATGTCGAGCAGCCGAAGCAGGGCCTGCGCACGGCGACCGACTTCCTGATCATCGCCGGCGCCTCGGCCCTGCCGATGCAACTGGCGCTGCCGACCCGCGAGGCGACCGACAAGGCCCTGGAAGCCGACTTCGCCCGTCGCATCGCGGGGCTCGACGCCAACGACCTGCTCTACCAGGTGGACGCTTCGAGGAACTACGACCCGTCGGCGGGGCTGGAGAAGATCGAGGTCCCGGTGCTGTGGATCAACTCGGCCGACGACTTCATCAACCCTCCGGAGCTTGGCATCGCCGAGCGCGAGGTGAAGCGGCTGAAGCGCGGGGAGTTCGTGCTGCTGCCGGCGTCCGAGAAGACGAAGGGGCATGGCAGCCATACCTGGGCGGTGCTGTGGAAGGACCGGCTGGCGGAGTTCTTGGGGAAGTAGTCAGCGAAGACCCCCTCAGTCGCTCCGCGACAGCTCCCCCAGAGGGGGAGCATCTTCTTGGCGCGGTGCTTCTAGATCCTCCCCCTTTGGGGGAGGTGGCCCGGAGGGCCGGAGGGGGCCGCGAAGCGGTCACCCCACCAGCGCCAGCCATTCCTCCTCGCGCATCACCTGCACGCCCATGGCTTCGGCCGTGCGCAGCTTGGCCCCCGCGCCGGGGCCGGCGATCACCAGATCGACCTTGCGGCTCATGGATAGGACCACGCGGGCGCTCATGGCGGCGGCGAGGCCCTGGGCTTCCTCGCGGCTCATGGTGTCGAGCTGGCCGGTGAAGACCACCGTGCGGCCCATCAGGCGGCGCTCGGCGCCGGGCGGCAGCAGGCGGGGCGGGGGAGGGGCCCGGCGCTTGGGGACCTGGGCGGCCTGCGAGGGCGCGTAGCCGCCGCTGTGGAGCCGCCCGAGCGTCAGGCCGATCCGGCCGGGCAGGTCGTGAACGCCGCCCGCGCCGGTCTCGCCGGCGGCGGCGAGGGCGACCGCGCCGCAGGCATAGGCGTCGCCGGCCGCGTCGTGGTGCTTGAAATCGATCCCCAGATGGCGGCCGACCACGTTCAGCTTGTGCGAGACGAGGTCGGGCCAGACGCTGCGGGCGACCTGCACGGTGCACATGTAGTCGAAGGCCGGCGGGGCCAGGCCGTAGTGCTCGCAGGTGCGGCGGATGACGCTGATGTCGAAGGCGGCGTTGTGGGCCAGCACCAGCGCGCCGTCGAGGTCGCCCCGCAGCCTTTCGAGCACGGCGGGGAACTCGTCGGCGTCGCGCACGTGGTTCGGGCCGATGCCGTGGAAGGCGATGTTGAACGGCGCGAACCGCATGTCCCACGGCCGGATGTAGTGGTGGTCGACGCGGGCGACCGCGCCTTCCTCGATCCAGGCCAGACCGATCGAGCAGGGGCTCGACCGGGTCTCGTTGGCGGTCTCGAAATCGATGGCGACGACCTTCATCAGCCGGCGACCAGGGCCAGCCACTCGTCCTCGGTCATCACCTGGATGCCGAGGTCCTGGGCGGTCTTGAGCTTGGAGCCCGCGCCCGGGCCGGCCACCACCAGGTGGGTCTTCTTGGAGACCGACGAGGCGACCTTGGCGCCCAGGGCCTCGGCCTGGGCCTTGGCCTCGTCGCGGGTCATCTTCTCCAGCGCGCCGGTGAAGACCACGGTCTTGCCGGCCACGGCGGTGTCGGTCTTGGGCTTGGCCACGGCCTGGACGTCGAGCTGGGCCAAGAGGTTCTCGACCTTCTGGCGGTTGTGCTCCTCGGCGAAGAAGCGGGCCAGGGACTGGGCGGCGACCGGGCCGACGCCGTCGACGGCGGCCAGGTGCAGATAGTCCTCGCCCGGCGCGCCCTTGGCGGCCTCGGCCAGGCCCTGCGCGAAGGCGTCCCAGGTTCCGTAGCGCTGGGCGAGAGCCGCGCGGGCCGGCTTGGTCAGCTTGGGGACGACCTGGCCGATCTTCAGCTCCAGATCCTCGGACTGCGGCCAGGGATCGGCGGGCACGCCGGCGCGGCCGGCCTCGACCAGCAGGTCCAGCGCCTTGGGGCCGACGCCGGCGGCGGTGGACAGCTCCAGATAGGTCGCGCCCGGCAGGCCTTTGGCGGCGGCTTCGGAGGCGGCCTGCAGGTCGGCGAACTGGTCGAAGTGGCGGGCCAGCACGGTCGAGGTGGTCTCGCCGATGTCGCGGGCGCCCAGGCCGTAGATCATCCGGTCCAGTCCGATGGTGCGGCGGGCGTCGATGCCGACGATCAGGTTCTTGACCGAGGTCTCGCCGTAGCCGTCGCGTTCGCGCAGGGCCGCCAGCTTCTCCTCGTCGCGGGCCAGGCGGAAGATGTCGGCCGGCTCGTTGATCCAGCCCTCGTCGAAGAAGGCCTGCAGCTGCTTTTCGCCCAGGCCCTCGATGTCGAAGGCGCGGCGGGAGACGAAGTGGCGCAGGTGCTCGACGCGCTGGAACGGGCAGGCGAATTCGCCGGTGCAGCGGCGGACGACGGACTCCACGCCGTTGGCGTTGATCTCCTGGGTCAGGGCCGTCTTCAGCGGGCATTCGCAGACGTGCGGGAAGACGTAGGGTTCGGCACCTTCCGGACGGACCGACACGTCGACCTCGACGATCTGCGGGATCACGTCGCCGGCGCGTTGCAGGACGACGGTGTCGCCGATGCGGACGTCGAGACGGGCGATCTCGTCGGCGTTGTGCAGGGTGGCGTTGGTCACCGAGACGCCGCCGACGGTGACGGGCTTGAGGCGGGCCACGGGCGTGTGGGCGCCGGTGCGGCCGACCTGGATGTCGATGGCCTCAAGGATCGTCTTGGCGCGCTGGGCCGGGAACTTGCGGGCGATGGCCCAGCGGGGCGAGCGCGATACAAAGCCCAGGCGGCGCTGGCGCTCCAGGTCGTCGACCTTGTAGACGACGCCGTCGATGTCGAAGGGCAGCTGCGGACGCAGGGTCTCGAAATGGGCGTAGACGTCGAGCAGGCCCTGCGCGCCCTCGACCTTCTGGGCCGGCGGGGCGGTGGTGACGAAGCCCCATTCCTCGAGCTTTTCCAGCGCTTCCCACTGGCCGGCGGCGAAGGACTCTGAGGCCTGACCCCAGGCGTAGCCGAAGAAGCGCAGCGGCCGCGTGGCGCTGATCTTCGGGTCGATCTGGCGCAGCGAGCCGGCGGCGAAGTTGCGCGGGTTGGCGTAGGTGCGCGAACCGGCCTCCTCGGCGGCCCGGTTGAAGGCGGCGAAGGCCTCCAGCTCGACATAGACCTCGCCGCGGATCTCGATCTCCCTGGGCCAACCCGCGCCGCTCAGTTGCCGGGGAATGTCGGCGGGAATGATCGAGCCGTCCGGCATGGTGCGCGGCTCGCTCAGGGTCAGGAGATTGGCGGTGACGTCTTCACCGGTTCGGCCGTCGCCTCGCGTGGCACCGCGCACCAGCTTGCCGTCGCGATAGAGGATGGAAGCCGACAGGCCGTCGATCTTGGGCTCGGCGGTGTAGAACACCGGTTCGTCGGCCCCGATGCGCAGGAAGCGGCGGATGCGGGCGTCGAACTCGGTCGCCTCGTCGTTGGAGAAGGCGTTGTCGAGGCTGAGCATCGGTACGCCGTGCTCGACCGGCGAGAACTGGGCCGAGCGCGCGGCGCCGACCTTCAGCGACGGGGAGTTCTCGCGGATCAGGTGCGGGAAGCGGGCCTCGATCTCGGCGTTGCGGCGCTTGAGTTCGTCGTAACCGGCGTCGTCGATCGTCGGCGCGTCGTCCTGATAGTAGCGCAGGTCGTGGCCGGCCATCTCGTCGGCGAGACGCTCCAGTTCCTCGACGGCTTGGGCTTCGGTGAGGTCGGCGACGGGGATCTGAGACACGGGCAGGCGAATCCGGTTGCGGGCGGCGGGGCAACTTAGATGATCCTCCCCCTCTGGGGGAGGTGGCCCGGAGGGCCGGAGAGGGGACGTATTCAGCCGCGGTGCGATCCCTCTCCCCTTGCGGGAGAGGGTGGCCTGCGAAGCAGGTCGGGTGAGGGGTCTCTCAAACCTTGAAGCTGCGTGCAGCGGTCAGGCCGGGCGGAGCGTCCCACATCTGAGAGACCCCTCATCCGACGGCTTCGCCGCCACCTTCTCCCGCAAGGGGAGAAGGATCGCTGGCTTACCCCTCAAGCATCGCCAGCAGGGCGAAGCTCGCCAGCCAGTGCTCGCCCATGTAGTCGCCGGTGACGTGGGGCAGGGCGGTCGCCAGGTGCAGGTCGGCAGCTTCTAGCGCCACCGCCGCCACGGCCGGAGGCGCGTCCTTGGCCACCGCGCGCCAGCACCAGGCGCGGGAGAGAGACAGGCCGTCGAGGTGGGCGATCTTGCCGTCGGTGCGGTCGCTGACGCTGGGCGGGGAGAACAGCGTCGCCGGTCGGCGCTGGGCGAGGTCGGGCAGGAAGGCGGCGAACCAGGCGGCGAAGCTCTCCGGAAGGAGGCGGCGCATGGCCAGGGCCTCGATCAGGGCGGGCGAGAGGAAGTCGTCGCCCGACGGCTCCCAGGCCTGGCAGACGCGGTCGTCGCCGTACCAGGCGGCGGCCTTGCCGGCGAGTAGGGCGCGGAAGTCGGCGTCGTCGGTCGCGTCGGCGTAGTCGGCGGCCAGGGCCAGGGCGAAGGCGGTGTTGGAGTGCACGCCGGCCCGGATCGGATAGTCGGCGATCGGCAGGAAGGCGCGGTAGCGGGCGACGAAGGCGTCGGCCAGCGGCTGCATGGTCGCGGCCCAGGGCGCGTCGTGGGCGAGGAGTTCGGCTTGCAGCTTCAAGAGCCACGCCCAGCCGTAGGGCCGCTCGAAGCCCCGGCTTTCGGGGCGGGCGAGATAGGCGACCTCGGCGGCGACCTTGCTCTCCGTGAAGGCGTCATCGAACAGGGCGAGGATGGCCGGGGCCTCGGGTAGGTGCGGGTGCAGGCGCAGCAGGGTGGCCAGGGTCCAGTAGCCGTGGACGCAGGAGTGCCAGTCGAAGCTGCCGTAGAAGATCGGGTGCAGCGCGCGCGGGCCGAGGGCGTCGGCGTCGCCGGCCATCACGTGGTCGAGCTTGTTGGGATATTCGCGGACCACGTGGCCGAGGGCGGCCTGGGCGAAGCGCGAAGCGGTCTCAGCGGAAGGCGAGGACATACATCAGGACCATGTTGATCAGCAGCATCAGCACCGCCGTCGGCGCCTGGGCGCGGATGACGGCGTAGCGGTTCTTGAGCTGGAGGAGGGCGGCGGGGACGAGGTTGAAGTTGGCGGCCAGGGGCGTCAGCAGGGTGCCGCAGAAGCCCGACAGCATGCCGATGGCGCAGACCACGGCCGGGTCGCCGCCGAAGCGGTTGATCACCAGCGGCAGGCCGATGCCGGCGGTCATCACCGGGAAGGCGGCGAAGGCGTTGCCCATCATCACCGTGAAGATCGCCATGCCCAGACAGTAGGCGACGACCACGGCCAGGCGGCTGTCGACCGGGGTGATGGCCAGGGTGATGTCGCCGATGGTCTGGCCCACGCCCGCCAGGGCGAAGACCGCGCCCAGCGCCGCCAGCATCTGCGGCAGCAGGGCGGCCCAGCCGACGAGATCCATCAGCCGCCGGCCCTCCTGAAGGGGCGCGCTAGCCGGCTGCCTGAACAGGCGCTGGGCCAGGATCGCGGCGACGACGGCGGCGATGGCCAGGGAGACCAGGGTCGCCTGCTTGGGATCGACGACGTGCTGGCCCTTCCAGGTCAGGGCCTTGAAAATGAAGGTCCCGGCCAGGACGATGACTGGGATCAGCAGGGCCGGCAGGAACAGCTTGAGGCCGAAGCGCTGGGCCAGTTCGACGCGCTCCTCCGCCGTGGTGGTCTGGGGCTGGCCGACGCCGAGGCGTCCCGCGCCCGCCAGCAGGGCCAGGGCGACGACGAGGACGCCGTTGCCGAGGTCGCCCAGGCGGTCGCCGAACAGGAAGCTGATCGCGAACAGGCCCCAGAAGGCGGCGTTGCCCCAGCGCTTGGGGTTGGCCTTGTCGCCGGCGCTCATGGCGGCGAAGGCCGTGAACATGAAGCCGGCGAGCAGGTAGACGAGCGGCAGGCCGATCATGCCCCTTTCTCCTGCAAAGAGGCTCCTCGGCGCGAAAGCTTGCGGTCGAACAGCAGCAGGCGCGCGCCGTGCACCAGGAAGGCGCAGATCGCCGTCGGGATGGCCCAGACCGAAAGGTGCAGCGGCTCGACGATCAGGCCGTTCTGGTCGAGGAAGCCGACGATCAGCAGGATCGAGCCGATCGCCATGAAGATGTCCTCGCCGAAGAAGACGCCGACATTGTCGGTGGCCGCGCTCATCGCCTTGACCTCTTCGCGGGTCGGCTCGTCGAGCGGGGCCTGGCCCTCGGCGGCGGCCTCGGCCATCGGGGCGACCAGCGGGCGGACGGTCTGGGCGTGGCCGGCGATCGAGATCAGGCCCAGCGCCGCGGTCAGCTGGCGGGCCAGCAGGTAGGCGACCAGGATCCGTCCCGCCGTTGCGGCCTTCATCGCCCGGATCGCCGTGCGGGCGCGCTCCTGCAGGCCCGAGCGCTCGAGCACGCCGATGGCGGGCAGGATCACCCAGACGATGCTGACATAGCGGTTCTGGTTGAACGCTTTCCCGAAGGCGGCCAGCACCTCCAGCGGGCCAAGGCCGGCGGCCAGGCCCGAGGCCATGGCGGCGCACACCACCACCAGCAACGGATTGAATCTCAAGGCGAAGCCCAGGACGATCACGCCCACGCCGATCAAGGGCAACATGCGGACGATCCCCCGTATACGAATCTGAGAGGACGGTCCGACGGGCAGGGAGCTCTGGCAAGCCCGTTCCCGTGGAACGCGGGTCGCTTGACCCAATCTCTTGACGGGGGGCGCCTGTCGGCGCGACGCTCAACTCAACAATGATAACTTACGGGAGCAAGAGTCATGGCCGACGGTACCGGCGCGATCGCCGCATCGATCAAGGACAAGGTCAGCGAGGCCGAATGGCAGGCCCGGGTCGACCTGGCCGCCCTCTATCGCCTGGTCGCCCTGCACGGCTGGGACGACATGATCTTCACCCACATCTCGGCGCGGATCCCGGGTCCCGAGCACCACTTCCTGATCAATCCGTACGGCATGTTCTTCGGCGAGATGACCGCCTCGTGCCTGGTGAAGGTGGATCTGGAAGGCAACGTCATCGACAAGACGCCTTACTTCATCAATCCGGCGGGCTTCACGATCCACTCGGCGATCCACGCGGCGCGGGAAGACGCCCAGTTCGTCATGCACCTGCACAGCGACCAGGGCGTGGCCGTGGCCGCCCATGCCGAGGGCCTGCTGCCGCTGAGCCAGCACGCCCTGATCGTGACGCCGCAACTGGCCTATCACGACTACGAGGGCATCGCCCTGAACCTCGACGAGCGCGAGCGGCTGGTGGCCGACCTGGGCGACAAGCGGCTGATGATGCTGCGCAACCACGGCACCCTGTCGACCGGCCGCACGGCGGCGGAATGCTGGCTGGGAATGTTCTTCCTGGAGCGCGCCTGCGCCCAGCAGGTGATGGCCCTGAGTGCAGGACGCGAGCACGTGCTGCTCGCTCCGGAGGCGGCCCAGGCCGAGGTGCGCAGCCAGACCGGCATGGGCCTGGGCATGATCGCCGGCCTGGCCTGGCCGGGGTGCCTGAGGCAGCTGGATCGCGAGTCCCCTGGCTACGCGGACTAGCCGCTTCATGGCGGCGCTTTGGCGACCGACGTTACGTCAAGGCGCCGCCATGAAAGTGTTGCATCGATGAAATAAACCGTAATTCTAGTGTCACTAGACGCGGGTCTAGGGTGAGGTCATATGTCGCCGCAACCTAGACTTTGAGGCCCGGTTCAACGGGGCCGGAGCGTAGCTTAGTGATCCGCAGGCACTTCTTCCTCATGGCGGCCGGCGTCGCCCTGGTTCTGATGATCGTGGCCGGCGGCGCCAAGCTCCTGCTGGGCGGCAAGGCCGAAGGACAGGGCGGTCCGGGCGGCCGCGCCACCGCCGTCTCGCAGGTCAAGGTCGACAATCGTCCGTTCACCGACCGCATCGAGGTGCTGGGCGTGGCCAAGGGCCGCCAGTCGGTGACCATCACCTCCAACACCACCGAGATGATCACCGCCGTCCATTTCCGCGACGGCCAGCAGGTGGTCCGCGGCCAGGTGCTGGTGACCCTGAAGGACGACCAGGAAAACGCCGGCATCGCCGAGGCCCAGGCCAACCTGAACCAGGCCGAGCGCAACTATCAGCGCTGGAAGACCCTGGCCGAAAAGGGCATCGCCCCGCGCGCCACCGCCGAGCAGTACCAGGCCGCCTACGAGACGGCCAAGGCCAGCGTCGCCTCGGCCAAGGCCCAGCGGCTGGACCGCGTGATCCGCGCGCCGTTCGCAGGCCGGGTGGGCATTTCCGACGTCGCCCCGGGCACGCTAATCGCGCCGGGCACGGCCATCGTCAGCCTGGACGACGCCTCGGTCGTGCGCGTCGACTTCGCCGTGCCGGACCGCTACCTCGCCACCCTGCGCGAGGGCCTGCCGATCCAGGCCGCGCCCGACGCGCTGCCGGGCGAGACCTTCCAAGGCCGCATTGCCCAGATCGACACCCGCATCGACGAGGCCACCCGCGCCATCAAGGCCCGGGCCGAGTTTCCCAACCCCGGCGGCCGGCTGAAGCCGGGCATGCTGGTCAAGGTCGCCATCGACCAGGGCGTGCGCCAGGGCCTGGCCGCGCCGGAAGCGGCCGTGCAGTTCGAGGGCCAGCAGGCCTCGGTGTTCGTCGTCGCCAAGGGCGAGAAGGGCCACGTCGCCCGCCGCACCAACGTGACCACCGGCCTGACCGCCGGCGGCTTCGTCGAGATCCGCTCGGGCCTGAAGGCCGGCGACCTGATCGTGGCCGACGGCCTCAATCGCGTGCAGGACGGCGCGGCCGTGCGCGACGTGAACAAGCCGGCGGGCCAGCCTGGCGCCCAAGACCGCAAGGCGGGCTGATGCTTTCCGACATCTCCGTCCGCCGCCCGGTATTCGCCGCCGTCGCGGCGATCATCCTGTGCGTCATCGGCCTGGCCGCGTTCGGCTCGCTGCCGATCCGGGAACTGCCCAATGTCGATCCGCCCGTGGTGTCGATCTCGACCGTCTATCGCGGCGCTTCGGCCGAAGTCATCGAAGAGCGCATCACCCAGGTGATCGAGCGCCAGGTGTCGGGCATCCAGGGCATCGACCGGGTCAACAGTTCGTCGCGCGACGGCCGCTCGCAGATCAGCATCACCTTCCGCCTGGACCGCGACCTGGACGCCGCCGCCAACGACGTGCGCGACGCCGTCAGCCGGGTGTCGGCCAACCTGCCCGACCAGGCCGACCCGCCGCAGATCGCCAAGGCCAACGCCGACGCCTCGCCGATCATCATCCTGAACCTGACCTCGACCACGCTCGACCCGCTGGAGCTGGCCGACTACGCCGACCGCTACCTGGTCGAGCGGATGTCGACCATCGACGGCGTGGCCCAGGCCAACCTGTTCGGGGCCAAGATCTACGCCATGCGCATCTGGCTGAACGCCGACGCCATGGCCGCCCGCGGCATCACGGTCAGCGACGTCGAGGACGCGCTGAACGCCCAGAACCTGGAACTGCCGGCCGGCTCGCTGGAAAGCAGCGCCAAGGACTTCACGATCCGCGTGGCGCGCGCCTACGCCAGGCCCGAGGACTTCGCCCGCCTGCCGCTGCGGGCCGCCGACTCCAGCGGCTTCGTGCTGCGCCTGTCGGACGTGGCCCGCATCGAGGAGGGGCCGGACGAGCGCCGGCGGCTGTTCCGCGGCAACGGCGTCGACCAAGTCGGCATCGGCCTGACCCGCCAGTCGCAGGCCAACGACGTGGCCATCTCCAAGGCCGTGGCCAAGGAAGTGGACGTCATCAACAAGACCCTGCCGCCCGGCACCAAGCTGGTGGTGGCCGTGGACAACTCGGTGTTCACCGCCGAGGCCATCCACGAGGTGTGGATCACCATGGGCATGTCGGTGGGCCTGGTGGCGCTGGTCAACCTGATCTTCCTGGGCAGCTGGCGCTCGGCGCTGATCCCGTCGATCGTCGCGCCGATCTGCATCCTGTCGACCTTCATCATCCTGGCCCCGCTAGGCTTCTCGCTGAACCTGCTGACCCTGCTGGCCCTGGTGCTGGCCGTGGGCCTGGTGGTCGATGACGCCATCGTCGTGGTCGAGAACATCCAGCGCCGGGTGGACGAGGGCGAGCCGCCGCTGATCGCCGCCCAGCGCGGCTCGCGCCAGGTGTTCTTCGCGGTGGTGGCCACCACCATCGTGCTGATCTCGGTGTTCGCGCCGCTGATGTTCCTGCCGGGCTATATCGGCCGCCTGTTCGTCGAGCTGGCCGTGGCCATCGCCGCGGCCGTGGCCTTCTCGGCGCTGCTGGCGCTGAGCCTGTCGCCGATGATGGCCTCTAAGCTGCTGAAGGGCGCCCACGGCGGCGGCTGGTTCAACAAGCGCATGGACTGGGCGATGGGCAAGCTGCGCGACAGCTACCGCGCCTCGCTGGAAAGCCTGCTGGGCGGACGCGCGGCCACCTTCGCCGCCGGCGGGGCGGTGGTCCTGCTGGCCGGTTTCGCGGCCCTGCTGTTCGTCAGCCTGCCCAAGGAGCTGGTGCCGGCCGAGGACCGCGGCCGCGTCGACATCCAGATCAGCGCCCCGGAAGGGGCGGGCTTCGACTACACCTCGGCCATCGGCGCGCGGATCGAGAAGATCATGGCCCGCTACCGCGACGACGGCGTCGCCGAGCGCACCATCCTGACCATCCCGCGCTTTGGCCAGAGCCAGTTCAACTCGGGCAACGGCGTGGTGGTGCTGAAGGGCTGGGGCGAGCGCGACAAGACCGCCGACCAGGTGGCCGCCGAGCTCAACAAGGACCTGTCGAAGATCACCGGCGTGCGGGCCGTGGCCAGCGTGCGCGGCGCCTTCCAGCGCGGCGGGGGCGGCGGTGGCGGTGGCGGGACGAACGTCGACCTGATCGCCGTCGGCAACGACTACGTCCAGCTGGCCGACTGGCTGAAGCCGATCCTGGCCGCGGCCCAGGACAACCCGGGCTTCTCGCGCCCGCGCATCGACTACGAGCCGACAGCGCCGCGCCTGTCGGTGCAGATCGACCTCGACAAGGCCGCCACCCTGGGCGTCTCGGCCCAGGCCGTGGGCCGGGCGCTGGAGACCATGTTCGGCTCCCGCCAGGCGACGACCTACATCAAGAACGGCCAGGAATACGACGTCATCCTGCAGACCGAGCTGGACCAGCGCCGCAGCGTGGCCGACCTCGACAAGCTGCAGGTGCGCACCAATTCGGGCGGCCTGGTGCCGCTGTCGACGGTGGTGCAGACGCAGCTGCGGGGCGACACCCCCGACCGTCCGCGCGTCGACCGCCTGCGCTCGGTGACCCTGACCACCCAGCTGTCGCCCGGCTTCACGGTCGAGGACGCGGTGAGCTTCTTCCAGCAGCAGGCCGCGGCCCATCCGACCCCCGGCGTCAGCGTCAAGTGGGGCGGCCAGGCCAAGGACTATCTGGAAGGCTCGGGCGGCATCGCCATCGCCTTTGGTCTTGCTCTGCTGCTGGTGTTCCTGGTGCTGGCCGCGCAGTTCGAAAGCTGGATCCACCCGGCGGTGATCATGCTGACCGTGCCGCTGGCGGTGCTGGGCGGCCTGTTCGGCCTGCTGATGGCCGGCTCGACCATTAATACCTACAGCCAGATCGGCCTGATCATCCTGGTCGGCATCGCCGCCAAGAACGGCATCCTGATCGTCGAGTTCGCCAACCAGCTGCGCGACGAGGGGCTGAAGGTCACCGAAGCGGTGATCGAGGCGGCGGCCCTGCGCCTGCGTCCGATCATCATGACCTCGATCGCCACCGCCATGGGCGCCTTGCCGCTGCTTCTCTGGACAGGGGCGGGGGCGGGAAGCCGTCAGACGATCGGAGCGGTGATCTTCTTCGGCGCGATCGTCGCGACCCTGCTAACCCTGTTCATCGTGCCGGTGTTCTACAACCTGCTCGCGCGCTTCACGAAATCTCCGGAGTGGACGGCGCGGCAGATCGAGGACTATGAAGCGCGCGAAAAGGCGGGCGAGGGGCATACCTCACCCGTATAAAACGGGTGAGGAAGCATGGCTGACGGGTCTCTGACGGCCAGGCGGCAGGAAATAGCGCTGCTGCGGCGTCTCGAGGAACGCATTCTCTGGCTGGCGTCGTGGACGATCCACAACGCCAACCACCTGCGCGAAAGCCGCGACGGCCTGAAGGTGGGCGGGCACCAGGCCTCGTGCGCCTCGATGACCACCCTGATGACGGCGCTCTACATGAAGGCGCTGCGGCCGCAGGACCGTGTGGCGGTCAAGCCGCACGCCAGCCCCGTGTTCCACGCCATCCAGCACCTGTTCGGCCGCCAGAGCCTGGACAACCTCAAGCGCTTCCGCGCCCTGGGCGGCGCGCAGTCCTATCCCTCGCGCACCAAGGACGTCGACGACGTCGACTTCTCCACGGGGTCGGTGGGCCTGGGCGTGGCGGTGACGGCCTTCGCCTCGCTGGCCCAGGACTATCTGGCCGCGCGCGGCTCGGTGAAGCCCGAGAGCATGGGCCGGATGATCTCGCTGCTGGGCGACGCCGAGCTGGACGAGGGCAACATCTACGAAGCCCTGATCGAGGCCTGCAAGCACGACCTGCGCAACACCTGGTGGATCGTCGACTACAACCGCCAGAGCCTGGACGCGACCACCAAGGACCGGATGTTCACCCGCTACGGCGAGATCTTCGAGGCCGCCGGCTGGACGGTCGAGACGCTGAAGTGGTCCAAGCGCCAGCGGGAGGCGTTCGAGCGGCCGGGCGGGGCGGCGCTGAAGGCCTGGATCGAGACCGCCCCCAACGACCTCTACTCGGCCCTGACCTACCAGGGCGGGGCGGCCTGGCGCGAGCGGCTGACCGCCGATCTGGCCGGCGAGCCCGACGCCCTGGCGCTGATCGCCGGCTACAAGGACGTCGACCTCGGCGAGCTGATGACCGAGCTGGGCGGCCACTGCCTGGAGACGATCCTGGAGGCCTTCGAGCGGGCCTCGCAGGACGACGCGCCGCGCTTCTTCATCGCCTACACGGTCAAGGGCCTGCGGCTGCCGTTCCAGGGCCACAAGGACAACCACGCCGGCCTGATGAACCCCACCCAGGTCGCCGAGCTGCGCGAGCGGCTGGGCGTGGTCGAGGGCGAGGAGTGGGACGCGCTGTCGGGCCTGTCCTCGGCCGAGCGCACGGCGCTGAAGGGCCTGGTCGCCCGCGCGCCCTTCGCGGTCGCCAACAACCGCCACTACGACGCGCCGACCGTGGCGACGCCGAGCGCCGACGAACTGCTGTCGGCCGTAGTGGGAAGCGGCGAGCAGTCCACCCAGGCGGCCTTCGGCAAGGTCATGTTCGACATCGCCGCCCGCAAGGACGAGTTCGCCGGCCGGGTGGTGACCACCTCGCCGGACGTGACGGTGTCGACCAACCTCGGCGGTTTCGTGAACCGGCGCGGGGTGTTCCATCGCCGGGCCCACGAGGACGTCTTTAAGCGTCGGCGCATCCCCTCGGCCCAGGTGTGGTCGATGGGCGAGACCGGCCAGCACGTCGAGCTGGGCATCGCCGAGAACAACCTGTTCATCGCCCTGGCGGCCCTGGGCCTGACCGCGCCGCTGTTCGGCGAGCGGCTGTTCCCGGTCGGCACCCTCTACGACCCCTTCATCGCCCGGGGTCTCGATGCCCTGAACTACGCCTGCTACCAGGACGCCCGGTTCCTGCTGGTGGCGACGCCCTCCGGTCTCACGCTGGCCCCCGAAGGCGGGGCGCACCAGTCGATCGGGTCGCCCCTCATCGGCATGAGCCAGCCGGGGCTGGACAGCTACGAGCCGGCCTTCGCCGACGAGACCGCGGTGCTGATGGCCCACGCCTTCGAGCGGATCCAGGCGGCCGACGGATGCTCGACCTATCTGCGGCTCTCGACCCGCGCCATCGCCCAGGCCGAGCGCGCGGACGACGCCTGGCGGACGGGCGTGGTCGAGGGGGCCTACTGGCTCAAGCGCCCGGCGCCCGATACGCGGCTGGCCGTGGTCTATTGCGGGGCCTTGGCCCCCGAGGCCCTGGAGGCCCACGCGGCCCTGCTGGAGGACGAGCCGGGCGCGGGCCTGCTGGCCGTCACCTCGCCCGACGTGCTGCACCGCGACTGGACGGCGGCGGGGCGTTCGCGCTGGACCGACGGCGCGGCGCAGACCTCGACGATCGAGCGGCTGCTGGCCGACCTGCCGCGCGAGGCGGGGCTGGTCACACTGATCGACGGGGCGCCGGCGGCGCTGTCGTGGCTGGGCTCCGTGCGCGGACATCGCCTGCGGGCGCTGGGCCTGGAGACCTTCGGCCAGTCGGGCGACCTGCCGGATCTCTACGGCAAGTACCGGCTGGACGCTGAGGCGGTTCTGGACGCCTGCGCGGATCTGCTGGCTTAGGGGAGGACCCCCTCCGGCCCTCCGGGCCACCTCCCCCAGAGGGGGAGGATCTGGCAGGCGCTGCGTGCTTCAAGATGCTCCCCCTCTGGGGGAGCTGTCGCGGAGCGACTGAGGGGGACGCCGAAGGCGTCTCTACCGCGTCCCCGGATCCGGTTGCGGGTCGATGCCCACGATCAGGTCGTCGCGCAGCAGGTAGGCGATCACGGCGCTGTTCTGCGACCACAGGCGGCCGTCGGGGCGGCGCAGGGTGATCTCGACGTCGGCGTGGACCCAGCCGTCTGCCTGGGGCCGTATGCGCATCAGGCCGATGTCGACGCCGGCCATGGCGAACTGGCGCTCGAAATAGCCGCGCGCGGCCTCGATCCCCACGACGTCGCCGCCTTCGAGAATGTTGGCGAAGGCGATGTCGGGGTGCAGTTGCGCGACGACGGCCTCGAGATCCCGGCGGCGCGTCGCGTCGAAGTGCCGGGTCAGCAACACTTCAGCCTTTGCCATGCCTCACGCCTCGTCACGCTCTTCGGCGACATCCATGCGCGCCACCCGGCTCGCATGGAAGGTGTAGATATGTCGCACGAAGATGTCGGACCAGAGCCGGCCCTGCAGATTGGTGACGGTCTGCTTGGCGGCGACCACCATCCGGTCGTCGTCGAACGGAGTGAAATCGATCGGATTGACCTCGACCCGCACCATGGCGTCGCGTCGCGACCAGAAGTCCCGCATCGCCTCGAGACCCTGCACGCGGCCGCCGCCGATCTGGTCGGGCCAGTCGATCGCGGGGTCGAGTTCGGCGCAGAAGGCGTCGAAATCCCCCCGGTTGAAGGCCGCGTAGAGCCGGGTCAGGAGGGCGATGCGCGCTTTCATTGAGCGGGTGAGGCCGATGGCGTCGGTTTGTAGCCGGTCTCGACCTTCAGGTAGGCGATCAGGTCGATCCGGTCCTTGGGGTTGGCGAGCCCTGCGAAGGTCATCTTCGTGCCCGGCAGGGCGGTGCGCGGATTGGCCAGCCAGTGGTCCAGGTGTTCGGCGTCCCAGGTGAAGCCGGCGGCCTTCACGGCGTCGGAATAGGCGTAGCCGGGATGCGCGCCGGCCTTGCGGCCGAAGACGCCGTAGAGGTTGGGCCCGGTCATGTTGGGACCGCCCTCGGTGATGGTGTGGCACGAGCGGCAGAGGGCGAACTTGCTCTGGCCGTTCAGCAGGTCGCCGGTGTTGTAGGGGGCGGGGAGGGCGGCCACCGCGGCGGCCTTCTCGGCGTCGGTGGGCGGCGGCGTCGCGGGCGCGGCGGGGGCCGAGGCGGTTTGCCCGGAAGTCTCCCCCTTGGGCGAGCAGGCGGCCAGAGAGACGCAGAGCATGGCCGCGGCCACGACGGTGAGGGTACGCATCACAATCCCCGATAGGCGTTATGTCGCAAGGCTTGCGACGCCGCGCCGCATTCAAATCCAAGCCGGTTTCTGACCCGTGAATTCATCGGGGAACGACGTTATTCGGTCAAGGTCTTGCCGCAGTCTTTTGGGGCTCCCTGCGACAACGCACGCTATCTAGCGAGATTCGCAGAGGAAATGTGATTTCGAGAACCGTGGGTATGCACGGAAGAATTTGACCGTTGTTAACCATGATTCTACCCAAGAGAGGCGGGGGCTGATCCCGCGCCCAAAAAAGCGGATAGCGTCATGGACTGGAACGAGGAACGTACCGCCACGCTCAGGAAGCTGTGGCTCGAAGGATTGAGCGCCAGCCAAGTGGCCCGACAGCTCGGCGGCGTCAGCCGCAGCGCCGTCATCGGCAAGATCCACCGCCTGGGCATCACCGCCCGCGAAACGCCGGTCCGGCCGCGCACCGTCGCCGTCCGGGTTTCCCGCCAGGCTCCGCGCGCCCGCGCCGCGGCTCCGGCCCAGAACCGTCCGGCGCTGCGCCCGCAGACCGCGGTGATGGAAGACCTGACCCCGACCGCCGGCATTCTCGACCTGTCGATGCACTCGTGCCGCTGGCCGATCGGTAATCCGGACGCCGGCGACTTCGGCTTCTGCGGCCGCGAGACCGCCAGCAAGCGCGCCTCCTATTGCCCGGATCACACCCAGGGGGCCTTCCGTCGCTTCCAGTCGCCGTCCGACATCGACGCCTGGACCCGCCAGAGCCTGCCGCAGGAACGCCGCGTCCTCTGACGCGTCCTCCACAAGCCTCTCAAGCCAACAAGCCTCTCTAGAGAGACATCCCATGATCCTCATCGAGAACGCCGCCGGCAGCAGCCAGGTGATCACGATCATCGAAGAGTTCGCCGGTCACTCGATCTCGCGCGACCTGCAGCCGGGCGACGCCGCCCGTATTCCGGTCGGCCAGTTCAAGTCGATCGTCGTCCGCGAAACCTACCCGGACGACTGGATGAGCCGAGTGCGCAGCCGCCAGGTCGCCGCTTAAGCCCATCAACAAGGATCGATATTCGCGGAACAGCGCGCTCGCCCGTAGGGAGGCTTGAGCCGGCGCTGAGGATCGCGACGTCGACCCCCAGTATTTCGTACCCAGTACGAGCCTCGCGAGCCCTTCGGCCCGCGGGGCTTGTTCTTTTTGGGGATGAGCTCAGCAGCCGCCTTCGGCGATGGCGGTCAGGCGCGCTTCGCCCAGCACCGCGGCGGCGCCGGCGCCGTCGCCCGACACCGGTTCGAGGGTCAGGCGCAGTCGGGCCTTGCCGGCGTCCAGGCCTTGGCGATCAAGGCGGAAGCCGAAGCTCTGGGCCGGATCGCCCTTGCCGGTCGAGAAGGCGGTCTGCGGAAAGACGGCCGTACGGCCCAGGGTCTGCACGCCCTGGGGGGTGACCAGGGCGAAGACCAGGTCCACCTGGCCCGAGCGGGGCGGGGTGTAGCCGTCGACGCGGGCCACCAGCTGCAGGCCGGGGCAGCGTTCGGCGGCCGCGTCGCGGGCCAGGGCCGTCTCGGCCGGGCGGCCGATGACGGCGTTGGCGTTGGCCGCCGGCGCCGCCGAGCAGGCGAAGAGGCCGAAGGAAACGGCGAGCGTAGGGGCGAGGGCGAGGAAGCGCGACATGATCCTGTCTCCTGCCTCAGCCTCGCCCCCGCCTGTGGTCAAACGATGACGACTTCGACCTTTGCGTTGGCCACGGTCTCGGGGGCCGGCGCGCCCGACTTGGTGTCGATGGCGATCAGCCGGACGCGGATATCGTCGCCGACCGTGATACCCGCCGCGGTCAGGGCCTGCAGGGACGGCGTGAGGTCGGCCGAGGCCGAGATCCCGGCGCCGCCGTCGCCGTGGCCCGCATGGGCCCCGGAGCCGAAGAAGCCGATGGTCGTGACGTAGCCGGGATCGCCCTCGCGCGGACCGCCGCCGCTGCCCGGACCGTCGATATAGACCTTCACCTCGACATTGTCGGAGGGCGGGGTCAGGCCGCTGATCAGGGCCAGGGCGCGCGAGCCGAGCAGGGCCTGGGGCGTGGCCCCGGTCTGGGGCTTGGTCACGCCCAGCACCGCCTGGCGGTCGCCGCCGGCCTGGGCGCTGGCCAGGAACTGGGCGCCGTTGTCGGTCGAGCGCTTGCGGGAGGCCAGGGTGCGCACGCCGAGGTCGGAGGCCGCCGCGGCCGAGCCGCGGGCGAAGATCTGGGTGATGCGCTTGTCCGAGATCTGGCTCGCCGCCGCCACGCCCAGGCGGGCGGGCGTCGCGCCGTAGGTGTAGCCCAGGGCCGTGACCTGCTGCACCTGGTTGGGGGTGGTCGACCACCACGTGCCGTTCGGGGCCAGGTAGTTGTTCTGGAAGACCATGTTCTGCCAGAGCGTATCCTGGGTGTTCTGGCGGCCCAGGCCGTTCCAGCGCCACCAGATGCGGTCGATATTGCCGTGGTGCATCTGGAAGATGGGGTCCATCGGCGAGCGCGGGCTCGGCATCCAGCCGCCCAGCCGCACGTGGATGGTGTTGTGCGGCGTGGCTTCCAGCACCCCTTGAGTACCGGTGCGGGTAGTGATCCAGCTGGGATTGAGGTTGTTCTGGCCGCGCGGCCGCGAGGTGCCGAACACCTCGTAGTTGGTTTCGTTGTAGATCCGGTTCATCACCGCCGGCCCGACGATGTCGTCGGTCAGGACCAGGCCGTTGTTGCGGGTCGGCTCGTACAGCGAATTGGTCTGGCCGTTGTAGGTGGGGTCGGAGAACGCCTGGGGCACCTTGCGGTTGGCCGACCAGTCCCAGTAGGGCATGGCGAAGCCGAGGTAGCCGGTGACCGAACGGATCATCCGCTCGTACATGGTCACGTAGCCGCGGTGCCAGGGCAGGAAGTACCAGTTGCCGTGCGGGCACTTGTTGAAGCCCTGGTCGGTGCCGTGGATGTTGGCCATGTCGGTCCAGGTCGGGCCCTGGCCGGCGGTGCGGGCCTTGAGGATCCGTACGCCGTCGCGCAGGGCCACGACCGTCGGGTCGTTCAGCTTCAGCGAGTTGATTTCCTTGCGGACCGGGAGCGGCGCGGCGAGGGCCGAGAGGCCCGGCGCGGTTCCGGCGAAGACGGCGCCGCCGCCGAAGCCGACGAGTTTGAGCATTTTGCGGCGCGTAGCCATGGCCGATCCCCCCATTTTTGCGGTCTGTTGGGCTCGACTATGGCGCAATGCTCCGGAAATGCAATCTATGCGAGATTGTCGCCAGGCTGCGCGCTTGAGTTCCCAGCCGTGGCGCGGATCAGCTCCGACAGCAGGCCGCGGCCGCGCGGCCAGGCGCCGTGGCCGGACTCGACGTTGATGTGGCCCGCCCGGCCCAGATCGACGAAGCGCGAGCCCCAGCCGCGGGCGAAGGCCTCGGCGCGGTCTATGGCCACGTAGGGATCGTCGCGGCTGGCCACCACCAGGCTGGGGAAGGGCAGGCGGCTGCGCGGGATGGGCGAGAAGCCGATCAGCAGGCGGCCGGCCGGACCCTCGCGATTGACGTCGGCGGGGGCCACGAGCAGGGCCCCCCGCACGCCGCGCCCGCCGGTGACCTGGGCCAGATGGCCGACCAGGGCGCAGCCCAGGCTGTGGGCCACCAGGATCGCGCCGGGACGGCTGCGCACGGCCTCGGCCAGGCTGATGGTCCAGTCGCCGAGGGTGGGGCGCTCCCAGTCGGTCTGGTCCACGCGTTCGGCGTTGGGCAGGATGCGCTCCCAGTGGCTCTGCCAGTGGTCGGGACCGGAATTGTAGAGGCCGGGCACAATCAGGATCGGCGGATCGTCCGAGGCGGCGGACGGCGCGCCGCCAGGGCGCGGCGATTGAGGAAAGGGCGGCGAGGCGAAGGACATCGCTAAACTCTTCAAGACAGGGCGCCGCCGGAGCGGTTTTGTCCGCTTGTCGCTCCCGCAGGCCGCGTGGAGCAATCCAGATCAATTCAATAGGAATTGAGAACTGCTGATGACACCATGCTGGCAGCAGGCCGCATTGCCCTCGCCTTGCGGAACGCCCAAGCTCCCGGCTCGTTGTGATCACCTGTCCGCGCGAGCGGACCGTTCTCGCCAGGAGTGCGCATGAGTCCCGACGACACCCTGGTCCTGTCCGCGGTCGCCGCGGTCGCCGACACCCCCTTGGCCCGCTACCGCGCCGTGCGCGAGCGGACCGAGGCCCTGGCCGCGCCGCTGTCGCCCGAGGACCAGGCCGCCCAGTCGATGCCGGACGCCAGCCCGGCCAAGTGGCACCGGGGCCATACGACCTGGTTCTTCGAGACCTTCCTGCTGGCGCCGTTCCAGCCGGGCTACCGGCCGTACGACCCGGCCTTCGGCTATCTCTTCAACTCCTATTACGAGGCCCTGGGGCCGCGGCAGCCCAGGCCCCAGCGCGGCCTGCTGACCCGGCCGTCCTGCGTCGAGGTCGGGGCCTATCGCCGCCATGTCGACGCGGCCATGGCCCGGCTGCTGTCGGGTCCGCTGTCGCCGGAGATGCTGGAGCGGCTGGACCTGGGCCTGGCCCACGAGGAGCAGCACCAGGAGCTGCTGCTGATGGACGTTCAGCACCTGTTCGCCCAGTCGCCGCTGCAGCCGGCCTATCGCGAGCGGCCGGACCCGTCGCGTCCGGTCCCCCGGAGCCTGGGCTTCGTCGGCTTCGAGGGCGGGCTGGCGACGATCGGCGCGGACGAGGGCGGCTTCGCCTTCGACAACGAGCGGCCGCGCCATCGCGTGTTCCTCGAACCCTTCCGCCTGGCCGACCGGCTGACCACCAACGGCGAGTGGCTGGGCTTCATGGAGGACGGCGGCTACGAGCGGCCGGAGTTCTGGCTGTCGGACGGCTGGGCCATGGCGCAGGCGCAGGCCTGGGACGCGCCGCTCTACTGGCGCCAGGAGGACGACGGGTCCTGGAGCGAGTTCGGCCTGGCGGGACGCCAGCCGATCGATCCGGCCGCGCCGGTGGTCCATGTCAGCTACTACGAGGCCGCCGCCTTCGCCGTCTGGTCGGGGGCGCGCCTGCCGACCGAGGCCGAGTGGGAGCTGGCCGCGCGCTCGCCCGAGCGGCTGGACCAGATGGCGGGCGAGGCCTGGCAGTGGACCGCCAGCGCCTATGCGGCCTATCCCGGCTTCCGGGCGGGCGCGGGGGCGCTGGGCGAGTACAACGGCAAGTTCATGGTCGGCCAGATGGTGCTGCGCGGCGGGGCCGCCGGCACGCCGCCCGGCCATGCGCGGGCCAGCTACCGCAATTTCTTCCACCCCGGCCAGCGCTGGATGTTCGCCGGCGTGCGCCTGGCGCGCGACGGGGCCGGCGGGCGCGAGCGTACGATGGACACGAGCTTTCGCGACGACGTGCTGGCGGGCCTGGGCGCGACCCCCAAGAGCCTGCCCAGCAAGTATTTCTACGACGCCGAGGGCTCGCGCCTGTTCGAGGCGATCACCGAGCTCCCGGAATACTATCCGACCCGCACCGAGACGGCGTTGCTGCGCGCCATCGCGCCGGAGATCGCCGCCCGCATTCCGCAGGGCGCGGCGATGATCGAGTTCGGCAGTGGGGCCAGCACCAAGACGCGGATCCTGCTGGACGCGGCGCCGCAGCTGGCGGTCTACGCGCCGATGGACATCAGCGCCTCGGCCCTGGACGCGGCCGCCGCGGCGATCCGCGCCGACTATCCGCGGCTGGAGGTCGCGCCGGCCCTGGGCGACTTCACCCATCCGCTGGGCCTGCCGGCGGCGGCGCGGGGACGGCCGAGCGTCGGATTCTTCCCCGGCTCGACGATCGGCAACTTCCCGATGGACGAGGCGATCGATTTCCTGAAGGCCGCGCGCGGCCTGCTGGGGCCGGGCGCGCTGTTCGTGGTCGGGGCCGACATCGCCAAGGGGCAGGACGTGCTGATCCCGGCCTATGACGACGCCGCGGGTGTGACGGCCGCCTTCAACAAGAACCTGCTGGTTCGGATCAATCGCGAGCTGGGCGGACGGTTCGACCTGGACGCCTTCGCGCACCGGGCGGTGTGGAACGCCGCCGAGAGCCGGATCGAGATGCATCTGGTCAGCCTGAAGGACCAGGCGGTGGAGGTCGCCGGACGGTCGATCGCCTTCAAGGCCGGCGAGACCATCCACACCGAGAATTCCCACAAGTACGCCCCCGAGGCCTTCACCGAAATGGCGGCCCGGGCCGGCTGGCGCGTCGAGGCGCGCTGGATCAGCGAGAACCCCGCCTTCGGCGTCTTCGCGCTGCGGTCCTGAGGATCGACCGGAAATGCGGCCTGAAATCCAACAATAGCAACTGCGGCCGGTCGCTGGTCAGCGGACAGCCCAAGAGCCCGGATCGGTCAGCCGATCCGGGCTCTAAAATCCTGATACGTGCGCCGCTACGCTCTGCCGCGCCGCCCGTCCCCCCCTCGGCCGCGGCATTGCTAGAGGTCGCGAGCGCCGAGGCGGCCGCCGCCACGCGACGAGGAACCGCCTTTGCGGCCCGCGTTAGCGGCCAGGTCGCGGTCCTTGGCGAAGCTGCGCTTCTCGCTGGGGACGCTGGCGCCGCCTTTGCGAGCTATCTCGCGGCGGCGTTCCGGATCCATGGCGGCGAAGCCTCGGCGGCCCCGGGGCCGTTCGCTGTCGAGGTCCATGTCTTGCTCCTAATCGGGACTGGTCACGGGAGGAAACGGGCCCGGATCGGCGCCATAGGGACGCTCGTCTCCCGGCTGCACCGGAGGCGGCTGCTGCGGGACTTCGTCGGGCGTGGAGCCCGGCGGATCGTCCGGCGTTTGCGGCTCCAGAGGCGGCGGAGAGTCGGGGTCGGTCATGGCGTCGTTCCGGTGTTCCGGTGAAGTAACCGGTGAAGCCCAGTTCGGTTTCACGTGTCAGGCGAGACAAATGCGGCGTTAAGGACGATTGTCGCGCGAGAAGCCGGGTTGAGAGTGATGAGCAAAGGCGCCTTGAAGGCGGAAAATACCTCAGTGATTACAAGGCATTGGAAGCTTCTGGCGGGCTTCCTGGCCGGGCTTTTCGGGTGGGGTTTGGCCCGCCAAATGAATCTGCCCGGAAGCACGCATATTTTGATCGGCTGGGATGTCGGCGCCGCGATCTACGCCATTTTGCTGTGGCGGCTGTTCCTCACCGCCGACGAGGCGAAGGTGCGCGCCAAGGCCGCGGCCGAGGACGAGGGACGCTCGATCATGCTGCTGATCGTGCTGTCGGCGATCGCCGCCAGCCTGGCGGCGGTGGTGGCGGCGATGATCGGCGCGCGCTCGGCGGCGGCGTCGGTCAAGGACCTGACGGCGGCCTGCGCGGGGGTGACCCTGCTCTTGTCTTGGATCGTGCTGCACTCGGTGTTCGTGCTGCACTACGCCCACCGCCATTTCGGCGGCGGGTCGGGGAAGGGCGGGTTCGGCTTTCCCGGAGAGCCGGCCCGCACCTACAAGGACTTCGTCTATCTGGCCTTCAGCATCGGGGCGACCTTCCAGGTCTCCGACAACGACGTGCGCACCGGGAGCCTGCGCAACCTCGTCACCGCCCATGCGGTGACGGCCTATTTCTACAACACCGCGATCCTGGCGCTGGGGATCAACATCATCGCCGGGGTGGTCAGCGGCTAGAGAGCGTGGCAGCCGAAAGTGTGAGCGGTTTCGGCGCCTGCCACGCTCCAGATAGGCGTCAGCCCCGCGGCGGCGGGCCGCCCCGTCCGCGACCACGGCCCTTGCCGCCGCGCCCATCGTCTTCGCCGTCGAGGATCTTCTGCATCGCCGTCTTGGGCAGTTCGGCCAGGGTCAGGCGGCCGTCGCCGTCCTTGTCGAGCAGCTTGAAGCGCGAGATCGCCGCCTTGGTCGCCTCGTCGCGGGTGATGCGGCGGTTGAAGTCGGCGTCGGCGCCCATCACCGGCTGGGGTTCGGCCAGCAGGGCGAAGGGCGTGGCGCCCAGCAGCATGTTGCCCAGGCCGTTGGGACGCCGGCGAGGACCATCGCCGTCCGGGCCGCCGCCTTCGCCGCCGCCGCTGGGGCCTTCCATGGCCTGCTGCGGCATGGCCGAGGCCTGGACGATCTCGGGCGCGATGTTGCGCTCGTAGGCCGAGACCTCGAAGCCGTCGACCACGCCCGACTTGTCGACGTCGAGGCGGTCGAAGAAGCGCAGGGAGTCGGCGACGAACTCGTCGCGGGTCAGGGCGCCGTCGTGGTTGGCGTCGGCGCCGGCGAACCAGGCCGCGACGGGATAAGGTTGGCCGGGATCGGCGCGGAACGGCTCGCCCGCCGGGCTGATGAACACCTGCTTGCCGCCTGGCCCGCCACTTGGGCCGCGCGGACCGCCGTCGGGGCCGCCCGGGCCGCGGGGACCGCGTCCGTCCTCGCCCGGAGGCGGGCCGAAACCGGGACGACCGCCCGGACCGCCGCTGGGCGGCGCGCTGGCGCAGGCGGCGAGCGACAAGGCGGCGAGGGCCAGGAAGGGCAGGGCGCGTGCGGTCATGGAAGAACTCCTTCCCACCGCTTGAAGCGGCGCCGCGTTGCGCACTGATGTCGCCGCCGAAACAGTCTGGTCTAGGCGGGGAGGGTCACCTTGGCGCGCAGGCCGCCCTCGGGCCGGTTCGACAGCGACACGTCGCCGCCGTGGGCGCGGGCCAGCGAGCGCACGACGGCCAGGCCAAGGCCGATGCCGCCGGTCTCGCGGTTGCGCGAGGGCTCGCCGCGGAAGAACGGCTCGAACACCCGCTCAAGCTCGGCGGCCGGCACGCCGGGGCCGTCGTCGTCGATCTCGATCACGGCGCAGTCGTTCTCGCGATAGACCCGGCCGCGGGCCGCGCCGCCGTATTTCAGGGCGTTCTCGACCAGGTTGGTGACCAGGCGCTTGAGGGCGATCGGGTCGCCCTCGACGACGATCTTCTCGCCTTCCTCGGCCGTGGCGTTCCCGCCGGTCTCGGCGGTCTCGTCCATGACGCTTTCCAGCAGCGAGGCCAGTTCGAGCTTGGTGCGCTCGGCTTCCCGGCTGGTGTCGCGGACGAAGGCCAGGGTGGCCGAGATCATCGCCTCCATCTGGTCGATGTCGACTTCGAGCTTGTTGCGGACGTCCTCCGGCGCGGCCTCGATGCGGAAGCGCAGGCGGGTCAGCGGCGTGCGCAGGTCGTGGGCGATCGCGCCGATCATGGCGGTGCGATCCTCGACGTAGCGGCGCAGGCGCTCCTGCATGTTGTTGAAGGCGTTGGAGGCGGCGTTGACCTCGGCCGAGCCCGACAGGCTGAGCGGCGGGGCGCGCGGGTCGCGGCCCAGGCGTTCGGCGGCGGCGGCGAAGGCGGTGATCGGACCGGCCAGGCGGCGGGCGAACAGCCAGGCCAGCGGCGAGACGGCCAGCATCGACAGGGCCAGGATCAGCAGGATGCGCTGCTGCCAGCTGTCGAAGCGGAAGGTGGGCTTGGGCTCGACCACCATCCAGCGGCCGTCGGCCTGACGCACGCCCAGTTCGAAGTCGCCGAACAGGAACGGCTCCTCGCGCATCATCGCGGCCAGGCGCTCGACGGGCGAGGCGTTCTTCTGCGAGACCCCGGGCGGCGGACCGCCGGGAGGCATGCCGCCGACGCCGTCCGGCCCCGGGCCGGGACCCGGGCCCGGACCCGGGCCGCCAGGACCCCCGGGGCCGCCTTGCGGGGGCGGGGTCTTCTGGCGCTGGGTGCGCACGAAGAAGCGCGGACCGTTGTCGGTGAGGATCGAGATGCGTTCGACCGGCACGCCCAGCTCACGACCGATGGCGGCCTTGAACTCGGCGCGGCGCGGGGAGTCGTCGGTGTCGAGCTTCATGCCCGAGCGATGGCGGATGACCAGGGGGCGTCCGTCGCGGGGATGAACGGTCTGGCCGCCCTTCAGCGCCCGGGTGATCTCGCTGAGGCGATAGAACTCGGGCGGAGGCGGCGGAAGGGTGAAGATGACCCCGATGGCGATCAGCTGCGCCGCCACCAGGGTGACGATCACAAGTCCCAGGGCCTGGGCGAACAGGGGGGCGTCGCGTCGCCCCGGGACTGCGAACTTCATGGCGTGCGAGTGACCTTGGGCGTGAACATGTAGCCCTCGCTGCGGATCGTGCGGATCAGTTCGCCGCCGCCGCCGTCGTCCAGCTTGCGCCGCAGGCGGCTGATCTGGACGTCGATGGCGCGATCGTAGGCGTCGCTGTCGCGGCCGCGGGCCAGGTCCAGCAGCTGGTCGCGGGTCAGGACCCGTTGCGGACGCTCGACGAAGGCGCGCAGCAGCGAGAATTCGCCGCTGGACAGGTTCACGACCACCGACTGCGGCGAGCGCAGTTCGCGGCGGACGAGGTCGAGACGCCAGCCGGCGAATTCGCAGGCCGCGCCCATGGTGTCGTCGCTGGAACGCGGCTCGGCGCGGCGACGCAGGACGGCGCGGACGCGGGCCAGCAGTTCGCGCGGGTTGCACGGCTTGGGCAGGTAGTCGTCGGCGCCGAGCTCGAGGCCGACGATGCGGTCGGTCTCCTCGCCCATGGCCGAGAGCATGATGATGGCGGGGCCGTCCTGCGCCGCGAGACGGCGGCAGATGGCCAGGCCGTCTTCGCCCGGCAGCATGACGTCGAGCACGACGAGATCGACCGGGCCCTTGGCCAGGGCCTGTTCCATGGTGCGGGCGTCCTGGGCGCTGTCGACGACATAGCCATGGCGGACGAGGAAGTCGGACACGACGTCGCGAATGCCCGGATCGTCGTCGACGATCAGGATGCGGGCGCCGGCGCCCTTGGTGGTGTCCGCGACAGCGGCGGACTGTGCTGTGGTCGGGGAGGTGTCCATGACGGTCGTCCTTTCATGCCCCTGTCACCGTCAGATTTCACGCTTGCAACAGGCGCGCAACCTGATCGTGACTCCCTAGCGTCAAATCGCCACGGAGCATTTTCCATGAACCGACTCGCTACCGCCGTCTTCGGCCTGTCCCTGCTGGTCGCAGGGGCGGCGCATGCCCAGCCGGGCCAGGGCGGACCCGGGCGTG
Source organism: Caulobacter sp. GW821-FHT09B11 (assembly GCF_059418205.1). Taxonomy (NCBI): domain Bacteria; kingdom Pseudomonadati; phylum Pseudomonadota; class Alphaproteobacteria; order Caulobacterales; family Caulobacteraceae; genus Caulobacter; species Caulobacter sp. GW821-FHT09B11. The sequence goes on along the minus strand of NZ_JBWKPK010000017.1, from coordinate 66,991 downwards.
GCCCCGACGCCGATGGCGACGGCGTCGTCACCGCCGCCGAATTCGAGGCCTCTGCGCTGCAGCGTTTCGAGCGCAACGACGCCAACAAGGACGGCGTGATCGACGCGGCCGAGATCGACGCGATCAAGAAGCGCTTCGAGGAACGCGAAGGCGGGGCCGGCGGTCCGGCCGGCGGCCCTCCCGCGGGCTTCGGCGCGCGGATGCTGGCCCAGCTCGCCGCGCAGGACGCCGACCAGGACGGCAAGATCAGCAAGGACGAGGCCCTGGCCGCCAGCCGCGCCCAGTTCGCCAAGGCCGACAACAATCACGACGGCAAGCTGACCGGCGACGAGTTCCGCATGGGACCGCCGCCGCAGCGGTAGGGTTCAGGCGAAACCTCGTCCTTCGACAAGCTCAGGGTGAGGTTTCTACTGCACGGTCGCCAGATTGGTCCTCATCCTGAGCTTGTCGAAGGACGAGGACCACGCAGCTACCCCGGCGAGCGGTTCACCGGAGCCGTGTAGCCGGGGCCCTTCATGGCGGCGACCGCGCGATCGCCGACGAACGGATTGCTGCGGCGCTCGGCGCCGAAGCTCGACATCGGGCCGTGGCCCGGCACGAAGCGCACGTCGTCGCCCAGCGGCCACAGCTTGCCGGTGATGGCGTCGATCAGGTCCTGGTGGTTGCCGCGCGGAAAGTCGGTGCGGCCGATCGAGCCCTGGAACAGCACGTCGCCGACCTGGGCGAACTTCGTCTCACGGTGGAAGAACACCACGTGGCCCGGCGTGTGGCCCGGGCAGTGCAGGACCTCGAACTGGGTCTCGCCCAGGGTGACGACGTCGCCGTCCTCCAGCCAGCGGTCCGGCACGAAGATGCGGGCCTCGGGCACGCCGTACATCTCGCCGCTTTCCTGGATGCGATCGATCCAGAACTGGTCGTCCTTGTGCGGCCCCTCGATCGGGACGCCGGTGCGGACCTTCAGCTCGGCCGCGCCGCCGGCGTGGTCCATGTGGCCGTGGGTGATCCAGATCTTTTCCAGGGTCAGGCCTTGGTCGGCCAGGGCGCGCAGCAGGCGGTCGACCTCGCCGCCCGGATCGATGACGGCGGCCTTCCTGGTCTTGGAGCACCAGACGATCGTGCAGTTCTGCTGCAGCGGCGTGACCGGGGCGATGACGGCGCTGATCGGCGACGGGTTGGTCACGGGGCGGGCTCCAAACGAAAACGGGCGGGACCCGAAGATCCCGCCCGTCTGAACTAGAGACTACTGTCGGCAGATCAAGACCGTTCCTCGGGCGAACCCGGGGCCGGAGCGCCCGGCATCGGCGGAACCGAGGTGCCCGGCGCCTCGGGGGCCAGTTCCGGAACGTCGGTCAGGCCGCGGCCCAGGTGGCTCTTGCGGATGCCGTAGGCCAGGTAGATCACCAGGCCCAGCGCGCCCCAGATCGGCAGCACCAGCATCGCTTCGAGCGGCAGGTTGAAGTAGAGGGCCGCGCAGCCGACCATGGCCAGCGGGGCGACGATCCAGACCGCCGGCGTCTTGAACGGACGGTGGCGCTTGGGATCCTTCACCCGCAGCACCATCACCGCGATCGCCACCATGAAGAAGGCGAACAGGGTGCCGGAGTTGGAGATGTCGGCCAACTGGCCGACCGGGAAGAACGCGGCCGCGATGGCCACGAACACGCCGGTGACCATGGTCACGATGTGCGGCGTCTTGAACTTCGGGTGGATGGCCGCGAGCTTCTCCGGCAGCAGGCCGTCGCGGGCCATGACGAAGAAGATGCGGGTCTGGCCGTAGATCATCATCAGGATGACCGAGGGCAGGGCCAGGTTGGCGGCCAGGCCCAGCAGGTTGCCGACGACGGGCCAGTTGATTTCGCGCAGCACGTGGGCGAGGGCTTCGTTCGAGCAGACCAGGCTGTCCTTGTTGGCGGCCAGCGAGCAGGCGGCCTGGAAGGCGGCCGAGCCGGGCTGGATGGCCGAACCGTCGGCGCCGAGCACCGGCTGGGCGCCGATGGCGCCGATCGCGCCGGAGGCCACCAGCAGGTAGAACACGGTGCAGAGCGCCAGGCTGCCGATCAGGCCGATCGGGACGTTGCGCTGCGGGTTCTTGGTCTCTTCGGCGGCCGTTGAAACAGCGTCGAAGCCCACATAGGCGAAGAAGATCGAGGCGGCGGCGCCGACGATGCCCATGCCGCTGGTGCCTTCGGGGCCGAACCAGCCGTTGGGAGCGAAGGGCGAGAAGTTGCCGCTCTTGATGGCCGGGATGGTCAGCACGATGAAGGCGGTCAGGGCGGTGACCTTGATGGCCACGAGCACGGCGTTGACGCGGGCGCTTTCCGTGGTGCCGATGACCAGCAGGGCGGTCACGGCCAGGGCCACGACGATGGCCGGGATGTTGACGATGCCGGCGCTGAAGTCGGCGACGGGGATGAAGCCGTGCATCGACCAGGCCGGACCGGCTCTAAGCAGGGCTGGCCACTGGAAGCCCAGCGCGTTCTCTATGAGGCCGAGGAAGTAGCCGGACCAGCCGGCCGACACGGCGCTGGCGGCGACGGCGTATTCCAGGATCAGCGCCCAGCCGACCATCCAGGCCAGCGGCTCGCCCATCACGGCGTAGGAATAGGTGTAGGCCGAGCCCGAGACCGGGACCATCGAGGCCAGTTCGGAGTAGCAGAGCGCGGCGATGGCGCAGACGGCGCCGGCGATCACGAAGCTCCAGATCATCCCGGGGCCCGCCTTCTGGGCGGCCGCAGCGGTCAGAACGAAGATCCCGGTGCCGATGATCGCGCCTACCCCCAGCAGCGTCAGCTGGATCGGTCCGAGCGAGCGATGAAGGGATTTTTTCTCAGCCGTCGCTAGGATCGCATCAAGCGATTTTACGCGCCACATAGTTCCTCCTGGATAGGCAAGACTCCCCCCCGGGGGTCGCCTTTAGAAAATTTTGCGGACGGTGACCCGTTTATGAGCATGGGGTCAAGGCCGCGCCGCCGAAGCGCGTAAATGTTCTCCCGTGGGCAGGCTAGTCCAGTCCTGCTTGGCGTTGATCCCCAGCCCAGCTAAAGCCGGCGCGATGCTGCCCATTTTTCAGGCCATTCCCGCGCTCAAAGGCGCCCTGAGCGATCGCGAGACCGCCGTTCTCGTCGCCCCGCCAGGCGCGGGCAAGACCACGGCCGTTCCCTTGGCGCTGCTGGGAGAATCCTGGGTCGGCGACGGCAAGATCGTCATGCTGGAGCCGCGCCGCCTGGCCGCCCGCGCCGCCGCCGCGCGCATGGCCCAGACCCTGGGCGAGGCCGTCGGCGAGACGGTGGGCTTCCGCGTGCGCCTGCAGTCGAAGGTGTCGGCCAAGACGCGCGTGGAGGTGGTCACCGAAGGCGTCTTCACGCGGATGATTCTCGACGATCCGGGGCTGGACGGCGTGGCCTGCGTGATCTTCGACGAGTTCCACGAGCGCAGCCTGGACGCCGACCTGGGCCTGGCCCTGGCGCGCGACTCTCAAGGCCTGTTGCGCGACGACCTGAAGATCCTGGTGATGTCGGCGACGCTGGACGGCGCCCGCGTGTCGGCCCTGCTGGGCGACGCGCCGGTGGTCGAGAGCCAGGGGCGGATGTTCCCGGTCGAGACCCGCTATATGGGTCGCGATGATCGCTTGCGTCTGGAGGAGCGGGTCGGCCGCGCGGTCGAGCGGGCCCTGGCCGAGGAGACCGGCAGCGTGCTGGTCTTCCTGCCGGGCCAGGGCGAGATCCGCCGGGCCGAGAGCTGGCTGGCCGAGCGCCTGCGTCGTCCGGACGTGGATCTGGCGCCGCTCTATGGCGCGCTGGATCCGGCCGAGCAGGACCGCGCCGTGCAGCCTGTCCCGGCCGGCCGCCGCAAGGTGGTGCTGGCCACCTCGATCGCCGAGACCAGCCTGACCATCGAGGGCGTGCGGGTGGTGATCGACGCGGGCCTCTCGCGCGTGCCGCGCTTCGATCCGTCCAGCGGCCTGACCCGGCTGGAGACCGTGCGCGTGGCCCGCGCCGCCGCCGACCAGCGCCGGGGCCGCGCCGGCCGCACCGAGCCGGGCGTCTGCTACCGCCTGTGGGACGAGCCGGAGACCCGCGCCCTGACGCCCTTCGCCCGGCCGGAGATCCTGGAGGCCGACCTGTCGCGCCTCGCTTTGGACCTGGCCCGCTGGGGCGCCAAGGACGCCGAGGGGCTCGCGTTCCTCGATCCGCCGCCGCGCGCGGCGTTCGGCGAGGCGCGGTCGCTGCTGACCCGCCTGCAGGCGCTGGACGCGGCCGGCGGGCTGACGGCGCACGGCAAGGCGCTGTCGAACATGCCGCTGGCCCCGCGTCTGGCCCACATGGTCGCCCGCGCCGCCGCTTCCGGACAAGCGCACCGCGCCGCTGAGATCGCCGCCGTGCTCAGCGAGCAGGGGCTGGGCGGGCGCAGCGTCGACCTGCGCCAGCGGCTGGAGGGCTTCGGCCGCGACCGCACGCCTCGGGCGCGCGACGCCCGGGCCCTGGCCGAGCGCTGGTCGCGGCAGGCCGGCCGGCCCAGCGGCGCAGAGCCCCTGGACGACGCTTTGCTGCTGGCCGAGGCCTATCCGGAGCGGGTGGCCCGGGCGCGCGGCAAGCCGGGCGAATACCAGCTGGCCAGCGGCCGCGGCGTCTATCTGGAGCCGACCGACGCCCTGGCCCGCGAGACCTGGCTGGCGGTGGGCGAGCTGGGCGGCGGCGAGGCCCGCGACCGCATCCTGCTGGCCGCGCCGCTGGACGAGGAGGCCTTGCGCGCCGCCTTTGCCGACCGCCTGGTCGCCGAGGACCGGCTGGAGACCAGCGGCGGCGGCAAGCTGCGCGCCAAGCGCCTGCTGCGCCTGGGCAAGCTGGTGGTCGACGAGAAGATCATCGACAGGCCCGACCCGGCCCTGATCGCCGGGGCCCTGGCCGACCAGGTGCGGGCCGATGGGCTGGCCGCCCTGAAGCTGGGCGAGCGGGGCAGGGGACTGCTCGACCGCGTCGCCTTCCTGCGGGCGCACGATGGCGAGTCTTGGCCCGACCTGTCGGAGGAGGCGCTGGTCGCGCGGCTGGACGAATGGCTGGAGCCGCTGCTGGCCGGCCGCTCGTCCCTGGCCAGCCTCGACGAGGGCACGCTGGAAGCGGCGATCAAGACGCTGATCCCGTGGGACATGCAGGGCAAGATCGAGGCCCAGGCCCCGGCGCGCTTCACCGCCCCGACCGGCTCCAGCTTCGCCATCGACTATGGCGCGGAAGGCGGCCCGCGCGTCGAGGTGCGGGTGCAGGAGCTGTATGGCGTCGCCGAGCATCCGGCCGTCGCCCACGGCAAGGTCCCCCTGACCCTGGCCCTGCTGTCGCCCGCCCACCGCCCGATCCAGATCACCAAGGACCTGCCGGGCTTCTGGAAGGGCTCCTGGCGCGAAGTGAAGGTCGAGATGAAAGGGCGCTATCCCCGGCACGTGTGGCCGGATGATCCGGCCAGCGCCGCGCCGACGACGCGGGCCAAGCCTCGGGGGACGTGAGGGGCGGCCGGCGGCGCCGGCCCAGGTGAACGCCTGCGCTATTGCGCCTGATCGGCGGTCAGCGTCGTTTTCACGCCGGCGTCCGGAGCGCCGCCCATGGCGGCGCGGCGATCGGCTTCTTTCTGCTTGTCCTTCTTGGCTTGATCATGATGCCACTTGATCGAGAAGAACATGCCGACGCCCAGCACGATGATCTTGAGTGGGAAGAAAACGATAGGAAACCAGTTTTCCCAGTCCACGACTTCACTCCACCAAGATTTTTGAAAAATGCCGCGTAGCGCTTTTCTGAGGTGGGCGTGTCTATCAACTTTGTCCGTTCAGGTGTCGTGGACAAAGTGTCCAATCGCGACAGTCAGCTTGGCGCCGGCTTCCACCTCGGAGCGAGCGCGGGCGAGGCGCTGGAAGGGGGCGGTGGAATAAGCCTCGGCGCTTCACGGCTCCGACCGGCTTGGGCTTCGCCATGAGAATACGGCGCCGAAACGGCCCGCGCGTTGAGGTGCGGGTGCAGGAGCTCTACGGGATCGCTGAGCACCCCTCGGTGGCATATGGCCAGTTCCCCTGCAAGCCAGTGGATCGTGGACTATTGCCGCTGCGGTAACGGCGCGAAAATTACCCAATAGGATGACGAAGTCAGAGAAAATATAGTTCTCCAATGGAGAACGAGGTTGACAATCAGAGCACGCGGCCTAAATCTGTCATCGTCATCAACAGGCGGAGGGTTCGCCATACTCTGGACCACGGCAACGTGGTTCGTGGGAGGCTGCAGGCCTCTCGTCGCTCAAGGGCACGTGGATCGCCTCCTGGCGTCTCCATCGGTCCCGCGAGATCGGCGCGCCCCGGCGACCGGGCGCGCCAGGTGCAAGCTGGGTAAACTGCCGTTCTCCACTCCCGCATCAAAGGCGAGACAGGCTTGCATTGTGCAGGTCTGCGATGAGGGAGAACCTACCATGTTGTTAGGTCCTGAAGATGACCAACGGCAGGGGCAGCGGATGTCCCGGATGAAGAAGAAGTGGCTCAGCCATCTATTCAACATCCAGACAGCCCGGACGGTGATTCTTCTCGGTCGGTTGGCCGTCGAGATAGTCCGGCTGTTTGACAGGTAGTCCAACGCCACCCAGTCTTGTTACTTTAATGGAGAAAAAATGATTAGTAATGCTCTGAGACTTCTGCGACGCTTTAAAGGCTTAACGCAGACTGAAATGGCTCAGAGGCTTGGTGTTGCGAAATCTTGGATTTCTGCGATTGAGGGTGGAAAGAAAGAACCGACCTTAAATTTGCTCCAGAGCTACGCGCTTGTGTTGGACATACCACTCTCATCAATCCTCTTCTTTTCGGAGCAGATTGACGCACGCAAGCCTTCTGAACGCGCCCGATCTTTCGTTTCAAAGAAGGTTCTGGCGATCTTGGATTTCATCGACGCTCAGTCCGGGGAGGACCCTGATGGCGACCTTGCCCCGAACGCATCCGATAAAACAGTCTCCGCTTCATAAGCTGGGTCACCATAAGCGTTTGGCCAGTCTCCTAAAGATCGAGGTCGCGCAGCTGAAGCGTTTGGCCAAGGCTGGAAGTGCTGCGTACTCGGAGTGGGACGAGGATAAGCCCAGCGGCGGAACCCGACATATTGAGAATCCCAAGCCACGCTTAAAGCGTCTGCAATCTAGACTCGCGACTATCCTTTCGCTTGTTGCTCCTCCGGCCTTCCTGAGTTGTCCTGTCAAAGGACGGTCATACATTTCGAATGCAAGGGCACATCTAGGTTCGAAAGAGTTCGTGACCTTGGACGTAAAGGCTTACTTTCCGTCCACCACTTGGAACCGGGTGTATTGGTACTTCAGCAAGCGACTATTGATGCCGCGGGACACCGCTTGGACCCTCGCGTCCTTGGCGACCATCAACGGGCGCCTGCCAACGGGGAGCCCCCTTAGCCCGATCATGGCCTATCTCGCGCACGAGGACATGTGGCTCAAAGTGGCGAAGTTGGCAGAAGAAGCTGGCTGCCGGCTAACCGTTTATATGGACGATGTTACCATTTCCGGCGCGCGCGTTCCTGAGGCGCTTGTCTGGAAGATCAAGCAGGAGGTCCACAAGGTCGGATTGCGCTTGAATAACAAGAAGGAGCGGCGGTTCTCGGGCGTTGGTGTCATTACCGGTGTCGTGGTGACGCCCGATGGTGTGCGGCTGCCAAAGCGCTCGCACCTGAAGCTGTCGATCGCACGTAAGGAAGCCCAAGTAGGTGACGACGAAGCCAAGCTAAAAGCGATGCGTCGCATTCGTGGGCTTGAAGCTCAGCATCGTCAGGTTTTGGCTCCAGCATCACAAGATGGATGCGTCTGAAGGCGACAATATTTGAAAGCGGACGGGGTGGAGCCGCGGAAATCCGCCGCCGCACGGATCGCAACCGATGCTCTTGCCCAGATGTCGATATCCGTACGTGGCGCATACGGGTAAGCAGCTAGACGCCTGAGCGCCACCGAAGTAGTCGGCGACAGCGTATCATTGTCGTCGCGGGTTGAGCGATTGGTTCTTGGCAACACCTTGATGAATGCCCTCTCCCTCCTCAACAAACCACCCCGCCAGCCTTGCGCTCACCAACCCCCACGGTGCATGAGGAACCCCTGAAACGGCGAGGCCTGCTTCGCCGTCCGCACTAACCGGCCTTCCGGCGACGGAGGGAGGACAAGAGACATGACCGAAGCTGCTTCCAAGACCATCAAGGGTCGCACCGGCGACTGGGAAATCGTGCTGGGCCTCGAGGTCCACGCCCAGGTGGCCAGCAAGTCCAAGCTGTTCTCGGGCGCGGCCGTCGGCTTCGGCGCCGGTCCCAACGAGCAGGTCAGCCTCGTCGACGCGGCCATGCCGGGCATGCTGCCGGTGCTGAACGGCTTCTGCGTCGAGCAGGCGGTGAAGACCGGCCTGGGCCTGAAGGCGCAGATCAATCTGAAGAGCCGCTTCGACCGCAAGAACTACTTCTATCCCGACCTGCCGCAGGGCTACCAGATCAGCCAGTTCGACCAGCCGATCGTCGGCGAGGGCGTGGTGGTGGTCGAGCGCGACGACGGCACGACCTTCGACGTGCGCATCGAGCGCCTGCACCTGGAGCAGGACGCCGGCAAGTCGCTGCACGACCAGGATCCGAACGCCACCTATGTGGACCTGAACCGCGCGGGCACGGCGCTGATGGAGATCGTCTCCAAGCCCGACATGCGCACCTCGGAAGAGGCGGCCGCCTACGTCAAGAAGCTGCGCACGATCCTGGTCTATCTGGGCACCTGCGACGGCGACATGGAGAAGGGCAACCTGCGCGCCGACGTCAACGTCTCGGTCTGCCGTCCGGGCGACTACGAGAAGTTCCGCGAGACCGGGAGCTTCAAGCACCTGGGCACGCGCTGCGAGATCAAGAACGTCAACTCCTACCGCTACATCCAGCAGGCCATCGAGTACGAGGCCCGTCGGCAAATTGAGATTCTCGAAGAGGGGGGCTCGATCGATCAGGAGACCCGCCTGTTCGACCCGACCAAGGGCGAGACCCGCTCGATGCGGTCGAAGGAAGAGGCGCACGACTATCGCTACTTCCCCGATCCTGACCTGCTGCCGCTGGTGCTGGACCCGGCCTGGGTGAAGTCGATCGAAGAGACCCTGCCGGAACTGCCGGACGCCAAGAAGGCCCGCCTGCAGAGCCAGTACGGCCTGTCGGCCTACGACGCCGGCGTGCTGATCATCGAGAGCGACCGCGCCGACTACTTCGAGGCGGCCGCCAAGGGCCGCGACGCCAAGCTGGTGTCGAACTGGGTGACCAACGAGCTGCTGTCGAAGCTGTCGTCGGGCGGCCACGAGATCGCCGCCTCGCCGCTGCCGGCCTCGGACATCGCCCAGCTGGTCGAGCTGATCGAGAACGGCACCATCAGCTCCAAGATCGCCAAGGAGGTCTTCGAGCACATGTGGGCCGGCGAGGGCCGTCCGGCCGAGATCGTCGAGAAGCGCGGCCTGGTGCAGATCAACGACACCGGCGCCATCGAGGCGGCGATCGACGAGCTGATCGGCGCCAACCCCGAGAAGGCCGCGGCGGTGAAGGAAAAGCCCCAGGCCATCGGCTGGTTCGTCGGACAGGTGATGAAGGCCACCGGCGGCAAGGCCAATCCGGGCACGGTCAACGACCTGCTGAAGGCCAAGCTGGGTCTCTGAGGCTCGGTGCGTCCTTCGAGGCCCGCTGCGCGGGCGCCTCAGGATGAGGGACGCATTGCACTGATTTCCTCATCCTGAGGTGCGAGCCGAAAGGCGAGCCTCGAAGGACGCAGGATCGAAAACGAAAGGGCCCGTCGCGAAAGCGGCGGGCCCTTCTCTCTTGGGGACTCGAACAGGCGCGCTCTATTGAGGCGTGGACGGGTCCTGCGGCGTCGCGGACGAGGAGGCGGCCGCGTCGTCGGCCGACTTCTTGTGCTTCTTGGCCTTCTTGGCGGGCTTGGCCGCGTCCTCGGCCGCCGGGGCGGTGGTGGTCGAGGTGTCGCCCGACGCGGTGGCCGAGCTGGGCGAAGCCGCGCCCGTGGCGCTGTCGGCCTGCGGCGTCGTGCTGTCGGTGGAGGGGGCGGTGGTCGAGGCCGACGGATCGGTGGTCGTCGTGGTCGACGAGCCCCAGGCGCCGGCGCCGGTCGAGGGCGGGGTCTGGGCCGATGGATCGGCCGGGGCCTGCTGGGCGAGGGCCGATCCGGCGTAACCGGCGGCGGCGAGGGCGAGGACGGCGGCGGTAATGCGCAAGCTCTTCATCGGTAAGCGCCTTCGTGGCTGCGGCGTCGGACTGTGACGCAGGGCGAACGCTGGGGGCGGCCTGCGGCCGAAATGACCCCGCAATCGGGCTTTGCGGCCGCATCCATGACGCGCGCGCGGCGAGCATGGCGCAAAAACGGCGCCCCAGGTGGAGTTCCCGGGGCGCCGCAATAGATCTCAGATACCGGCGATCTAGTTGTTGATGATCTCGAAGATCAGGCCGGTGGCGATGGCCGCCAGCACGTAGTCGTTGCCGGTGCGGTACCAGTAGTAGCCGCGCGGCGGGTGACGCAGGTGGTAGCGGCCGTAGTCGTGAACCACGTAGCCGCCGCCGCGATAGTAGGGCGGCAGGTAGCCGCCGCGGCGCCAGGCGTTGTAGCCGGGGCGATAGTCCGGACGGCCGTAATAGTGGGCCGGCGGCGCGCCGTAGTTCCAGCGGTTCTGGTAGTAGTAGCCGTTGTAGCGACGGTCGTCCCAGCCGCGGTTGTCGCGACGGTCGTCACGTCGATCGTCCCGGCGATCCCAGCGGCTTTCGCGGCGATCGTCGCGGCGGTCATCGCGGCGGTCGTCCCGGCGATCCCAGCGGCCGTCCCGACGATCGTCGCGGCGGTCGCCGCGGTCGTCACGACGGTCCCAGTCGCCGCGACCCTGCGCCGAGGCGTCGGTGGCCATGGCGGCCATCGGACCGGCGACCGAGGCCACGGCGGCGATGGTGAGCAACAGACGTTTCATGTGGACGTCTCCTTGTGGTCAGCGGTCGCCTTGCGGCGGCCAAGTCCCTCGACCTTGATGACCACGATGAGCTCCGCCGCCTGAACCCTCGCTGAACGGTCATGTCAGGATGCGTCTTGGCGTCGCGCGCGCGCATGGCCATGTTGGCGCGCAAGAACAGAGGTTCTCGGGAGACGCGCATGACCAGCCCCATCGAGCTGCACTATTGGCCCACGCCGAACGGCTGGAAGATCTCGATCGCCCTGGAGGAGATGGGGCTGCCCTACGAGATGATCCCGGTGAACATCGGCACGGGCGAGCAGTTCAAGCCGCAGTTCCTGGCCATCAGCCCCAACAACCGCATGCCGGCCATCGTCGATCCGCAGGGACCCGACGGCCAGCCGATCTCGATCTTCGAGTCCGGAGCGATCCTGCAGTACCTGGGCCGCAAGACCGGCCAGTTCTACGGTGACAGCGAACGCGAGCGGGTCGGCATCGACCAGTGGGTGATGTGGCAGATGGGCGGCCTTGGCCCGATGGCCGGCCAGACCCACCATTTCCGCCAGTACGCCCCGGCCATCATCGCCGACCAGCGGCAGCTGGCCTATGGCGCGATCCGCTACACCAACGAGACCCACCGCCTGTACGGCGTGCTCAACAAGCAGCTGGCGGGGAGGGATTTCGTCTGCGGCCAATTGTCCATCGCCGACTTCGCGATCTGGCCGTGGGTCGTGCCGTGGAAAAATCAGGGCATCCAGATCGAGGAATTTCCGGATTTGAAGGCCTGGTTCGACCGGGTCGGCGAGCGCGAGGCCGTGCAGCGCGGCTTCAAGCTGGGGGCGGAGCTTCGCGCCGGAGGCCTGCAAGCGTCTGGAAAAGCTGCGGAACAGGCCCGCAGTGTTCTGTTTGGCCAGCGGGCGCGTTAACCAACCATATACCGGAGTTTATCAGGCGTAACTTCAATGAACGAGGCGTGTATTCGCGCCTCGATTCATGATCTCTGCGCGCTTAACTATATGTTCAGTGAGCGAGGTTTTCTCTGTGTTCATGGCCGAGCTGAACCACTGGGGTGAGCTCGGGAGGACTGGGGAATTGAAGTCATGATGATGAGCATCGAACCGCCCGCCGCCGTTGTGGGCCTGCCGCTGCCGAGCGCCGAGTCGACCGGCGACGAACTGTTCCGCATGGGCATGCTGTATTCGACCGGCCAGGGCGGCGCTCCGCTGGACTACGTCTCGGCGCACATGCTGTTCAACCTGGCCGCCATGCGCGGTTCGGTCGAGGCCAAGGTCTATCGCAAGGAGCTGTCGCAGGAGATGGCCAGCGAAGAAGTCGCCGAAGCTCAACGCCAGGCGCGCGAATGGCTGGCTCACGGCTGAACCACGGTTCAGCCGTTCTACCTCTCGGGCCGGACGCCTCTGGATCCGGCCGTGATTTTCTAGATTAGTTGCTGAAGCCGTTGATCGCGTAGCTGAAGCTGATCGGCAGCAGGTCGCGCAGATACTGCTGCATGAAGAGACCTGCCTCGGACGCACCGCTCCGGGGCACGTAGACGATGTCGAAGCGGCGAAGCGGCACCAGGTCCACGCCGCGCGGATCGGTCAGGCCCTGCAACAGGTTGGCCGTACGCATCATGGCCCGGCCGTCGGGGCCCCGCCGGATGATGATCACCTGGCTGCGCTTGGACGAGCTCTTGAAGCCGCCGGCCTGGATGACGGCCCGCAGGGCGTCGCCGTCGCCGGCCATGTCGTAGACGCCGGGATTGCCGACCTCGCCGCCGACGAACACCTTGAGCGGCGCCGTGCTCTTGACCGAAACCTGCACCTGCGGACGCAGCAGCTGACGGCCATAGGCCTGGGTCAGCGAGGTCTCCAGTTCCTCGATCGTGCGGTCGGCGGCCATGACCGGACCGACCAGCGGCAAAGCGACGCGGCCGTCCGGCTGAATCACGGCCGACTTATTAAGCTCCGTGGCCGAAGGTACGCTCACCTCGATCTCGTCGCCCGGATAGAACCGGTAGGCGGGCTCGGCCTCGCTCCAATCGGCGTAACCGATATTGGGAAATTGGCCGGTGGGACGCGCGGCGGGCGTGATCGGCTCGCCGTCGATGTGGCCGCAAGCCGATAGGCCGCCGCTCGCGAGCGTCAGGGCCAAGGCGGTGGAGAGAGCGATGCGCCGATCCATGCGACGGTTCTTACCAAACATAGGTAACCAAACCTTAAGCCCGGAAGCCCCAGGGTTCGATTGAAGATTGGACCCATTGGATTCGCATGTCGACGAGCGCCTGGACCAGCGTGCCGCACGACCCGCCGTCGCGACGCGACTGGGCGGCCCGGGCCCGCTATGCGCCGACGGACTTCATCACGCTGCTGTGGCGTGAGCGCTGGCTGATGCTCGGCGTGTTCCTGGTGATCCTGTTCCTGGGGGCGGCCTTCGCCTTCACCCTGAAGAAGACCTACACCGCCAGCTCCAGCCTGTTCGTGCGCCTGGGCCAGGAATACGTCTACGAGCCGCGCGCCGGCGACGCCGCCCGCGGCGCGGTGCCCGACGTCGACCAGGTGATCCAGTCGGAAAGCGAGATCCTGGGCAGCGGCGAGCTGCGCGAGCGGGTGATCCGCAAGGTGGGTTTCGCCACCGTGTTCCCGGACGCCGCCGCCAAGTACGCCGCGGCCAATCCCGAGCAGAAGCGCAAGATGATCGCCCAGGGGCGCGACAGCGTCGGCCGCAGCCTGAAGATCGAGACCGCGCCCGACAACTCGATCATCCGGCTGGCCTACCAGCACCAGGATCCCGAGACGGCCGAGAAGGTGCTCAACACCCTGCTGGAAGAGTACCTGATCTATCGCCGCAGCCTGCTGATCAACGACGACGACAAGGTGCTGTCGCGCCAGCGCGACAGCTTCCAGCAACGCCTGGCCGAGACCGACACGGCCTACCAGGCCTTCCTGCAAAGCAACGACATCGGCGACTTCACCGCCCAGAAGACGGCCCTGACCCAGCTTCAGGCCCAGGTCGAGGCCCAGAAGTACTCGATCGAGGCCCAGCTCCAGGATCGCGAGGGCCGCCTGGCCTCGGTGCAGTCGGAGCTGTCGCGCACGCCTTCGGAAGCCGTGCTCTATCGCGACCAGGACATGTCGGCCTCGACCAAGCTGGCCCAGCTGAAGCTCGATCGCGAGGGCCTGCTGTCGCGCTACCTGCCGACCGCCCAGCCCGTGCGCGACATCGACGCCCAGATCGCCCAGCTGGAGCAGGGCGTGGCCAGCGGCCGCACCAACGGCGAAGGCGCGCGTCGCAGCGGCCCCAACCCGATCTGGCAGACCCTGGCCTCGACCCGCAACGACCTGACCGCCGAGGTCGCGGCCCTGAAGCAGTCGCAGGGCGCCTACGCCCTTCAGGTCCAGGAAGTGAACCAGCGCCTGCTGCGCCTGGCGCAGCTGGAGCCGGAGTTCAACCAGCTGACCCGCGACCGCGACGTGCTGTCGTCCAACGTCCGCGACTTCACGGTCAAGGAACAGCAGGACGAGGCCCAGCGGCAGATGTCGGCCGAGAGCAGCGACAACATCCGTATCGTCCAGCGCGCGGTGGCGCCGTCGGAGGGCAAGAGCCTGAAGAAGCCGGTGCTGGTGCTGGCCATCCTGTTCGCCGCCTTCACCGCCGCCTGCGCGGGCCTGGTGCGGATGCTGCTGCGCCCGGGTCTTCAGACCCCGGCCTCGGCCTCGCGCACCCTGGGCCTGCCGGTGCTGGCCACGGCCGGCGTCAAGCGAGCGGCTTGAGCGTTCGTCATTCGACTTCTGAGACGAAAACCTCGTCCTTCGACAGGCTCAGGATGAGGTTTTTTTACTGAGCGAGCCTGGGAAATGGTCCTCATCCTGAGCTCGTCGAAGGACGAGGACCACGCACTCGGCTTGAATGTTCGATCCCATGGGGCATGGGCGATTTGGTCGCCTTTCGCGCGAACATGGTTAGGCATTAGTTTCTACGGTCTTCAACGCGCGGCGATTCGGACGAATGGTGGACTTGAACGTCGAGATGGCTGAACTGTGGGGGTCGCTCGGCGCCCCTGCGGCTGGCCGTGCGCACGTCGTCCAGTTCGTCTCGGCCAGGCGGGGCGAGGGGACCTCGACGGCCGCCCGCGAGTTCGCCCGCTTCGCCGCCAAGCGCGCTGGCCGCCGCACCTGGCTGATCGACCTGGATCTGGCCACCTCGCCGCAATACCAGGCCATCGCCGCCGATCCGGAGCGCTACGGTCCGCTGGGCTCGGGCGCGGCCGCCAGCCCCGACGGCTCGATGTTCTTCACCGTGCAGCCGCCGGCGCCGAAGCCCGACGGCGGGGTGTGGCCGGACGCCAAGTACGTGGCCGCCCACAGCGTCGGCGGGCCGCGCTTCTGGGTGACCCGCTTCAAGCGCGAGGCCCTGCGCGGCCGCCAGAAGGCCCACATCCTGCCCGGCGTCGAATACTGGGCGGGCTTGCGCCGCCACGCCGAGATCATCGTCGTCGACTGCCCGTCGGCCGACCGCTCGCAGGCGGCCCTGACCATCGCCCAGCACATGGACCAGACCGTGCTCGTCGTCAGCGCCCAGGAGGCCGACGTGCGGCCGCCCGGCCTGCTGCGCGACGCCCTGGCCTCGGCGGGCGGCCGCTGCGCCGGGGTGTTCTTCAACCAGGCCTCGGTGACCCCGCCGAGCTTCCTGCGGGCCATACTGCCGTGACTTCGTCCTACGGCGGGCCGGTCAGCGTCGCGCCGCCGAGGCTCCTCTTTCCCCAGATCGCCATCTTCGTCGGCTCGGTGCTGCTGCTGCTGCTGTTCAGCGGCGGCTGGGAGCTGCCGCTGGTGGGCGAGAACGCCGACGAGGCCGGCTCGGCCATCCTGCGCGTGGCCTATCTGCCCGCCTACGCCGCCGGTTTCGCCCTGATCGCCCTGGATCCGCGCAATAGCCTGCGGGCGGCGGCGCGCCAGCCGTTCCTGTTCGCCCTGATCGGCATCGTCTGCCTGTCGGTGCTGTGGTCGATCGCCCCCGACGTCACCACCCGCCGGGCCTTCGCCGTGACCTGCACCACCCTGTGCGGCGTCGCCCTGGCCGGACGTTTCCGCTGGCGGGAGCTGGCCGAGGTGATGGCCGCGACCTTCGCGGTGCTGATCGTCGCCTCCTACGTCGTCTGCATCGCCGTGCCGCGCATCGGGGTGATGACCGAGCTCTTCCCCGGCGCCTGGCGCGGCCTGTGGCGCGAGAAGAACGGCCTGGGCGGGATGATGGCCTTCGGCTTCTGCATCCTGTCGGCGGCCGCCCTGCTGAACCCGCCGCGGGCCAAGCTCTGGTGGGGCTTCGCGGCCCTGGCCGTGGGGCTGGTGCTGATGTCGACCTCCAAGACCTCGCTGGTGTCGCTGATGCTGGGCGTGGCGGCCCTGGGCTTCGTGCTGATCGCCCGGCGCGGGCCGGCGGCGGGGGCGGCGGCGACCTGGACGGCGGTGACCGGCGTCGTCTTGCTGGCGGCCTTCCTGCTGCTGGCCTCGGACGTGTTCTTCGCCATCCTGGGCAAGGACGCCACCCTGACCGGCCGCACCAAGATCTGGAGCGCGGCCATGGTCGAGATCCAGGACCGGCCCTGGCTGGGCTACGGCTATCATGCCGTCTGGGGCGACAAGAGCGGTTGGGGGCCGTTCGCCTGGATCAGCAAGAACGCCGGCTTCCAGGCCCAGCACGCGCACAATTCCTGGCTGGAGCAGTGGCTGGGCATGGGCCTGTTCGGCCTGGCCGCCTGGGGGCTGTTCTACATCCAGACCATGGCCCTGGCGCTGCTGGCAGTGTTCCGCGACCGGGGGGCCTTGCTCGCCTTCCCGTTCCTCGTCGTCTACAGCCTGGTGGCCCTGACCGAGAGCATCGCGGTGGCCTACAACGACTTCCGCTGGGTGCTGTTCGTGGCCCTGGCGGCCAAGCTGGCGTTCCCGGATCGGGAGCTGGAGCGGTAGGGGGATCTCTTCGCGCTGCTGTGGCCTTTTCTACTCCCCTCATTCTCCCGTCATTCCCGCCCTTGTGGCGGGAAACCCTGGGTCCGTTCGCACGTGAGGCGCCTGCGGACTGCTCGGCAGTCCGCCCCTGCTGCCCTTGCGGCTGACAGAGGGTTTGCCGCCACAAGGGCGGGAATGACGGGAAGTAGGAAAAGGGGGCGTGGAGAGCTGCCTAGATCTTCGACCACATCGCCGGCCGCTGCGGCGGGGCGCCCAGCCGGTCCAGCGTGGCCGAGCGCAGCGCCACGACGCCGCCCTCCAGCGCTCGCCAGGCCTTCATCCGTCCACTGACGACCACGCGCTCGTCCCAGGCCGCGCCGCCGGCGGCGACCACGTCGAGGCCGATCTGGCGGTAGACGCCGCGCGCGGCGGCGATGGCCCAGGCCGAGCGGACGGGCAGGTCGCGCAGGCCCCAGCGGGCGGAGGCGTAGTAGGGCTCCGCTGCGTCCACCAGACGGCGGGCGAGGGCGGCGACGTCGTCCCGGCGGGCCGGGTCGGTCAGTTGCTCCACCGGCAGGCCCAGCTCGGCCAGCCAGGCGCGGGGCACATAGACCCGGTCGTTGCGGGCGTCCTCGACGATGTCGCGGGCGATGTTGGTCAGCTGGAAGCCCAGGCCCAGGTCCTGGGCGCGGCGCAGCGTCGGCAGGTCGTCGGCCGGCACGCCCATGACGATGGCCATCATCGCGCCGACCACGCCGGCCACGCCCCAGCAATAGGCCAGCAGGTCTTCCAGCGTCTCGTAGCTGCGGCCCTCGACGTCCATGGCGAAGCCGTCGATCAGGTCCAGCGCGTAGCGTTCGGGGATGCCGCGCCCCAGGGCCACGGCCTGGAAGGCGGCGAACACCGGATCGGTCGGCGTCTGGCCGGCCAAGGCGGCGCGGGTCTGGGCGTAGAGGGCCTGCAGCCGCGCCGGAGCGTCGGCCACCGGGCTCATGCCGTGGCCCAGGGTCTGGCCGTCGATGACGTCGTCGCAGTGCCGGCACCAGGCGTAGAGCATCTCGGCGTCGGCGCGGGTTTCGGCGTCGAACAGGGCCGCGGCGGCGGCGAAGCTCTTGCTGCCCTTCTGGATCGCCTCGCGGCTCTGGGCCTCGATGTCCTGGGCTTCGAGCGCGCTCATTCGGCGGCCGGGGCCAGGGTGGCGAAGTCGTCGATCATCAGGCCAGCCGTGGCCTTGGCGCTGCCGACCACGCCGGGGATGCCCGCGCCCGGATGGGTGCCGGCGCCGACGAAATAGAGGTTGGGGATCACGTCGTCGCGGTTGTGGGTGCGGAAGAAGGCGCTCTGGGTCAGGATCGGCTCCAGCGAAAAGGCCGCGCCCTTCCAGGCGTTGAGGTCCTTGACGAAATCGTCCGGCGTGATGAAGCGGCTGGTCACCAGATCCGCCGAAAGCCCCGGAATGTAGTGCTTTTCCAGATAGGCCAGGATGCGGTCGCGGTACTTGGGCCCCTCGACCGACCAGTCGATGTCGGCGGTCTGCAGGTTGGGCACGGGCGACAGGGCGTAGAAGGTCGAGCAGCCTTCCGGGGCCATGGCCGGGTCGCTGGCGGTCGGGTGGTGCAGGTAGAGCGAGAAGTCCTCGGCCAGGGCGTTCTTGCCGTAGATCTCGCCGATCAGCTCGCGATAGCGGTTGCCGAAGCAGATGGTGTGGTGGCGGATCTCGGGGTGCTGGGTCTTGAGGCCGAAATAGACCACGAACAGCGACGGGCTCCAGCGCTTGGCTTCCAGCGCTTTGCCGACCTTCTTGCCGCGCGGGTCCTCGCGCAGCAGGTGGCGGTAGGTGTGCATGACGTCGGCGTTGGAGGCGACGGTGTCGAAGGCCTCGAAGCCTTCCTTGGTGATCACGCCGGTGACGCGGCCTTCGCGCACGGCGATGCGCTCGACCGGCCGCGACAGGTGCAGCTTGCCGCCGAGGTCCTGGAACAGCTGGGCGAGAGCCCGGATCAGGGCGTGGGTGCCGCCGCGCGGGAACCAGACGCCGCCGCGACGCTCCAGCGCGTGGATCAGGGCGTAGATCGACGAGGTGGCGAAGGGGCTGCCGCCGACCAGCAGGCTGTGGAACGAAAGGGCCTGGCGGACGTGCTCGTCCTTCACGAAGCCGGCGACCTTGTCGTAGACGCTGCGCCAGGCCTGCAGCTTCATCAGCGATGGGGCGGCGGCGATCATCGAGCCGAAGTCGAGGAACGGCACGGCGCCCAGCTCGACATAGCCCTTCTGGTACAGCTCTTCCGAATAGTCGTGGAAGCGGCGATAGCCCTCGACGTCGGCCGGGTTGCGGGCGGCGATCTGGCGATCGAGGCCTTCCTGGTCGTTGACGTAGTCGAAGACGTCGCCGTCTTCCCACAGCAGGCGATAGAACGGATCGACCGGCAGCAGCTCGACATAGTCCTCGATCCGCTTGCCGGAGAGCTCGAACAGCTCCTTGAGGCAGTCGGGGTCGGTGACGACGGTGGGGCCGGCGTCGAAGGTGAAGCCTTCCTGCTCCCAGACATAGGCCCGGCCGCCGGGCTTCTCGCGGCCCTCGAACAGGGTGACGTCGAAGCCCTGCGACTGGAGGCGCACCGCCAGGGACAGGCCGCCGAAGCCGGCGCCGATCAAGGCCGCCTTCGGACGGGGCGGGAGCGAGGCGTGGGCGTTCATGCGTCTTGTCCTCCGAACACGGAACTTTCGCGGATGCACTTCATGGCGGCCGGGATCGGCACCGGCGGCTTGCCGATCAGAATCCGCGCCTGATCGCGCCAGGTCAGTCTCGCGGCATAGAAGCGCTGAATCAGCGGCGCCGATAGCCGGTAGAAGCGCTCCAGCACCCGATAGCGCTCTTCGGGCGCGCAGGCGCGGAACAGCATGCGGTTCAAGAGGCGCAGGAAGCGGCGCTTGCGCCAGGCGGTCTTGGACTGGTTTTCGACGCAGGCGCGGACGCTGGCGCTGGTGATGCGGGGCAGGGCGGCGATCTTGTCGGCCAGTCGCGCGGCGTCGGGCAGGGAATAGCCGGTGGTCGGCTGGAAGAGGGCCGCGCGCAGGCCGACCTCGGCCACCTGCGGCCGGGCTTCCGCCCAATAGGCGTCGATGTCGCCGCCCAGGGCGATGGGCAGGACGCCATGCTCCTCGCGCTCGACCGCCTCGATGCTCCAGCCCTGGGCCTTGGCGTAGTCGGCGATGGCCTCGGACAGGGCGATGCGGTCCAGCGCCGGGCCGTCGCTGTAGCGGGTGTCCTCGACCAGCAGCCGGCGGGCGTCGAGCGGCAGGACGTAGACGAAGCGGTAGCCGTCGGTCTGCGGCACCGTGGCGTCCATGATGATCGGGGCGGTCAGGCCGTGGGGCGCGGAAAGGCGCAGGTCCTGGCCGACGAACTTCTGCCAGCCCAGGGCCAGGCGCTTGCTGCGCCGCGCGCCGCGCCCGTCGATCACCGCCCCGGCGACGATGCGGCGGCCGTCGGCCAGCGTCACCTGATGCGGATTGACGTCGACCACGGCGATGCCGGTCCAGGCGTCGGGGCCGAGGGCGCGCGTGACCACCTCGTGCAGGCGCCTGGAGGTGATGGCGAGATAGGGCGTGGTCAGGCGGCGGCTATGGGCGGGAAAGCGCACCTCGTAGCCATTCCAGCGATGGGCGATCAGCGGCCGCAGCCAGCCGCCGATGGCCGCGTCGACGTCGGTCTCGAAGTGGCACCAGGTGTGCTGGCCGCCGATGGTCGCGCCGCGCTCGAGCAGCAGCACGCGCAGGCCCGGCCGCAGCGCCTTGAGGCGCAGGGCGATCAGGCTGTTGGCCAGTCCGCCGCCCACCAGGACGACGTCGGCGCGCGACGCAGGAGCGGATTCCATTGTTCTGGCTCTAGCACGAATGGATGACGTCCAGGCCAGAGCCTTCGCGCAAAGAGCCGCCGGGTTGCACGCCAGCGGTCGAGACGATAGGGAGCGCGCACAGGAGCGCCCCCAAATGACCCAAGCCGCCATCATCGACGGGAAGGCCTTCGCCGCCCGCCTGCGCGAGACCATCGCCGCCGACGTCGCGACCCTGAAGGCCGAGCACGGGCTGACCCCCGGCCTGGCCGTGGTGCTGGTGGGCGAGGACCCGGCCAGCCAGGTCTATGTGCGCAGCAAGGGCGAGCAGACCCTGGAAGCGGGCATGCATTCCGAAACCCACCGCCTGCCGGCCGAGACCTCGCAGGCCGAGCTGCTGGCCCTGGTCGAGCGGCTCAACTCCGACCCGGCCGTGCACGGCGTGCTGGTGCAGTTCCCGGTGCCCGACCACATCAGCCAGGCCGCCGTGGTCGCCGCCATCTCGCCCGACAAGGACGTCGACGGCCTGACCGTGGCCAACGCCGGGCGCCTGGCCAGCGGCCTGCCCGCCCTGACGCCCTGCACCCCGACCGGCTGCATGATGCTGCTGCGCGACCAGCTGGGCGAGCTGTCGGGCAAGCGCGCCGTGGTCGTCGGCCGTTCGAACCTGATGGGCAAGCCGATGGCCCAGCTGCTGCTGGCCGCCGACTGCACCGTCACCATCGCCCACTCGCGCACCAGGGACCTGCCGACCGTCGTCCGCGAAGCCGACATCGTCGTGGCCGCCGTCGGCCGCCCGCAGATGGTCAAGGCCGACTGGATCAAGCCCGGCGCCGTGGTCATCGACGTCGGCATCAACCGCATCCCCAAGGATGACGGCAAGACCCGCCTGGTGGGCGACGTGGCCTTTGACGAGGTCAAGGAAGTAGCCTCGGCGATCACGCCGGTGCCGGGCGGCGTCGGGCCGATGACGATCGCCTGCCTGCTGGCCAACACCGTGCTGGCGGCCAAGCGACTGAACGGGATCGCGGAGTAAGTCTTTCAGGCCCTCTCCCTGTGGGAGAGGGCGCATACTGAATTGGAAGCAGGTCTCGTCCCTAAAGATCTGCCTTCCTGGGCCTTGTGCCCAGGATCCATCGTTCAGCTTTCTTTGAGTTTGGCGTGCGGCCTCGGACTTTCGGCTCCGCCAGGACTTCGAAATCATAGCCTGCCGCCGGCATGGATCCTGGGCACAAGGCCCAGGAAGGCATCTATCAATTCGATAGCGGCCCCAGCCCTTCAGGGGGAGGGTTTGCGCCGATACACCACCAGACACGACTTGCTGAGCTTCACCGTCTTCACCGGCCGGTAGTGCAGCGCCAGCTCCGCGTCGACGATCCTCACGACGGCGAAGTTGAAGTCCTTGGCGCGGGGCGTGCGGTCGACGATCACGCCGGGCCGGGTCGCCAGGATGCGGCGCACCTCGGTTTCCTGGTCCATGCCGACGGCGCCGTGCTCGCGCAGCAGGTTCAGGTGGCCGGCGAACGGCCAGCGCGAGGGCAGCGGCGCGCCGGTCAGGTGATAGAGGATGCTGTCGCCGTTCCAGACCCACAGGCCTTGCGACAGGCCCGGCCGGATGGCGGCCAGCAGTTCGCTCATCTCGTGCGCGTCGCCGCGCTTGGCCTTGCCCTTCAAGAAGGCGACGCCGTCGGCCGTGACGCCCAGGGCGATGAAGGCCGCGGCGATCGCCAGGCCCAGGCGGCGCCGACGGGTGGCGAACAGCGGGGCCATGGCCACGGCAAGCGGCGCCAGCAGCGGCAGGGCATAGTGATCGAAATAGGTGCCGAAGATCAGGTAGCCGCCCAGCGCCGCCGCCAGCCAGCCGATCGCGAAGCCGAAGGCCGTCCGGCCGCCGGGGCGCGTGCGCCAGCCGCCGATCCAGGCGGCGAGGCCGACCGCCAGGAGCGGCGGGACCAGCAGGCGGGCGGCCTTGAGCAGGCGCGGGGCCAGTTCGGCGTCGCTGGCCTCGGCCCGGGCGCCGATCGACAGGAAGTTGGCGTAGACGAAGGCCTGGGCCTCGCCTCGCCAGGCGTAGAACGCCAGGGCCAGCAGGGTCGGGGCCAGGGCCAGGGCGATCCATAGCGCGGCGTCGGCCGCCAGGCGGGTCCATGAGCGTGAGGCCCGCCACGAGACGCCCAGCAGCAGCACGCCGAAGGCGAAGCCCTCGAACACCACGGTGTATTTCAGCTGCAGGCCAAGGCCGATCAGCAGCATGGCCAGGCAGCCGAGCTGGCGGATCCTGCGCGGGTCGGCGTTCAGCGCCCGATAGGCCGCCAGGGCCGCGCCGGCGACCAGCAGGTTGTAGAACACCGGCGCCTGGCCGCCCCAGCCGCCGGCCAGCGGCAGCATCAGCAGGTAGACCAGGCCCGCCGCCGTCGCCGCGACGATCCCGGCCGCCGGGGCGGCGAGGCGGGCGATCAGCAGGGCGGTTCCCGCCGCGAACAGGGTGGCGACCACCTGGTACTGCACGATCCCGTCGCCGCCGAGCAGGCGGATGGCGGCGTATAGAGTAAACAGGCCGACCGGCTTGCGGTCCCAGATTTCCACATAGGGCAGGGCCCCGTGCAGCATGCGGTCGCCAACCAGCAGGTAGAAGTTCTCGTCGACATGGATCAGCGGATTGCCGAACTGCCAGGCGCGGATCGCGAAGGCGGCGGCGAGCAGCAGGCCGCCGGCCAGGATCCAGGCGCGGCGGCAGGGGGCGGGCGAAGCGGTCAGGCGCGGCTCTCCCCGGCCAGGGGTGAAGCGTTCCGGGCTTCGGCCTCGGGGCTTTCGGGAACGTCGCGCCAGGTGACCCGACGCGAGGCGTGATAGTTCCACAGCGCGCCCAGCACCGCCCCGCCGGCCCCGGCCAGCGCCCAGGACGCGCCGATGGCGTTGAGGCCCGCACCGGCCAGGTCGTTGATCAGCGCCCCGCCCAGGCAGGCGGCGTAGAAGCTGAGCAGGCCGCGCCACAGGGCCGCGCCGTGCAGGCGCTTGTCGCGGAAGGTCAGGACGTTGTTGAGCCCGAAGTTCCAGGTCATGGCCACGAGTATGGCCAGGGTCTGGCCGCTCCAGAAGGCCATGTCCGCGGCCTGCGTCGCGCCCAGCACGCCCAGGTGGACGACGAGGCCGCTGGCCCCGACCGCCAGGAACTGGAAGAGCCGCGCCGACAGCACGCCGTTGGTGCGCTTCTCGGCCAGCAGGCCGATCAGGTCGAAGGCCACCCGCAGGTCGAGCTTGGACTCGCCGCCGGCGCGCGGCAGCAGGGCGGTGGGGATCTGGGCGACGGACGGACGGCGCGAGCCCGAGGCGGCCACGTCGACCAGGATCTTGAAGCCGATGCCCGACAGGCGCGGCCGCACGGCCTCGTACCAGTTGCGGCTCATCAGGAAGCAGCCGCTCATCGGGTCGGCCAGGCGCAGGCCCAGCAGCATGCCGGCCAGGTTCACCCCGCCGCGGCTCAGCGCGTGGCGGGCGCCCGACAGGCCCGAGCCCGCGCCGTCGAGATAGCGGCTGGCGACCACGAGGTCGGGCTTTTCCTGCAGCATCTTCAGCAGCATGGCGGCGATCAGGCGCGGATCGTGCTGTCCGTCGCCGTCCATCACCGCCAGGGTCTGGCCGCGGGCGGCGTCCCAGCCGGCGATGGCGGCCGAGGCCAGGCCCCCGACGCCCTCGCGCTTGAGCAGGCGGATGGCCGGGCGGCGCAGGGCCACGTCCAGCACGGCCCGGGCGGTGCGGTCGTCGGCGGAATCGTCGACGACGATGATCTCATGGAAGACGTCGACAAGGTCGGCGCTCAGCGCTTCCAGCACGCCGCCGATGGCCTCGTGTTCGTCGAGGGTGCAGATGACCACCGACACCTGCGGCCGGTTCCAGTCGGCGGCGGCGGGCGAGGGAGCGCGGCGCGCGGGACGGATGGTGGTGGTGTGCGGAC
Organism: Caulobacter sp. GW821-FHT09B11; assembly: GCF_059418205.1. Lineage (NCBI taxonomy): Bacteria > Pseudomonadati > Pseudomonadota > Alphaproteobacteria > Caulobacterales > Caulobacteraceae > Caulobacter > Caulobacter sp. GW821-FHT09B11. The sequence goes on along the minus strand of NZ_JBWKPK010000017.1, from coordinate 42,283 downwards.
CCATGGGAACGACGCTCCGTTGGAAGGAGCGACAGGTTCCCGAATAACTCGGCCGGCAGTTTGTTGTGTTGGTATCGGGCGTCAGTCGAGCTTGTTACAGCCTTGACGCAAATGAGGATTCTGGCCGGTGTTATCCGGCCAGATATTCCGCCACGCGGCCTTCCAGTTCGACCGCCAGGGCGCGGCCGACGGGGTGCTCGTCGGTCTTGATCTCGTCGCGCACGCAGGCCTTGATCGCGTCGATGTGGGCGTCGACCAGGAACATCGGCGCCTGCAGGCGGGTGGCCGGATCGTCGATCAGCTTGCACAGCGAGGCCGCCAGGCGGGTGATCAGCGGGAATTCGTAGGTGGCGCCCAGGCCCTTCAGGTCGTGTGCGCGCAGATAGAGGGTCTCGACCGTCTGGGCGGTGAGGCCGTCGGCCCGGACGCCCTGGCGGGCGGCTTCGAGCTTGGTGATCTCGTCGTTCAGCCATTGGGCGAAGTTGCCCGACAGGCTCTTCAAGGCCGCTTCGGCCTTGGCGATGGCGGCCATGTCGATGCCGCCGCGTCCGCCCACCTTGAGCTTCAGCATGTTCGGCACCTGGATAACCTCAGCGGGCTTATTCATCGGGTCGCCTCCCCGTCGGCGTTACTTCGGGAACGGTCACATGCCAGGCGTTAAGAATGAGTGAGACCGTGGTTTCACTCACACGAAAGCTTACGCAGAGAACTGTTCGGTCAGCACACGCTCCTCGAGACTGCGGCCCGCGTCGAACAGCATCGACAGGGTCGAACCTCGGTCCTCGGAGATATGCACTTCGACGACGTCGCGGACTTCATAGTTGTCGGCCACGGCGCTGACCGGCCTCTTATCGCATTCCAGGACCTCGAACGTCACCCTCGCGTTCTGCGGCAAAAGCGCGCCCCGCCACCGTCTGGGTCGAAAAGCGCTGATCGGGGTCAGGGCCAGCACCTGGGCGCCGATCGGGATGATCGGTCCGTGGGCCGACAGGTTGTAGGCGGTCGAGCCGGCGGGGGTGGCCACCAGGGCCCCGTCGCAGACCAGTTCGCCCATCCGCACCTTGCCGTCGATCGAGATGCGCAGCTTGGCGGTCTGGCGGGTCTGGCGCAGCAGCGAGACCTCGTTGATGGCCAAGGCGCGGTGCTGGCGGCGCCGGGAATCGATGGCGACCATGGCAAGCGGATGGATGACGGCGCGCTCGGCGGCGTTGATCCGCGAGAGCAGGTCGTCCTCGCTGTACTCGTTCATCAGGAAGCCGACCGAGCCGCGGTTCATGCCGTAGATCGGCTTCTGGTTCAGGATCGTCTCGTGCAGCATTTCCAGCATGAAGCCGTCGCCGCCCAGGGCCACGACGATCTGGGCGTCCTCGCCGGCGTCGCCATAGCGGGCGGCCAGGCGCTCGCGAGCCTCCTGGGCTTCGGGGCGGTCGCTGGCCTGGAAGGTCAGGCGAGTCGAGTAAGGCTGGGCTTGGAACATGCCGGCCCAAGTGGCGGGATCGCCCGGCGCTTGTCAAACAACGCCGGGAAAGACCTCGTCAGGCGGCGCTGACGGCCTGGCGGAAGGCCATGGCGGCGATGTCCGGACGGAACGGGCCGAAGGCGCCGCTCGCCTTGCGGGCCGCTTCCGCGCCGCCGCCGGGACGGCCGCCGTTCAGCTGGCGCACGTGCTCCAGGATGGTCGGAAACACGCTGCGGTCGATGCCGACGGCCGAGCAGGCGAGCGCCAGCAGTTCGGGACGGTTGCTGTCGATGGCGCGGCGAACCTGGCGCACGTCGAAGCGGCCCAGTCGCGCCATGGCGAAGACGAAGAGGGGCAGGCGGCCCTCGCGCAGCACCCGCAGAAGGTAGCCGGGGCGCAGCTGGCCGGCGGAGTCGAGCTTTTCGACCAGGGCCGCTTCCATCTCCTCACGGTCGGCCTCGTCCTCGACGGACAGGGCGCCGACGGCGGTGGGCTGCAGGCCAAGGTGGGCGGCGTGGGTGGCTTCGTCGACGGCGGCGCGCAGCTTGACCGGGTCCAGCTCGAAGCGCTCGGCCAGGGAGTCGCGCAGGGCGCGGCCGACCCACAGATAGAGCTGCTCGGCCAGCAGGGGCGACAGGCCCGGATGGCGCACCAGGGGCGAGCGCAGGGCCACCACGTCCTTGGCGTGGCCGACCAGGCGGCCGATGGCGTCCTGGCTGAGCTGGGCGGTGGTGTTGCCGGCCAGGGCGGTCAGCACCGCCGGCTCGGCCTGCGAAAGGATGGCCTCGACCACCGGGGCGCGCAGGCCGGGGCGGCGGGCGACCTCGATCTGGTGCTCCAGCGTGGCCTGGACCAGCAGGCGGATCAGGTCGTGGTCCTGCAGCACCGGGCTGCGGGCGATGATCGGGCGGGCGATCTCGATCTCGTCGAGGGCCAGGATGTTGACCAGGGCCGACGGCGCCCAGGCCGCGTCGGCCAGGCGCTCGGCCAGACGCTGGCGGATGTCGCGCTCGGCCTCGACCACCAGGGTCATGAAGATCGAATCGAGCAGGATCTGGATTTCGGGCGCGGCCGGCTTGCCCTGGGCCTCGCCGGTCTCGCAAAGATCGATCACCCCGGAGAGCAGCCGCTCGCGATCTTCCGGCTCGCGGCTGCGGGCCAGGGCTAGAAGTTCGGCGGTCTGTACGGCTTGGCTCACGACCCTCCTCGGGCGCCAAACGAGACTATGGGCACCTTGGTGTTTCCAGATGAAAACATGCTTAAACAGGTCAAGCCACGGAACCGAGAGAATAGCGGCGCTCTGTCGCAGGTGAAGCGGGCGTCTTGAAAGAGGAAACGCGTATGGGGCGAGCACTGATCCTGGCGCTGGACCAGGGCACCACGAGCACGCGGGCGATCCTGTTCGACGCCGAAGGGGCCGCCGTGGCCGAGGCCGGGCGTCCGCTGCGCCAGAGCTACCCCAAGGACGGCTGGGTCGAGCACGACGCCGACGAGATCGCCGCCGCTTGCGTGGGCGTGATCCGCGAGGCGGTCGAGAAGTCGGGCGCTGACCTCGACGAGGTCGTGGCGTTGGGAATCACCAACCAGCGCGAGACGGTGGTGGTCTGGGACAAGACCACCGGCCGGCCGATCCATCCGGCCATCGTCTGGCAGGACCGCCGCACCGCCGAGGCCTGCGAAAAGCTGCGCAAGTACGGCAAGGAGGCCGAGGTCGCGGCCGTCACCGGCCTGCTGCTCGATCCCTATTTCTCGGCCACCAAGATCGCCTGGCTGCTCGACAACGTGCGCGGCGCGCGGGCCAGGGCCGAGGCGGGCGAGTTGCTGGCCGGCACCATGGATACGTGGGTGATCTGGAAGCTGACCGGCGGCGCGCGCCACGTGACCGACGCCACCAACGCCTCGCGCACCCTGCTGTTCGACATCCAGACCCAGGACTGGTCGCAGCCGATGCTCGATCTGTTCGGCGTGCCGCGCTCGCTGCTGCCGGATGTGCTGGACTGCGCGGCCGACTTCGGCGAGGTCGGCGCCCAGGTGCTGGGCCGGCCGCTGCCGATCCGCGGCGTTGCCGGCGACCAGCAGGCGGCGCTGATGGGACAGGGCTGCATCCGACCCGGCGAGATGAAGGCCACCTACGGCACAGGCTGCTTCATGCTGATCAACACCGGGACGACGCGGCCGGTCTCGGCCTCGCGGCTGCTGACCACGGTGGCGGCGCGGGTGAACGGCCAGGCGACCTACGCCTTGGAAGGCTCGATCTTCGTGGCCGGCGCGGCGATCCAGTGGCTGGGCGAGGGGCTGGGGATCACCGGCGGTCCGCGCTCGGCCGAGGCCCTGGCCCGCTCGGCCAAGGCCGATCACGGGGTGGTCGTGGTGCCGGCCTTCACCGGCCTGGGCGCGCCCTGGTGGGACGCCAAGGCGCGCGGCGCGATCTTCGGCCTGACCCGCGACGCCGGTCTGCCCGAGATCGCTTCGGCCACCTACGACGCCTGCGCCTTGCAGAGCCGCGACCTGATCGAGGCCATGCGCGCCGACGCGCCCGACGCCTTCCTCGGCGAGGCCCAGCTGCGCATCGACGGCGGCATGTCCAAGAGCGCCTGGTTCAGCCAGCGCCTGGCCGACCTGACCGGCCTGCCGGTGGCGCGGGCCAGCTACCAGGAGACCACGGCGCTGGGCGCGGCCCTGTTCGCGGGGCTGGGGGCGGGGGTCTACGATTCGCTGGAGACGGCCGCCAAGGCCCGTCCCGCCGCCGAGGATCTGAAGCCGGCCATGGCCGTCCATGCTCGCGAGGCGGCCTATGCCCGCTGGCTGGACTGCGTGCCGCGGGTCCGCTCCTGATCCTTCAATTCTCGCGACGCGTCGTGAAAGGCGTCTCGCCAACCTGGGCGGGCATTGCTATGACATCGCTGTCAAAAGCAATAACCGCACAAGGGAGGCCTCACGCATGACCGCGACGCGCCGCACCGTCACGCTGGCTCTCGGAGCCGGCGCCGCACTCGCCGCCGGAGGCCTTTCCATGTCCGCCCAAGCCGCCGCCCCGACCGTGGGCGCCATTCGTCGCCTGTCGCCCGCGCTGGACGCGGTAATCGCGCCCGACGCCAAGATCGAGATCCTGGCCGACGGTTTCGTCTGGTCGGAGGGGCCGGTCTGGGTGAAGGACGGCCAGTATCTGGTCTTCTCCGACGTGCCGGCCAACATCATGTACCGGTGGAGCGAGAAGGACGGCAAAAACGTCTTCCTGTCGCCCTCGGGCTATGACGGCCCGCCGACCAAGATCTTCCGCGAGCCGGGCTCGAACGGCATGGCGCTGGACGCACACGGCGACCTCTTGGTTTGCAATCACGGCTATCGGGCGATCACGAAACTGGACCTGAAGACCAAGGCCAAGAGCGTCGTCGTCGATCGTTACCAGGGCAAGCGCTTCAACAGCCCCAACGACCTAGCCGTGGACAAGAGCGGCGCGATCTACTTCACCGACCCGCCCTACGGCCTGGAGGGCCTCGACGCCTCGCCGGCCAAGGAGCTGGCCTTCAACGGCGTCTACCTGCTGCGCGCCGACGGTTCGCTGGCGGTGGTCGACGACAAGCTGACCTTCCCCAACGGCGTGGCGCTGAGCCCCGACGAGAAGCGCCTCTATGTGGCGGTCTCCGATCCGGCGGGGCCGGTGATCATGGCCTACGACCTGGGCGCCGACGGCCTGCCGACCGCGCGCAAGGTGTTCTTCGACGCCGCCGCCCTGCACAAGGCCGGCGGTCCGGGCCTGCCCGACGGCATGTGCCTGGACACCGAAGGCCGCCTCTACGCCACGGGACCTGGCGGCGTGCTGGTGATCACCCCGGCCGGCGAGCTGATCGGCGTCATCGAGACCGGCGGCCCGATCGCCAACTGCGCCTTCGGCGAGGACGGGCGGACCCTGTTCCTGACCGCCGACAAGACCCTGGCGCGCGTGCGGCTGAAGACGACCGGCCTGGTCTGGTAGCGAAAGAAGGGAAGGGCGAGGTGATGAACAAGCGCACGTTCCTGCAGGCGGGCCTGGCCGTCGGCGCCATGGCCGCCACGGCGCCGGCCGCCGCCCTGGCCCAGGCCAAGGCCGAGGGCCGCAAGCTGGGCTATGCGGTGCTGGGCCTGGGCTACTACGCCACCCAGATCATCATGCCGCGTTTCGCCGAGTGCGAGCACTCCAGGCTGGTCGCCCTGGTCAGCGGCTCGCCGGAGAAGCTGGCCAAATACGGCGCCCAGTACGGCATCCCGGAAAGCGGCCGCTATTCCTACGAGACCTTCGACCGCATCGCCGACAATCCGGCGGTCGACATCGTCTATGTGATCACCCCCAACAGCCTGCACCGGCCCTTCACCGAGCGGGCGGCCAGGGCCGGCAAGCACGTGATGTGCGAAAAGCCGATGGCGACCTCGGCCGCCGACTGCGAGGCGATGATCGCCGCCTGCAAGGCCGCCGGCCGCAAGCTGATGATCGGCTATCGCAGCCGCTTCGAGCCGCACAATCTGGACGCCATCGCGCTTTCGCGCGGCGGAGCGCTGGGGCCGGTGCGGACCATCGTCGCCGACCACGGCTGGACGGCCAGCGATCCGACCATGTGGCGGGTCAAGAAGGCGCTGTCGGGCGGCGGCAGCCTGATGGACATCGGCATCTACAGCCTCAACGCCGCCCGCTACCTGACCGGCGAGGAGCCGATCGCGGTCAACGCCATGGAGTCGACCGACCGCTCCAACCCGGTGTTCGCCGAGGTCGAGGACACCATCAACTTCCAGCTCCTGTTCCCGTCGGGGGCGACGGCCAACTGCGTCTCGACCTACAGCGCCAACTGCAACCGCTATCGGGTGTCGGGGCCCAAGGGCTGGGTCGAGATCGATCCGGCCACCAGCTACGAGGGTCAGACCATGCGGGCCAATCTCGACGGCCAGGCCAGGCCCCGCACGCCGCCGGTGGTGAAGAAGAGCCAGTTCGCCGGCCAGCTGGATCACCTGTCGGAATGCATCCTCACCGGCCGCGATCCGATCGTGCCGGGCGAGGAGGGGCTGAAGGACCTGCGGATCATCGAGGCCATCTACAAGGCGGCCCGCGAAGGCCGGACGGTGAAGCTGTGATGCGCCGCCTGATCCTCGCCGCGACGATCGCTGTGGCTATGCCCGCCCTGGCCTGCGCCCAGCAGCGCGTGGCTCTGTGGCCCAACGGCGCGCCGGGCTTCGAGGCCCGCAAGGCCATCCCCGAGCAGGCGGCCGAATATTGGGCGAAATCGATCAACGACCCGTCGCTGACGGCGTATCTGCCGCCGGCCGACAGGGCCACGGGCGCGGCGGTGATCGTGCTGCCGGGCGGCGGCCACAAGATGCTGGTCATCCACCCGGAAGGGACCGACGTCGCCAAGGTGCTGAACCCCATGGGCGTGGCGGTGTTCGTGCTGAAGTACCGTCTCAGCCAGGAAGAGGGCTCGCCCTACACCATCGACCACGCCCGCCAGGACGCGGTGCGGGCCGTGCGGCTGGTGCGCTCGCGCGCCGCCGAGTTCGGGGTGGACCCCAGGAAGATCGGCCTGATGGGCTTTTCGGGCGGCGGCGAGGTCGTGGACCTGGCCGTCTACGGCGGGGCGGCCAAGGACCCGAAGGTCGATGCGATCGACGCCGTCAGCGGCCGGCCGGACTTCCAGGTGCTGATCTATCCCGGTCCGACCGGCATCCCCGACAAGATCCCGGCCGACGCGCCGCCGGCCTTCATCCTGGCGGCTGACGACGACGAGTGCTGCTCGGCCCCGCCGGTGGAGCTGCTCTCGAAGTTCCGCGCCGCCAAGGTGCCGGTCGAGTTTCACCTGTTCCAGAGCGGCGGCCACGCCTTCAACATGGGTTTCCGCACCGACAAGGCGGCCATCAAGGTCTGGCCCGAGCGCCTGCGGGACTGGCTGGCCGACAACGGCTGGACGACGAAGCGCTAGGCGCGGGGACTGTGCGGATCATCACGGCGTCTTAGGATCTTCGACGATAACTCCGGTTGCGTGATGTCGAGTCACCCGCTTGGTGCGAGGTGCGCGACAGAGGGTGAGGAGTGCGTCCCCATGGTCCTTTCGCTAGCCAACCGCGTCCTGCAGCAGCCCGGTGATCTTTCGGAGCTGGGCCGGATGGTGCTCGGCGTGATCCCGTCCGCTCCCGCGTGGCTGGCCTGGGCGATCAGCGACACCAAGACGCGCTTCGCCTTTCCGGACGAGACGGAACTGCTGGCCCAGATTCCGCTCGGCCTGCATGGTGCCGGCCTGGTCCTGTTTCCGGGCCTGCGTCTGCTGGTCAGTCCGGTCAAGCTGATGACCCTGGGCCTTGCCGACCTTCGCGTCGTCGTCGAGGCGGAGCAGGCGCCCAAGGGGGCGGCCCTAACCAGGGCGCGAAAGGTGCTGGCCAAGCACGGCCTGCTGACCCAGGTCGATCTCGCCCCGGGCTCCGAGCTGCTGGCGACGCTGGGCGTCGCCGACGCGCCGGTGTTCCAGGTCATGGACTATCCCGCCCGCGCCGCCGTGCACGCGCTGGTCGAGGTGCTGGGCGGGGTGGACGAGGGATTGACCAAGGAGGCCGCGGCTTTCGCGGTGGCGGTGTCCAGTTCTCCCGTCGAGTTCGCCGATCTGGTCGAGACCTACGTCGCCCTGGCGGCTGGACGGGAAGGCGAAACGCCAGTGGTGCGCGGCCGCCACGTCGAGGCGGTTCTGCAGGCGCTCACCCCGCAGCTGTTCGGCTGCCTCTCCGCGCCGAAGCTCGCCGGTCTCGCCGCGCCGTCTGAGGTCAGCCGTGCGATCGCCGACTGGAGCCGGGCGGGCAACACCCTGGGCTTCACCCGGCTGTCGCGCGCGGTTCGGGAAGTCGCGGTGTCGGGTGGGCTCCAGGAAGGCGCGGCCGTCGGCGAGGCGGTGCGCCGCTGCGTCGAAGCGGCCTCGGCCGTGCTGGCGTCGACCCCGGTCAATCGCGGCTACATGTTGCAGGACGGCGCCGTCCGCTTCCCGCTCGAGCAGGGCGGCTGGGCGATCGAGGTCCGCCTGGGCCTCGACGGCCTGATCACCCTCGATCGCGTGAGGCGCAAGGCCTAGTCGGCCGCGTCCACATAGGCCCTCACCCGCGCGAACAGCTCCTCGAACATCGGCGTCGTCAGGCGTCCGGTGTTCGTGTTGAGCCGCGAGCAGTGATAGCTGTTGAAGATGCGGTAGGGGCCGGCCTGGAACTCCGAGCCGTGGCCGGGAATGCCGGCCGAGGCCTTCAGGCCCAGGGTCTTCAGCACATTGCGGCGCGAGACGTCGCCCAGGGTGACGATGGCCTTGAGGTTGGGGAACATGTCCAGCCGCGCCTTCAGGAAGGGACGGCAGGTGTTCTCTTCTGAGGTCTCGGGCTTGTTGCCGGGCGGGGCGCAGCGGACGGCGTTGGTCACCGCGCTGCCGACCAGCTTCAGCGAGTCGTCGATGCGCGCTTCGAACTTGCCGGTGGCGAAGCCGTACTTGATCAGGGTCTCGTAGAGCAGCGTGCCCGCATAGTCGCCGGTGAACGGACGGCCGGTGCGATTGGCGCCCTTGCGGCCGGGGGCCAGACCCACGACCAGCAGGCGCGCGTCCTTGTCGCCGAACGACGGGGCCGGGCCGTTGAAATAGTCCGGATAGAGCGCCTCGTTCTCGCGGCGATAGGCCACCAGGCGCGGGCACAGCGGGCAGTCGCGGGGCGGCTCGGCCGGGGAGGGGACGACCTCGCCGACGATGTTGGAGTGCTGCATGGGCTTAAGTCTCAGTATTCGTCGTCGGCTTCGCGTTCGGCCGGGGTGCGGGCGTCGGCGGTGGTGTAGCGCTGTTGCGGCGCGCGTTGCGGGCGGCCGATGATGTTGCCCAGGTCGTTGAGGTCGACAAAGTTGTCGGCCTGGCGGCGCAGGTCGTCGCTGGTCATCGGCGGCTGGCTCTTCATCGTCGAGACCACGGTGACCCGGCGGCCCTTGCGCTGCACGGCCTCGACCAGGGCGCGGAAGTCGCCGTCGCCCGAGAACAGCACCAGGTGGTCGACCGTGTCGGCCATCTGCAGCATGTCGACCGCGATCTCGATGTCCATGTCGCCGCGCCAGCGCTTGCGGCCCTGGCTGTCGGTGTATTCGCGGGCCGGCTTGGTCACCAGGGTGAAGCCGTTGTAGTCGAGCCAGTCGACCAGCGGGCGGATCGGCGAATAGTCGTCGTTCTCGGCGATGGCGGTGTAGTAGTAGGCCCGCACCAGCAGGCCGCGCTTCTTGAACTCGTCGAGGAGCTTTCGGTAGTCGATGTCGAAGCCCAGCGCCTTGGCGGCGGAATAGAGATTGGCCCCGTCGATGAACAGCGCCAACCGCTCGGTCGGATAGAAGGTCACGGGTAAATCCTTGAAATATCGGCTTGATCGAAATGGTCTGGACGCGGCCGTGGTCGTCGCCCTCGGCTGCAATCTGCCTGGAGCCTATACGAGTCGCGAGGCCTTGTTGGAAGCGGCCGTTTCGGCTCTGGCCAGCGAGGGCATGGCGGTGGTCGCCCGTTCGGGCTGGTGGACCTCGGCCGCCTGGCCCGATCCGACCGGGCCGGCCTATCTGAACGGCGTCGTGCTGGTGGAGACGGCCCTGGCGCCCGCGCAGGCCCTGGCGGCGCTGCACCGCATCGAGGCCGAGTTCGGCCGCGCCCGCGCCGAGCGCAACGCCGCCCGCACGCTGGACCTTGATTTGATCGCCCATGGGCGAACGGTGATGGAGGGCGATCTGCTCCTGCCGCATCCGCGCGCCCACGAGCGATTGTTCGTCATGGGACCGTTGGCGGAGGTGGCGCCTGAGTGGCGTCATCCTGTGCTGGGGCGGACGGCGGGTGAGCTGGCGGCCGAGGCGAGCGTGGGGACTGACGCTCGGCCATCCCCCAAACCGTAAAATCCCCGCGAAAGCGGGGACCCAGGTGTTTTATCGTCGAGCGCCGCGCGTTTCAGAAAAAGCCTGGGTCCCCGCTTTCGCGGGGATTTTACGAGAAGAGAGCGGTTCACCACGCATAGCCGTGTAGCCGGATCTCGCGCGCGAAGATCTTCTCGATCCGCACCGCCTGGCGCAGGCTCAGCACCTCGCGATACGACCGCCGATCCGGACGCCAGCCGCTCTTGGCCTTGACCGGCAGGCGGCCCGACCACGGCACGCCCAGTTGCTCGAACGTCTCGCCCAGTTCGCGGTCGAGGTGCTCATAGCGCAGCACCCGGTCGACCAGCGGTTTGCCGGACAGCCGGCTGGCGTAGAGCGGCAGGTTCAGGGCGTAGTCTCCGGCGGCCAGGTAGCGGTCCAGGCACAGCTCGCGGTCGCCGCCGTGGGAGGCCGAGTTCCGCTTCATGAAGTAGTGCGACAGCGTCTTGTCCCACGGGTTTCGCTCCACGCAGAAGGTGAAGTAGTCGCGCCAGAAGTCGGGAACCCTGGCGGCGACCTGGGCGGCCGACATGTGGTTGGCGAAGCCCTGGGCGTTGCGCGGCTGATGGCCGGGTTCGGGCGGATGGACGGGGGTGACGACGTCTTCCGGGCCGCACAGGTCCGACAGATAGGCCTCGATGCTGGTGCCGGCGGTCTTGCGGGTCTTGATGAAGATGAAGCGGTGGCGGTGCGAAATGATCATGGCGACAGGGTCGGCGAACGCTGTTGCGGCCGATTTTCGGGATTCTGGACCTTGTCGCGAGCCTGTATCGAAGCGACTTCCCGATCGTGACCGTTGTTGCGACTGGACTTTGCGCCGGGGAGGGGGCATACACGCCGCCTCGCGAAAGCTGGGTTACAGCCGAAGCGGCGTTGCGTGACGCCGCACGGAGCCCTATTTTGCAAGAGCCAACGCTCAGCCCGAGGAATTCATGGCCCGCGTCACCGTCGAAGATTGCGTCGAGAAGGTTCCGAACCGCTTCGCGCTCGTCCTGCTGTCGGCGCACCGCGCCCGCGGCATCTCGGCCGGTGCGGCCCTGATGGTCGATCGCGACAACGACAAGAATCCGGTCGTCGCCCTGCGCGAGATCGCTGACGACGTGATCGATCACGAGGGGCTCAAGGAGCACCTGATCACCACGCTGCAACGTGTCGACGAGCACTCGGAAGCCGAGGAAGAGGCCGAAACCCTCGCCCTGCTGGCCGATCCGACCCACATGCAGATGAGCGAACTGGAACTCGTTCGCGCGCTGCAAAGCGACCGCGACGGCGGTCAGGAGGAGCGGTACTGAGCCCCGACGGCGCAGACCCTCTGATTCTCGAAGCGGCGCCCGCCGCCGCTCCGTCCGAACGCGCGCCCGAAGCTGTCTCGTCAGAGGCGGAGTCGGGCGCGTCTTCGTCTGAGCCCGCCGTCGAGCCGACGGTCGAGGCCCCGCCGGCGCCCAAGCCGCGCAAGTTCCTTCGCCAGTACGAGCTGATCGAGCGGGTCCACGCCTACGACCCGACGGCCGACGAGGCCCTGCTCAACCGCGCCTACGTCTTCGCCATGCGGATGCACGGCAGCCAGACGCGCGCCAGCGGCGACCCCTACTACGCCCACCCGATCGAGGTGGCGGGCATCCTCACCGAATACCGGCTCGACACCGCGACCATCGTCACGGCGTTGCTGCACGACGTGATCGAGGACACGCCGGTCACCAAGGAGGAGATCGGCAAGCTGTTCGGCGAGGAGATCGCCGAGCTGGTCGAGGGCGTTACCAAGCTTTCCAAGCTGGAACTCCAGGCCGAGCACACCCGCCAGGCCGAGAACCTGCGCAAGTTCATCCTGGCCATCTCCCGGGACGTCCGCGTCCTGCTGGTCAAGCTGGCCGACCGTCTGCACAACATGCGGACGCTGCACTTCATCAAGAACCAGGCCAAGCGCGAGCGCATCGCCCGCGAGACGCGCGACATCTACGCGCCCCTGGCCCGCAACATCGGCTGTCACCGGATCTGTACGGAACTGGAGGAGCTTTCCTTCCAGCACACCAACCCGGTCGCCCGCGACGCCATCGTCCGCCGGCTGGAAAAGCTGCGCGAAGAGCAGGGCGGGGCCGTGACCCTGGTTAGCCAGGAGATCCAGGCACGCCTGGAATCGGCCAACCTGCCGGCCCGCGTCTTCGGTCGCGAGAAGGCTCCGTACTCGATCTGGCGCAAGCTGCAGCGCAAATCGATCGGCTTCTCGCAGATGTCCGACATCTACGCCTTCCGCGTGATCGTCGACAGCGAGGAGGACTGCTACCGCGCACTCGGCGTCGTCCACCGCGCCTGGTCCAGCGTGCCCGACCGCTTCAAGGACTTCATCTCGACGCCCAAGCGCAACAACTACCGCTCGCTGCACACGACGGTGGTCGGACCGCGCGGCATGCGCATCGAGATGCAGATCCGCACCGAGTCGATGGACCGGGTGAACGAAGAGGGCGTGGCCGCCCACTTCCGCTACAAGGACGCCTCCTACGGCCTCGACCTGGAAGGCATGGAGGCCGCCGGCGGCCGCGATCCGCTGGCCAACCTGCGCCAGCTGGTCCAGGTGCTGGAGCACGGCGGCGACAGCGAGGAACTGGTCGAGCACGCCAAGCTCGAGATGTTCCTCGACCAGGTGTTCGTCTTCACCCCCAAGGGCAAGCTGGTCAGCCTGCCGCGGGGCGCGATGCCGCTGGACTTCGCCTACGCCGTCCACACCAGCGTCGGCGACACCTGCATCGGCGTGAAGATCAACGGCGAGCTGAAGCCCCTGCGCACCATCCTGACCAACGGCGACGTGGTCGAGGTGATCCGCGGCTCCAAGCCCGTGGTGCCGCCGGACTGGCGCTCGCTGACGGTGACCGGCCGGGCGCGTTCGGCCATCCGCCGCCATATCCGCCAGACCGAGAAGGAAGAGTTCCTGCGCTTGGGCCGGGCCTCGGTGGAGCAGATCTTCGAGCGCGCCGGCAAGAGCCTGAAGGACGTGTCGCTGCGGCCGATCCTCGAACGGTTCGTGCTGGAGAGCGAAGAGAGCCTGTTCGACGCCGTCGGCCGCGGCCGCGTGACGCCCAGCCAGGTGCTGGAGACGGCGTTTCCAGGCATGAAGGACGCCGAGCGCGAGGCCGCCACGGCCCGTCGCAAGATCGAGGGCGGCAAGGGCGCGAGGCTCTATGTGCGCGGCGGCGGGCTGACCCCCGGCGTCTCGCTGCACTTCGCCCACTGCTGCAGCCCGGTGCCGGGCGACCGCATCGTCGGCATCCTGCGCGAGGACGGCGCCAAGGAGCAGGATGGGGGCCTGGACGTCCACACCATCGACTGCCCGAAGCTGGCCGAGTTCGAGGACCGCGAGGACCTCTGGCGCGATCTGAACTGGACGCCTGAGGCCGAGCGCGACACCGTCTCGCTGGCCCGCCTGCACGCCACCATCGGCAATGCGCCGGGCGTTCTGGGCCAAGTCTGCACGATCATCGGCGAGGCGGGCGGCAACATCGTCAACCTGCGCATGCACCACCGGCAGAGCGACTTCTTCGACACCGACATCGACGTCGAGGTGCGCGACGCCAAGCACCTGACCAACATCTCGGCGGCGCTGCGCACCTGCCCGTCGGTCGAGACGGTGGACCGGACGCGGGGGTAAACCCGCGTCCGTCGCCGCGCGTCAGGCGGCCGCCTTCACCGGCTGCTCGATCCAGAGACCAAAGCCCACGGCCAGGCGGTTCCAGCCGTTGATGACGTTGATCATCAGGGTCAGCTTGACCTGTTCCTCATCGCTGAACTGGGCCGCGAGGTCGGCGTGGGCGGCCTCCTGCGTGTGGCCTTCCGACAGGCGGGTAAGGGCCTCGGTCCAGGCCAGGGCGGCGCGTTCGCGGGGCGTGTAGCAGGGGGCCTCGCGCCAGGCCGACAGCAGGTAGATCCGCTGTTCGGTCTCGCCCTGGGCGCGGGCTTCGAGCGTGTGCATGTTGATGCAGTTGGCGCAGGCGTTGATCTGCGAGGCGCGGATCTTGACCAGTTCGACCAGGCTGGGCTCCAGGCTGGCGGCGATGGCGGTCGAGGCGGCGAACCAAGACTTCATCACGGCGGGAGCGGCGGCGAAGGGATCGAGCTTGGCGGTCATGGCGGGTCTCCTTTGAGAGGGTTGCGCCGTCATGACGAGGCGAGGTCCACGCGTGTGACGCGGCCCCGCGAAATAATTTCAGTGCGAGCCCCGCAGCGCAGCCACCGCGTCCCGCGTCGCCTGGGTCAGGGGCGAGGGCAGGGCGTCGAGGTCGAACCAGCCCCAGTCGGCGATGGCCTCGGGCTCCTGGATCGCCGGCTCGCCCACGCAGCCGTCGGCGCGGTAGGTGACGGCCAGCCAGTGGCTGTCGGCGGTGATCATGTCGGTGACGGCCAACACCGGCCCGGCGACGACCTCGATGCCCAGTTCCTCGCGGATCTCGCGCTCGGCGCAGGCGCGGCCCGGCTCGCCCCAGTCGAGCTTGCCGCCCGGCTGGCCCCAATGGCCGGCCTCGGGCTCGCGGCGGCGCTGGACCAGCAGGATGCGGCCCTGGGCGTCGAGGATGGCCGCGCCGCAGCCGACGCGGGGGCGGAGAGGGGAGTCGTTCATGGCGGCTGTGTACTTGATGCCCGGCGGTTCCGGGCGCACTTTCGGGTGATCCTTTGGCACAAGGCGCTACCGATGGCGACCAGCGTCCAGCTTACCGACGACCTCGAACGGTTCGCCCGCGATTGCGTCGAGGCTGGGCGCTATGACACGGTCGATGAGGTGGTGCGATCGGCCCTTCGCCTGATGCGTGACGCAGAGCGACAACGCGCCGAATTCAACGCCATGCTGGCGGAGGCCACTGCGCAGGCGGATCGGGAAGGGACCTTCACCGCCGAAGAGATCTTCGCCGAGATCGACGCAGGGCGCGCCGGCGCTTGAGCCAAGCGGCCTTTTCGCCGCTGGCGCGTCGGGACCTCATAGAGGCCGAGGCCTGGATTCGCGCGGATAGGCCGTCCGTCGCGGCGGGGTTTCGTCGCGCCGTGCTGAAGGCCGCCAGACTTGTCTTCGAGCAACCGAACTGTGGTGTCGAGCGGCTGGAGATCGCCGCCGCCCCGCACCGTTTGCTCGTGGTTCACGGCTTTCCCTATCTCCTGATCTACAACGCCGACCGACGGCCGCCGCTGGTCGTGCGGGTGCTGCATGGCGCGCGCGACCTGCCGAGCCTGCTGAGCGGTTTGTAGACTCGCCGCGCTGGTCTATATCCACGCCTCATGACCAACGACGACGTCCTCGAAGAATTCCGCGCCGCCGGCGCCCTGCGCGAAGGCCACTTCGTGCTGTCCAGCGGCCTGCACAGCCCCGTCTTCCTGCAGAAGAACCTGGTGTTCATGCGGCCCGAGCGCTGCGAGCGCCTCTGCAAGGCCCTGGCCGACAAGATCGTCGCCACGGTGGGCCATGTGGACGTCGCCGTGTCGCCGGCCGTCGGCGGCATCATCCCCGGCTACGAGACCGCCCGCCACCTGAACGTGCCGTCGATCTATGTCGAGCGCGAGGGCGGCGGCTTCAAGTTCCGCCGTGGCTTCCACCTGGAGCCGGGCCAGAAGGTCGTGATGGTCGAGGACATCGTCACCACCGGCCTGTCGTCGCGCGAATGCATCCAGGCGATCAAGGACGCCGGCGGCGACGTGGTGGCCGCAGCCTGCATCGTCGACCGCTCGGGCGGCAAGGTCGATGTCGGCGTGCCGCTGATCGCCCTGGCCAGCCTGGACGTCCCGGCCTATCCGGCCGACGCCCTGCCGCCCGAACTGGCCGCGATCCCGATCGAGGATCCGGGCAGCCGCCGGCTGAAGGGCTGAGCCCCATGCTGCGGCTCGGCGTCAACATCGACCACGTGGCCACGATCCGCAATGCGCGCGGGTCGAGCTATCCGGAACCGGTGCGGGCCGCCGAGCTGGCGCTCGCGGCGGGCGCCGACGGCATCACCGCGCATCTGCGCGAGGACCGCCGCCACATCAGCGACGCCGACATCGCCGTCCTCACCGACCTCTGCCTCAAGCGCGGCAAGCCGCTGAACTTCGAGATGGCGGTCACCGACGAGATGGTCGCCATCGCCATCGGGGCCAGGCCGCACGCGGCCTGCCTGGTGCCCGAGCGGCGCGAGGAAGTGACGACCGAAGGCGGCCTCGATGTCGTCAAGGGCGCCAACCGCATCGCCGACGCCACCGGCCGCCTGCGCACCGTCGGCGCGCGGGTGTCGCTGTTCATCGAGGCCGATCCCGCCCAGATCCAGGCCTCGGCCGACGCCGGCGCCCAGGTCGTGGAACTGCACACCGGCGCCTATTGCGACGCCGCCCGGGCCGGCGAGACCGATCGCGCCGCCGCTATCCTGGAACGCCTGAAGTCGGGCGCGGCCCTGGCCGCCTCGCTGGGGCTGGAGGTCCACGCCGGCCACGGCATCGACTACGCCACGGTCAAGCCGATCGCCGCCATCCCGCAGATCGTCGAGCTGAACATCGGCCACTTCCTGATCGGCGAGGCGATCTTCGTCGGCCTGCCCCAGGCCATCCTGCGCATGCGGACCTTGATGGACGCCGCCAGGCTCGAGCATCCCGCAAAAGTGGAGGCCGGTTTTGCGTGAGGATGCTCGACAACTGAAAAGCGCCGAGCGCGTCTCGCGCTCGGTGGAGGCGGCGGCGTGATCATCGGGATCGGTTCGGACCTCAGCGACATCCGCCGGATCGAGAAATCCCTCGAACGCTTCGGCGAGCGCTTCACCAACAAGGTGTTCACCGAGATCGAGCGCAAGCGGTCCGAGCGCAAGCCCGACCGCGCCTCCAGCTACGCCAAGCGTTTCGCCGCCAAGGAAGCCTGCTCCAAGGCGCTGGGCACGGGCCTGAAGCAGGGCGTGCATCTGGCCGACATGGGCGTGGTCAACCTGCCGTCGGGCAAGCCGACCATGGCCCTGACCGGCGGAGCGGCGGCCAAGCTGGCGCAGCTGATCCCCGAGGGCATGGTCCCGGTGATCCACCTGTCGCTGACCGACGACCATCCCTACGCCCAGGCCTTCGTGATCATCGAGGCCCTGCCGGCGTCCTGACGGCGCGCGGCTTGCAGTCTTTCCCTCTCCGAGGCGGCCCTTGCTCCGTTTCGGAACGGGGGACTGCGACATGACCATCTGGACCGGCGAAGACGTCGAACCCAAGCGCTCCAATCTGGCGCCCTGGCAGCAGAGGCCGTTCGCCTGGCTGGCCATCGGCTGGGGTTTTCTGGCGTTGGTGCTGGTGGCGATTCTGGCGACCTTGGCGGTCTGAAGTCGCCGAGAGATCTCCCTCTTCCGTAAAATCCCCGCGAAAGCGGGGACCCAGGCGTTTTATCGTCGAGCGCCGCGCATTTCAGAAAAAGCCTGGGCCCCCGCTTTCGCGGGGGTTTGACGGGTAGGAGCAGCTCGTTCTCACCCCGCCGGAGCCGCCTCGCGGCGATACCGCGCGCTGGCGCCGTCTGAGGTGATCGCCTCGAAGGCCGTGACAGCGCCCTTGGCGTCGCGTTCGAACATCACCCGGCGGCTGGGTTCGTCCCGTACGGTGAAGCTGTCGCCGCCCAGCGGCAGCAGCACGGTGACCGGACGCCTGCCGCGCTTCATGCCGATGCGGCCGTCGAGTTGAATGATCTCGATCCCGCCGTAGCCGCCGACATAGTCGGCTAGCGGCTTGGCCGTCGGCGGCGATGCCTCCGCACGGATCGCTTCCAGCGCCCAGCGGGCGTCCTGGGCGTCGGGGTCGGCGGCGGTCTTCAGCACCGTCTCCAGCGCCAGGGCGCGTGCGGTCTCCAGCGCCTTGGCCGACGGAACGGCCACGTCGGGCTGCACGCCGTCGCCTTCCCAGTTGGTCTTGGTGATCGGGCTGACCGGCGAGCCGTTGGACACGAAGACCGTAAAGCCGCCCGCCACGGGCACGGGGCCGCCCGGATTGGCCGCGCCGGCGCTGGCCTCGCCGACGATCACGGCCCGCCTGGCGTTCTTCAGGGTGTAGGCGAAGGCCTCGGCCGCCGAACCGGTGCGCGGGCTGACGAGCAGATAGAGCGGCACGTCCAGGCGCGGGGCGGCGTACCAGTCGGTCGGGGCTTCGCTGGCCGTGCCTTCGCGGTACTTGAAGGTGTTGTAGATGTCGGCGCCCTTGGGCGTGAAGGCGCTGGAGAGATAACCGACCATGGCCGGCGAGCCGCCGCCGTTGTCGCGCAGGTCGATGATCACCGCGTCGGCGTTGGCCACCGTCTGCAGCGCGGCCTCAATGGTCTTGCGGGCCGGGGCCTCGGGCTGGCCGAACTCGAAGTCGGCGAACATCCGCAGGTCGATATAGCCGAGATTGCCGCCCAGGATCTCGACCCGGCGCACGCCGTAATTGGCGCGGCGGAAGGGATCGGGCCGCGCCAAGTCCGAGCCGGCCGGAGCGGGCGCGAGGCGGGGCGCGGGACCCGCGCCAACGTTTCGAGGCGGCGGGCCGTCGGCCGAGGTCGGCGACCAGGAGACGCTGAAGTGGTGGTCCAGCGGCCGCAGGCGCTCGCTGAGCGCGGTGGCCAGGTCGCGCGGGTCGGTCAGGCGGTCGTAGTTTCCCTTGGCGGCCTCGGCGCGCAACTGTTGGGCCACGGTCGCGCCCTTGGCGGCGTCGTAGTAGTTGTCGGCGATGGCCTTGGCGACGCCGTCGACCACGGGGCGGGGCGCGACCTGCGCGGCCTGGACGACCGAGACGACGCTCAGGCCGGCGGCGAGGGCGAGAAGCGGGATGGGCGGGCGCATGGCGGATCCCCTGACGAACCGCGCCGGAGAACATCATTCGCCGAAGCCGGCGGCCAATGAATAATCTTTAAGGCGACCATGGTTCTGTTCGCCCAATCGTCGCCATGAAGCGCCACTATCGCGCCGATGCTTGCTCGCGGCGCCAACCGCGTCTAGCAAGACCTGTCGGGCTCGCCCGACCCCCATTCGCAAAGAGCCCCGCCGCGCATGACCGAAGCCGTCGAGACCACGCCCCCCGAAGAAGAAAAGGGCGGCGCCGTCAACGAATTCATCGAGATCATCAAGACCGTGGCCTACGCCCTGGGCATCGCCCTGGTGCTGCGGGTTCTGCTGTTCCAGCCGTTCACGATCCCGTCGGCCTCGATGGAGCCCAACCTCTATCAGGGCGACTACATCATCGTCTCGAAGTTCTCGTACGGCTATTCGAAGCACTCGATCCCGTTCAGCCCGCCGCTGTTCAAGGGCCGCATCCTGGGCTCGACGCCCAAGCGGGGCGACATCGTCGTCTTCAAGCTGCCGCGCGACGGCCACGTCGACTACATCAAGCGCCTGGTGGGCCTGCCCGGCGACCGCATCCAGGTTCGCGGCGGCGCGCTCTTCATCAATGACAAGCCGGTCAAGCGCCAGGAACTGGCCGACGTGCTGGTCGACAGCGGCTATGGCTTCACCCAGCCGATGAAGCGCATCCAGGAAACGACGCCCGAGGGCCGCACCTACCTGACCCAGGCCGACGCCGGTCCGGACACCCAGGGCGACAACACCGGGGTCTATGTCGTTCCCGAGAACTGCTACTTCTTCATGGGCGACAACCGCGACAACTCGGCCGACAGCCGCTTCAACCCGGGCATCTCGCCGTTCAAGACGGACGCCGGGACCTGCAAGTGGAACTACGAGAACGACCAGTATACCGGCGACTCGATCGGCGTGGGCTTTGTCCCGGCCGAGAACCTGGTCGGCAAGGCCCAGATCATCCTGCTGTCGTGGAACGCCGACGCGCACCTCTTCAAGCCCTGGACCTGGTTCCTGGACGCCCGTCCGAGCCGCTTCTTCCGCGTGCTGAAGTAACATCATGGCCGTGAAGGACAGACGGGTCGCCGCCGTCGGCGACCTGGAGCGCCGGATCGGTCATCGGTTCGAAGACCGCGAACTGCTCGAGCGGGCCCTGACCCACGCCAGCGTCGGCGACGGCGCCAAGGCCAAGGTCCGCGACAACGAGGTGCTGGAGTTCATCGGCGACCGGGTGCTCGGGCTCCTGGCAGCCGAGGCCCTGGCCGAGCGCTTCCCCAAGGCCAAGGAGGGCGAGCTCGCCCCGCGCCTCAACGCCCTGGTCAGCCGTGAGACCTGCGCCCGCGTGGCCAAGGCCGCCGACCTTGGTCCGGCCCTGCGCCTGTCGGCCTCGTCCAGCAAGATCGGCGGCCGAGAGACGGAGTCGATCCTGGCCGGCGCCTGCGAGGCCTTGATGGCCGCCCTCTACCAGGACGGCGGGCTGGAGTTGGCCCGCAAGGTGTTCCTCGACCTGTGGTCGGAAGAGTTCGACCGGGCCGGGCAGGGGCGTCCGCGCGATCCCAAGACCGCCCTGCAGGAATGGGCCCAGGGCAAGGGCAAGCCGCTGCCGACCTACCGCGTGCTCGACCGCACTGGCCCGGACCACGCGCCGGTGTTCACCGTCGAGGTCTCGGTCAAGGACGTCGATCCCGCCATCGCCAAGGGCAAGTCGCGTCAGGAGGGCGAGAAGGCCGCCGCCAAGGCGCTGCTGGAGCAGGTGGGGGCGGGTTAACCCCCCTCAGTCGCTCCGCGACAGCTCCCCCAGATGGGGAGCATCTGGCGCGGCGAAGATCCTCCCCCTCTGGGGGAGGTGGCCCGGAGGGCCGGAGGGGGTTTCGGGGGAGGATTCTGGGCGTTGCTGTGCTACACGCACGCCCAATGACTGACTCCACCACCAACACCCGCGCCGGGTTCGCCGCCATCATCGGCGCGCCGAACGCCGGCAAGTCCACCCTGGTCAACCGCATGGTCGGGGCCAAGGTCTCGATCGTCACCCAGAAGGTGCAGACGACGCGCTTCCCCGTGCGCGGCGTCGCCCTGTCCGGCAACGCCCAGATCATCCTCGTCGACACCCCCGGGATCTTCAGCCCGCGCCGCCGTCTCGACCGCGCCATGGTGCGCTCGGCCTGGGCCGGCTCGGAAGAATCCGAGGTCACCGTCCACCTCGTCGACGTGCAGGCCGAACTGGCCGACCGCGCCCGCAACGCCACCCCGGCCGAGCACCGCGCCGTGCAGGACGTCCAGACCATCATCGAGGCCCTCAAGGAGAGCGGCCGCAAGGTGATCCTGGCGCTCAACAAGATCGACGGCATCAAGCGCGACACCCTGCTGGCCGTGGCCAAGGACTTCTTCGACACCGGCGTCTACACCGACGTCTTCATGATCAGCGCCGAGACCGGCGCGGGCGTCGACGACCTGATGGCCAAGCTGGTCGAGGCCATGCCGGAAGGGCCGTGGCTCTATCCGGAAGACCAGACCGCCGACCTGCCGGCCCGCCTGCTGGCCGCCGAGATCACCCGCGAGAAGATCTATCTGCGGGTCCACGAGGAGCTGCCCTACGCGGCCACCGTCGAGACCACCTCGTTCGAGGAACGCGCCGACGGCAGCGCCCGCATCGAGCAGACCATCTATGTCGAGCGCGACGGCCAGCGGGCCATCGTGCTCGGCAAGGGCGGCCAGGTGCTGAAGTGGATCGGCCAGGCCTCGCGCGAAGAGCTGCAGGACATCTTGGACCGCAAGGTGCACCTCTTCCTGCATGTGAAGGTCAAGGAGAACTGGGCCGAGGAACGCGGCCTGTTCAGCGACATGGGCCTCGATTTCGATGTTTGACGGACAGGTCGCCCCCAGCGTGAACCTCGACGCCTATTTCGCGCGGATCGGTTATGCCGGCCCGCGCGAGCCGACGCTCGAGACCCTGCGGGCGATCTGCCAGAAGCATCCGGACGCCATTCCGTTCGAGAACCTCGACGTGCTGCTGGGCCGGGGGATCAGCATCGCTCCGGCCGATATCGACGCCAAGCTGCTGACCGCCGGTCGCGGGGGCTACTGCTATGAGCAGAACAGCCTGCTGAAGCGGGTGCTGGTCGCCCTGGGTTTCGAGGTCGAGGGCCTGATGGCCCGCGTGTTGTGGATGGCGCCGGAAGGCGCGCCGCCGCGTCCGCGCTCGCATCAGGTGCTGGGCGTGACGCTCGACGGCGAGACTTGGCTGGCCGACGCCGGCTTCGGCGGCTGCGTGCTGACCGCGCCGCTGCGCCTGTTCGAGGGGGGTGACCAGGCCAGCCCCAACGGCGCCTTCCGCATCGTCGACGCCGAGTGCGACGGCGTGGTCGAGCGTCAGGTGCAGGCCGATCTCTCGGGCCGCTGGGCGCCGCTCTACCAGGTGGCCCAGGGCGCCTGGGCCGCGGTCGACTACGAGCAGGCCAACTTCTTCACCTACACCCACCCCAGCTCGCACTTCACCTGGAGCATGACGGTGGGCCGCACGACGCCGACAGCCCGCTACGCCCTGAAGAACAACCGCCTGACCCATCGCGACGCCACGGGCGCGCTGGTCGAGCAGCGCGACCTGTCGGTCGACGAGCTGGAGACGGTGCTGCGCGACGTCATCGGCCTGCCGGTCGAGCCGGAATGGCGCGCGGTGCTGGAGAAGGTCGTGGGCTGGGGCACGCCCGCTTAGATGGAGTGGGAGGACGACGCCTTCGTGCTGTCGGCCCGCGCCCACGGCGAGACCGGGGCGATCGTCGAGCTGTTGACCCAGGACCGGGGCAAGTTCGTCGCCCACGTAGCCGGGGCGGCCTCGCGGCGGATGAAGCCGTTCCTACAGGCCGGCGCGAGGGTGATCGTCCGCTATCGCGCTCGCGGGGCCGACCAGATGGGCTCGGCCCAGCTGGAGCCGATGGGCGAGGGACCCTCGTCGCTGTTCGACAACCGTCTGGCCCTGGCCGGGCTGCAGTCGGCCGCTTCAGTCGCCGCCGGGGCTCTGCCCGAGCGCGAGCCGCATCCCGGCGCGTTCCTGGCGCTTGAGACCCTGATCCGGGTGCTGGAGATTCCCGACATCTGGCCGGCGGTCTATGTGCGCTACGAGGCGGGCCTGTTGCAGGATCTCGGTTTCGGCCTGGACCTGTCGAAATGCGCCGCCACCGGCGACCTCGACGACCTGGTTTATGTCAGCCCGCGCACGGGGCGGGCGGTCAGCCGCAAGGCCGGCGCGCCCTATCAGGACAAGCTGCTGCCGCTGCCGCCGTTCCTGCTGTCGTCGCAGGGGGGCTTGAGCGACGGCGACGTCAAGGCGGGCCTCGACATCACCGGCCACTTCCTCGAGCAGTTCGTGTTCGGACCGCTGAACAGGCCGCTGCCGCCGGCGAGGTTGTGGCTGCTGGACCGGCTGGGCGAGGCGGGGCGGCTTTAGGCCTGCACGCCCGCATTCCTTTAAGCCACTTCAACCTCCCGTCATTCCCGCCCTTGTGGCGGGAACCCCTGGTTCCGCCCGCGGGTGAAGTGCAAGCGGCGTGCCCAGCACGCCGCTCCATCCGCACTTGCGGCTGACAGAGGGGTTCCCGCCACAAGGGCGGGAATGACGGGAGAAGGGGAGAGGGTGTTTCGCTACTCGATCCGCTCGTGGACGCCCTCGGCGCCGCGCACCCAGTAGCCCGCGGCCTTGATCTGCTTGGGCGAAAAGCCCCGCACCTCGACCAGGTGCGCCCGCAGCGCCTTGGCCACGCGGGCTTCGGCGGCGAGCCAGATGAAGCCTTCCTTGTCGGCGGGCAGCACAGCGTCCAGCGCGGCGGTCAGGGCCTGGGTGTCGTCGCCGCCGTCGCGGACCAGCCAGTGAGGGGTCCAGGCGGCCTTGGTCTCGACGGCCAGGGCGTCGTCGTCGGCGTCGAGGATGGCCAGGGTGGCGATCGTCTCGTCGGCGCCGGCTTCTTCCAGTCGGCGGCAGATGGCGGGCAGGGCTGTCTCGTCGCCGATCAGCACCAGCCAGGGCAGGGCGTCGGGGATCAGCACCGAGCCGCGCGGGCCGCCGATGTTCAGCGTGTCGCCGACCTTGGCCGAGAGGGCCCAAGCCGTGGCGGGGCCTGCCTCGTGCACGGCGAAGTCGATGACGAGGGTGGCGGCGGCGTTGTCGAAGCTGCGGGGCGTGTAGTCGCGCATCACCGGCTCGCCGCCCTCGACGGGGAAGAACAGCTTGATGTGGTCGTCGAAGCCGGCGCTGACGAAGTCGGCCAGGTCGGGCGAGGCGAAGACCAGGCGCAGCATGCCCGGCGACAGCTGCTCGACGGTGCTGACGGTCAGCACGCGGCGGCGCACCTCGTGGCGCACGCGGCGCAGGGCCCAGCGGTCGGTCGCTTCGGCGGTTTCGGCGGGGGTGGTCATCGGCGGGATATCCTTTTCGGAGGATGGGAGTCGGCCCGGACGGTCGAACCCTAGACCCCCGCATCCGCCCGGGGATGTCCGGCGGAGAAATAAAAACGGCGGGATCCCAAGGAGCCCGCCGTTTCCAGATCCTAGAAGAACACCTTGCGGACGCTCAGCTTCACGCTGCGGCCGATGGGGTCGAGATAGTCTTCCTGGTAGCTGGTCGGGATCTCGCCGGTCGCGTCGCGCACCGTCTGCTTCTCGTCGAACAGGTTGGTGATTCCGAAGGTCACCCGCGTGCCGCGCAGCACCGGATACTTGGCGACCAGCTCGCGGCGGGCGCCGAGATTGGCGAACAGGCGCAGGTTCACCGTCGTCAGGTCGGAGAACTTCAGCGTGCCGGTCGAGCTGCCGGTCGTGCCGCCGTCGACCTCGGTGGCCTCCCGCCAGTTGGCGGTCAGGCGCGCGCCCATGCCCTGCTTGGTGAAGCCGACCTGGGCCTCGACCTCGTTGCGGGGCGTGCCGCCGCTGCTGCCGATGGCGTCGCCGTCCAGCAGGTCGAGCGGGGTTCCGCCGTCATAGATGTAGACCCGCTCGCGCAGGCGCACGGTGTGGAACAGGGCCAGCTGCAGGCGCGCCGCGCCCAGGCCGCCGCCGGGGCCGCCCGGTCCGCCGAAGCCGCCACCTGGACCACCTGGGCCGCCGAAGCCGCCCGGACCGCGATCGCCGCCGCCGGGACCGCGGTCGCCGCCGCTGGAGGGCTGGTCGCCGGCCGGGCGCGCCTGGTCTGGCGAGGGCTGGGCGTTGTTGTTGTCGCCGCTACGCTGCTCGCCGCCCTGGCGTTGGAGGCCTTGCAGCAGATCCATGCCGGGAGGCTGGGCTCCGTCCGCCGTCTGGGTCTGGCCCTGCTGACCCTGAGCGCCCTGGCCTTGGCCCTGGCGGCGTTGGCCCTGGCCGTCCTGGCCCTGGCGTTCGCGCCAGCGCTGCATCTCTTCCGGCGTCGGGGTGGGACGCGGCGGGGTCTTGCCGATCTGGTGCGAGTAGTTGAAGCCCCAGCGGATCTGCTCGCTCTCGCGCTTGGCGTAGTTCACCGGGCGGGCGTCGATGCGGATCAGCGTGCCGCCGTCGCGGAAGAAGCGGTCGGGGAAGGCCGCCTCGGTCGCCGCCGTGGCGCTGGGGAACGACGAGATCGGATTGTCGATGCGGGTGCGGGTGTAGTTGGCGTTGACCGACAGGCCGTCGATCTGCGGCGGCTTCACCGTGACGCCGAACTTCAGGACGTTGCGCTCTTCGGACTTCAGGTCGGGATTGCCGCCGCTGACGCGGGTGATCTCGACGCTCTCGCCGTTGACGTAGTCGAACACCTGCACGCCCGAGGTCGTGACCTGGGCGCCGCCCAACTGCGACATGCTGGGGGCGTTTTCCTGGCGGGTCCCCGAGACGATGAAGCTGATCGGCTTGATCGGCGACCAGTTCAGGCCGCCGCCGACGGTGCTCAGGGTGCCGAAGTCCGACAGCTGGTTGACCGCCAGGTTCAGGTTGGCCGACAGGTCGCCGACCTTGGCCATGAAGTTGTTCTTCCGGCTGGTGATCGGCACGTCGAAGCTGACCTGGGCGTTGGCGGTGCCGCGCGACAGGTCGGCGTCGGTCTCGACCCCGAGGCGGCGCGACCAGGAATCCACCCAGGCGCCCTCGGCCCCCAGCTTGACCGTCGAGGAGATGTCGCCGCCCGGCAGGCGATACAGCGCGCCGTTCATCACCAGCTGGGTGTTGACGGTGTCGTTGATCGAGTGGGCGGTGTTGCGCTGGAAGCTGCCGGTCGGCAGGCCGGCATAGGGATCGAAGGTCGGATCCAGGGCGGCCAGCCGCTGATTCAGGTCGATGACGCTGGCGTCGCGATCGGCCGAGGTGCGGCTTTCGTCGTGGTCGTAGTTGCCGGTCAGGTTCCAGCGCCACGACTTCATCGACCCGTCCAGGGTGAAGCCGCCGTGGGCGTTCCACGAGCGGTTCCACTGCTCCATGGCGCCGAGGTCGGCCACATAGCGATAGAGGGTGGTGTCGCCGGCGTAGAACGGGCTGGTCGTGGGGATGTTCAGCCGTGCCTTCGACAGGCCCTGCAGAGACTGGCTCTGGTCGTAGGACAGGCTGCCGTTGACCGTGGCCGAGACGCCGTTGTCGAGCACGCGGTTGTAGACGGTGTTGTACGACAGGCTGTCGGTGCGGGGCTTCAGCGTGCGGTAGGGCGCGACGTCGCCGTCATAGCGCTGGTCGGTCTCGGTGGGGTCGAGGTCGCGGTCGCTTTCCAGCAGCTTGTCGCTGTGGCTGTACTTGAAGGCGCTGTTCAGGCGGCCCTGGCGGTTGAGGCGCAGGGTGCTGGAGTCGAACTGCTCGGTGGTCTGGCCGCCGTCGGTGGGGCCGGCCAGGCTGACCTCGCCGGTGCGGGCGCGGAAGCGCTGGCGCAGCACGACGTTGACCACCTTCTGGTCGGCCGAATAGCCGTACTTCAGGGCCACTTCCTCGGGCAGGATCTCGACGCGCTGGATGGCTTCGGTGGGGATGTCGCGGATCTCGCCCATGCCGGAGATGCGGCGGCCGTTCAGCAGCACGACGGGCGAGCCGCCGCTTGCGCTGGTGGTCTGGGCCGACAGTTCCGACAGCAGTTCGGTCACAGAGCTGACGCCGAGGGAGCGGACGTCGGCGGCGGTGAAGGTCTCTTCGGGCTGGATGTCGCCCAGCACCGCGCCGTACTGGCGCTGGCCGGTGACGACGATGCCCTCGACCTCGACGTCCTCGGCCTCCTGGGCGACCTGGCGCGTCTGGGCGGGCTTGGCGGCTTCCTGCGCGTACAGCATCGACGGCGTGATGCAGCCCAGAAGGCCCAGCAGGGCCATCTTCCTCGTCATTGCCTATATCCCCACGGCTCTAGAGCGTGGCAGCCGAAAGTGTGTGCGGTTTCGGCGACTGCCACGCTCTAATGTCAAACTGCGAGCCCCAGCGGGGCGCGCGCGAATCCCTCGATTGAAGCTTCTCTAACGCATCGAACCCCGACACAGCCTGAACGAACTGGTTCAGGTTCGGTTTGGGTTCATCGGCTAAGGATGGGGGATGCGCATCCTGTTGGTCGAAGACGACGCGCCGCTGGCCGAAAGCATCGCCCAGGCCCTGCGCGAAGAGCAGTTCGCCGTCGATATCGCCGCCGACGGCGAGACCGGCGCGCACCTGGGCTCGACCGAAACCTACGCCGCCGCCGTGCTCGATCTGGGCCTGCCCAAGCAGGACGGCCTGTCGGTGCTGCGGTCCTGGCGCGAGCAGAACCGGCCGCTGCCGGTGCTGATCCTCACCGCCCGCTACGGCTGGACCGAGAAGGTCGAGGGCTTCAAGGCCGGGGCCGACGACTACCTGACCAAGCCCTTCCGGGTGGAGGAACTGGTCATGCGGCTGCGCGCCCTGGTGCGCCGCGCCGCCGGCCATCACGGCCCCAAGATCGCCTGCGGACGGCTGACCTACGACGCCCAGCTGGGCGGGTTCGAGTTCGACGGCATGCCGCTGAAGCTGACCAGCTTCGAGTGGCGGGTGCTGTCGTGCCTGATCCTGCGCAAGGAGGTGGTGGTCGAGCGGATGGACATCCTGGAGCAGGCCTACGAGGGCGACGCGGGCGGCGACTCCAACTCGCTGGAGGTCATCGTCGGCCGGCTGCGGCGCAAGATCGGCCACGAGATGATCGAGACCGTGCGCGGCCGCGGCTATCGCCTGACCGCCGGGGGCGAGCCGTCGTGATCGCCTCCCTGACCTCGATCCGCGCCCGGCTGCTGATCAGCGGCGTGCTGTTCACCATCCTGGCGGTGGTGCTGGCGGCCCTGACCATCCAGCCGACCCTCGACCAGTTCGTCCGCCGCAGCGTCGACGCCAGCCTGGAATCGCAGATCTCGGTGCTGGCCCGGGCGGTTAAGCCCGACGGCTCGCTCGATCAGGACCGCATCCAGTCGGTCGGTCCGTTCGTGCGGCGCGGGGCGGGCTGGGCCTGGGTGGTCAAGGGGCCGGCCGGGACGCTGCGCTCGCAGACCGTGGCGATGATGGACCCGCGCCAGAGCGGCGGCCCGTCGCCCTGGCCCAAGGCCGAAGGGCCTCGCCCCGATCGTGATCGCCCGCAGGGCGGGCCGGGACCCCAGGGCGACCGCCCCCAGGGAGAGCGTTCGGCGCGCGACGGCCATCTCGAAAAGCCGCCGACCGGTCCGCTGAAGGAGTCGCGCCGCTGGCGCTCGCGCAGCGGCTGGAACGAGAGCTTCTATTTCCGCACCCTGACGGTGAACTCCAGCCGCGGCCCGGTGGTGATCACCGCCGGCGCGCCGCGCTACATCCGCGACCGCATGCGCGACGAGGGGCTGCGGCCGCTGCTGCTGTCGCTGTCGGTGCTGGGCGTGGGCCTGCTGGCGGCGATGATCGGCCAGCTGGAGCTGGGCCTGCGTCCGCTGCGCAAGCTGGGCGCCTCGCTGGCGGCGGTGCGAGGCGGCGAGCAGCAGCGCATCGAAGGCCGCCAGCCCAAGGAGCTTGAGCCGGTGGTCGCCGAGCTGAACGCCTTGCTCGACCACAATGAGGCGGCCCTGGCCAAGGCGCGCAGCCACGTCTCCAACCTGGCCCATGGCCTGAAGACCCCGCTGGCGACCCTGGCCGTGCGGCTGGCCGAGCCGGGACGCGATCCCGACGGCAGCCTGGCCAGCCTGATCGCCCAGATCGACGGCGCGATCGGCCATCACCTGGGCCGCGCCCGCGCCGCCTCGCCGGGCGCGCCGGGGCGTCCGGCCCTGCACGTCAAGCCGCGCCTGGAAGACCTGGTCGCGGCGCTGTCGCGCATCCATGCGGCCGCCGGCGTGCGGGCCGAGCTGGACATTCCCGACGATCTCTTCGTGGCCTGCGATCCGCAGGACTTCGACGAGATGACCGGCAACCTGCTCGACAACGCCTGGAAGTTCGCCGAACGGACCGTGCGCGTGAGCGCCGGCCGTGACGGGGGCAGGGCGGTGCTCGTCATCGACGACGACGGCCCGGGCCTGACCAACGAAGCCGCCGCCGCCGCCCTGGTGCCGGGCAGCCGCCTCGACGAGCGGGGGCAGGGGCACGGCTTTGGCCTGTCGATCGCCCTGGAGCTGGCCGAGCTGCACGACGGGGCGTTGACCCTTGGCCGCGCCCCGATCGGCGGACTGCGCGCGACCCTGGCCCTGCCGGCTCGGGGCGGCGAAACCGTCGAGACCTGACGCGGCGATCCCAATCCCGTGATCGGTCGGCTGCACGACTAACAAGCCCATTCGATCTGCTACGCTTGCGGCGAGGGCTGTTGATGAAAACCTTTACGTTCGTTTGTCTGGCCGCGAACCAGGTCGCCACGGCCGTCGATATCCAGGACCTGGACGAGGGCGCCTATCGCAGGCACGCCCTGTCGCTGCTGCGCGACCACGCCAGCGCCGAGACCATCGAGGTGTGGCGCGACGAGGCGGTGATCGACCTCATCGAGCGGGCGGGAGCCGTTATCGGGGCGTCGGCGGTCGGCTAGGCGGTAAAAAGCCTCACGCGCCTCGAATCGAGGGGGCGACATCTGCTAGGCTGGCGGGCCGAAACGAATCTGATTGATGAACAAGCCCGTCCTTCCTCCCCCCGGCGGTCCCGGCGACGGCGACCGCATTCTCGAAGAGCCGCTGACCGAGGCGCTGTCCAAGCGCTACTTGGCCTATGCGCTGTCGACCATCGGCTCGCGGGCGCTGCCCGACGTGCGCGACGGCATGAAGCCGGTGCACCGGCGCGTGCTCTACGCCATGAGCAACATGCGCCTGAACCCGGAGTCCGCCGCGCGCAAGTGCGCCAAGGTGGTCGGCGAGGTGATGGGTAACTTCCACCCGCACGGCGACCAGTCGATCTACGACGCCCTTGTGCGCCTGGCCCAGGACTTCTCCCAGCGCATCCCGCTGGTCGAGGGGCAGGGCAACTTCGGCAATATCGACGGCGATAACGCCGCGGCCATGCGTTACACCGAATGCAAGATGACGGCGGCGGCGACGCTGCTGCTCGACGGCATCGACGAGGACGCGGTCGACTTCCGGCCCACCTATGACGGCCAGGACGAGGAGCCGGTGGTTCTGCCGTCGGGCTTCCCGAACCTGCTGGCCAACGGTTCTGCCGGCATCGCCGTCGGCATGGCCACCTCGATCCCACCGCACAACCCGGCCGAGCTGATCGACGCCTGCCTGCTGCTGCTCTCCAATCCCGAAGCCACGACCGCCGACATCCTCGAGCGCGTGCCTGGTCCGGACTTCCCGACCGGCGGCGTCATCGTCGAGCCGGCCGCGTCCTTGCTGGAAACCTACGAGACCGGTCGCGGCGGCGTCCGCACCCGCGCCAAGTGGGAGAAGGAAGAGACCGGCCGCGGGACCTACCAGATCGTCGTCACCGAGATCCCCTATCAGGTGAAGAAGTCGGATCTGGTCGAGCAGCTGGCCGACCTGATCGAGAGCAAGAAGGCCGCCCTGCTGGGCGACGTCCGCGACGAGAGCGCCGAGGACATTCGTCTCGTGCTTGAGCCGAAGTCCAAGAACGTCGAACCCGAAGTGCTGATGGAGAGCCTGTTCAAGCTCTCGGCGCTGGAGAGCCGGTTCTCGGTCAACATCAACGTGCTGGACGCGCGCGGCACGCCGGGCGTCATGGGCATCAAGCAGGCGCTGATGGCCTTCCTGGCCCACCGCCGCGAGGTGCTGACCCGCCGGGCCCGCCACCGCCTGGCCAAGATCGAAGCCCGCCTGCATATCCTCGATGGCCTGCTGATCGCCTACCTCAATCTCGACGAGGTGATCCGCATCGTCCGCTACGAGGAAAAGCCGAAGGAAAAGCTGATCGAGACCTTCGGGCTCTCGGATATCCAGGCCGACGCCATCCTCAACACCCGCCTGCGCCAACTGGCCAAGCTGGAGGAGATGGAGATCCGCCGCGAGCACGCCGAACTGGTGGAAGAGCGCGACGGCATCCTGGCCATGCTGGCCAGCGACAAGAAGCAGTGGGACCTAGTCGGCACGGGCCTGCGCCAGGTGCGCGCCACCCTGCTGAAGATCAAGCACCCGCTGGACAAGCCGCGCCCGACCGGCGTGACCGGCCGCTCGGTGTTCGACGTGGCCCCGGTGGTCGACGCCGACGCCGCCATCGAGGCGATGATCGTGCGCGAGCCGATCACCATCATCCTGTCCGAGCGCGGCTGGATCCGCGCCGCCAAGGGCAAGATCGAGGATCCGTCGGAGCTGAAGTTCAAGGAAGGCGACAAGCTCGGCTTCCTGGTGCCGGCCGAGACCACCGACAAGCTCCTGCTGTTCACCTCGGACGGCCGGTTCTTCACGCTGGGCTGCGCCAACCTGCCGTCGGCGCGGGGGCACGGCGAGCCGGTGCGGATGATGATCGAGCTGGACGACAAGGTGAAGATCATCGACGTCTTCCCGTTCAAGGCCGGCCGCAAGCGCATCCTGGCCTCCAAGCAGGGCTACGGCTTCCTGCTGCCCGAGGAGGAGGCCCTGGCTAACCGCAAGGCGGGCAAGCAGGTGCTGACGGTCGACGCCGCCGGCGCGGCCTTCTGCCTGGAAGCGGTGGGCGACCAGTTCGCCGTCGTGGGCGACAACGGCAAGATCCTGATCTTCCCGCTGGAGGAGCTGCCGGAGATGCCGCGCGGCAAGGGCGTCAAGCTGCAGGCCTACCGCGAGGGCGGACTGCGCGACGGCCTGTCGTTCAACGCCGAGACCGGCGGCTACTGGATCGACTCGGCCCTGCGCCGCCGCGACTGGGCCGACTGGCAGACCTTCGTCGGCCGCCGGGCCGGCGCCGGCAAGCTGGCGCCCAAGGGCTTCCCGACGTCCAAGCGGTTCAAGCCCAAATAGGCTCGAGTGATGTGATATGGGCGAGGGCGTAGCGCGCGTAGGTCGGCGCCATGCTCTCGCCAACCACCTGTGAGATAAGTCGAAACCATGAGCTTGTGGCGCAAGTCCGTCGGAGCCCTGGCCGGGTTCCTGGGTCTGGCCGCCGCCCATCCCGGGGTGGCGGGCGGCCTGTCGCGCGCCAAGCCCGAGGCCGCGGGCTTCTCGTCGGAGAAGCTCAAGCGCGTCGACGAGACCATGCAGCGCCTGGTCGACCAGGGCCAGATCGCCGGCGGCGTGACCCTGCTGGCCCGCCACGGCAAGATCGTCAGCGAGCAGGCCTTCGGCAAACGCGCGCTGGAAGACGTCCAGCCGATGCCGGCCGACGCCATCTTCCGCATCCGCTCGGAGACCAAGCCGGTCACCGGCGTGGCCATGCTGATCCTCTACGACGAGGGCCGCTGGAAGCTGGACGACCCGGTCACCAAGTTCATTCCCGAGTTCGAGAACCTGCGCGTCGCCAACGGCGTCGACGCCAGCGGCCGGCCGATCCTGTCGCCGCTCAGCCGCCCGCCGACCATGCGCGAGCTGATGACCCATACGGCCGGCTTTGCCTACGGCATCGCCGACGATCCGGGCAGCCTGGCCGACCAGGCCTACTACCGGGCCGGCGTGCTGCAGTCGGACTCGCTGTTCTCGATGGTGCAGAAGATCTCCGGCCTGCCGATGTATTCAGAGCCCGGCAAGCTGTGGCGCTACAGCGTCGCGGCCGACATCCAGGGCCTGATCATCGAGCGCCTGTCGGGCCAGGCCCTGCCGGAGTTCATGCGCCAGCGGATCTTCAGGCCGCTGAAGATGAAGGACACCGCCTTCTGGACGCCGCCCGACAAGCTGGCGCGGCTGGCGGCGATCTATGACGCGGACCCCGTCACCGGCAAGCTCATGCCCGCCGTCGAGGGCGGCTGGCGCGACGTCACCCGGCCGCCTCTGGCGCCGTCGGGGGGAGGGGGCCTGCTGTCCACCGCCCAGGACTTCGCTCGGTTCGCCCAGATGATCCTCAACGGCGGCGACCTGGAAGGCGTGCGCGTTCTCGAGCCGGCGACGGTGGCTATGATGCGGCTGAACCACCTGCCGCCCAGCTTCCAGGTCACCACCGACGGCACCTCGAACGTGCTGAAGCCTGGCCAGCAGCAGAAGGCGTTCCCCTTCGCGCTGGGCATGGGCTACGGCATCGACGTGGCGGTGGCGGTCGACCCGGCCGCCTCGGGCGCGCCGGTCGGGCCCGGCACGATCAGCTGGGGCGGCAGCGCCGGCACCTGGTTCTGGATCGACCCGGCCAACGACCTCTTCTTCATCGGCATGATCCAGCGCCTGGGCGGGGTGGGTCCCGGCCTCGACGCCGAGACCCGCAAGTGGGTCTATCACGCGCTGGAGAGGCCGCTGGTGCGCCAGGCCGCCAACACGCCTTCCAAGACGCCGGCCGGCCCCTCGAAGGGCGCGCCGACCGGCCGGGCGCCGGCCTCGCGCTGAGGCCTTCACCCCAACCGCTTGGTTTTCCCGATTTTCCTCGTTATCACGCCCGCTTCGGCGAGCCCGCTCGCCTCCAGACTTCGAAAGCCCATCCGATGAGCGATACGCCTCCCGACCGCCTGTCCGCCAATCCCGACAGCCCCTTCTACGACGCCGCCGCCATGGAGCGGGGCGTGGGCGTGCGCTTCAAGGGCGTCGAGAAGAACAATGTCGACGAATACTGCGTCAGCGAAGGCTGGGTGCGGGTGACCGCCGGCAAGACCGTCGACCGCAAGGGCAACGCCATGACCATCAAGCTGCAAGGCGAGGTCGTGCCGTACTTCCGCGACGAAGCCCCGTCCGAGTAGGACGCTGGTGAGCGATCCCGATCTCCAGGCCATGGCCGACGACGAGCTGTCGCGGGCCATGACCCTGTCGTGGCGCGAACTCTCGAAGGTGATTCCCTGGGGAGACACCTTCGAGGGCCTTTCGCCGGCCGGCCGCAACGTCGAGGTCGAGCGCAACTACCTCTGGGCCGCCCAGGAAGGCGGCGACATCCTGTGCGAGGTCGCCGTCTACGGCGGCGCGAGCCGCTACGACCAGGGCGCCCGCGCCCGAGGCGTGATTTCCCGCCGCTGAAGCCAACCTTCGCCGTGCAAGCGTCGCGCGCATGCGTTAACCATAACGCTGCTCGTCGAATGGCGCTTGCGGGAGGGGTGGGGTGTATCAATCCGAGTTTCCGGTCGAGACGCCGGTCCCGATCTTCGATCCGACCCTGCTGGCCGGCATCGTCCTGATCGCGCTCGCGGTCGCCGCCCTGGCCTATTGCGCGGGACGCTTCACGGGCCGCAAGGGCCGGGACGAGCGCTGGCGCGACGTGCCCAAGACCATCCACAAGGCGATCCTGGCCCGCTGCGTGGCCGCCACCAGCGCGCCGACGGGCGAGCTGCTGCGCCGCGCCGAGGAACTGGTCGCCGAGGTCGACGCCCGGGTCGGGGCGCTGATCGAGTTCGGGGCCGGCGGCAAGGCCCTCAAGGCGCTGAGCAAGGCCTGCGTCGGCGAGTTTCCCAAGCCCGAGGCCAAGGCCGAGCACAAGCCGAAACCCAAGCCCAAGGTCTGCACCTGCGGCGGCCAGGCTGGTCACGACGAGGCCAAGGCCGGTCATGATCCCCACGCCAAGCCGCATGAGCCGACCGCGTGCAGGGCGCCCGCGCCGTGCCAGTGCGTGATCTGCTGCGCGCCGGTCACCATCGGCGGCCTGGCCTTGGCGACGCCGCAGGTGAAGATCAGCAGCAAGCAGACAGTGATCATCAACGCCGCCGCCAGCCCGGCGCAGGCCGTCGCGCCGCACCGCTGCACCTGCGGGGCCGACGCCCATGGCAAGGATCACGACGACCACGAGCACGACGAGGACAAGCCCGAGCCGCCGCTGGAGTGGACCGAGCATATGCGCCGCCTGCGCCTGGTGGTGGTCGAGTTCGCCGACGTCTGGAACAGCCCCGACAACCTGCGCCTGCTCGAACGCTGCCAGAAGCAGCTGACCCAGACCGAGCCGGCCCCGAAGTCCGCCCACGGACACGACGACGGCCACGGAAGCGGTCACGGCCACTAACGGCGCCGCTTGGTTGGGCGCGATTAGGTGCGTATGCTCACGGCAAGGGCGAAATACCCGGTTTCCGCCACGGTCGAGGGCGGACGATTGAGAGCGTTTCCATCGCGGCGCCAGATCGACCGGCGCTCGCGGTGGGTTGCCACAGCGTGATTCGGCGTAGAGACGGCTCCGTCTTCGCGGGCCGCGGGCCGAAGCAGGAGGAAAGGAAAAGGCATGGCCGCGACGGTCTCATCCCTGACGCCGGGTTCGCCGGACGCCGCCAGTGAGCAGCTGTCGCTCTCGGACTATGTGCCGTATCGCCTGGCGACGGCCTCTAGCGCCGTCAGCCGCCTGATCGCCCGCGCCTACGAGGACCGCTTCGGCCTGTCGATCCCGCAGTGGCGACTGATGTCCACCCTGATCGAAGGGCCGCTGACCCAGCACCAGGCCGTGGCGCGCACCGCCATGGACAAGGTTCGCGTCAGCCGCGCCGCCCAGGACCTGGTCGAGCGCCGCCTGGTGGCCCGCATCACCAACCGCACCGACCGCCGCTCGCACACGCTGGAACTGACCGCCGCCGGCCGTCGGCTGTTCGCCGAGATCCGTCCGCTGGCCCTGGCCTACGAGGCGGCCCTGCTGGCCGGTCTGGCCCCCGGCGAGGTGGCGACGCTGAAGCGCCTGATGGGCCGGCTGGAAGCCGCCGCCGTACAGCTCTACGGCGCCGACGCGCCGCCTGACGCCGCCCCGCCGCCCGCCGAAGACTGAGCCTCGAAGACGCCGCGGGCGATGGCCCGCGCCAGGGTGTCGGCCGCCGCCGAGCCCAGACGGGCCAGCGCCACGGCGCGTCCGGGACCGTCGCCCAGCGCCTGAGCGCCCGAGGCCAGGGCGAAGACCACGTCGCCGTCGAAGGGCGTGTGGACGGGCCTTATGGCCCGCGCCAAGCCGTCCTGCGCCATCATCGCCAGCCGCGTGCACTCGGCGGTCGTCAGGTCGGCGGTGACCGCGACCACGGCCAGGGTGGTGTTGGCGCCTTGCGTCAGCCGTCCCAGGGCCGCCAGCTTGGAATTATCGGGAATGGGCTCGACCTCGGTTGGAGCGTCGGGCGCGGGGCGGGCGCCGCCGAATTCGCCGTCGATCTCCCAGGGCCAGGCCCAGAAGGTCTCGCCGTCGGCCATCCGCACCGAGCCGACCGGATTGACCGCCGCCAGGGCGCCGACCACCAGGCCCTCGCCCAGATCCAGCGAGGCGCTGCCGATGCCGCCCTTGGCCAGGCCCGCCATGGCGCCGACGCCGGCGCCGGCCGAGCCCTGGGCGAAGTCCTCGCCCGCCGCCGCGGCGGCCTCGATGCCCAGCCAGCGGTAGGGCGGGTCCAGGCCCCAGTCCTTGTCGCCGCCATTGCCCAGGTCGTGCAGCACGGCCGCCGGCACGATGGGGATGGCCGGCGAGGTCGGGGCCAGGCGGATGCCGTGTCCGGCCCCCGACAGGGCCGCGACCACGCCGTCGGCCGCGCCCAGGCCGAACACCGAGCCGCCCGACAGGCAGATGGCGTGGGCCTTGCTGAAATTGTTCTCCGGCTTCAGCACGTCGATCTCGCGCGTGCCGGGTCCGCCGCCGCGCACGTCGACGCCCGCCGTCCAGGCCTCGGGGCAGAGCAGGGCGGTGACGCCGGAGGCCACGGCCTCGTCCTGGGCGTGGCCCACCGTCAGGCCCGCCACATCGGTGATCAGGTTGCGCGGACCGGGACGGGGCATGGTGGGCCTGATGCTGTGAGGATGGGCCCGACCTTTTGAGACGAAAACCTCGTCCTTCGACAAGCTCAGGATGAGGTTTTTCCTGCGCGACGGTCGCCTACGGTCCTCTTCCTGAGCCTGTCGAAGGACGAGGACCGCTCGCCGGCGCTAGGCCGCCGTCGGCGTATAGGTCAGGCGACAGACGGTCCAGCCGTCGACGCGGGCCATGGTGAAGGCCCCGCCCAACTGCCGGGCCATGGCGTGGACGATGCGCAGGCCCAGACTCTGCGACCTGGCGGGCTCGAAGCCGTCCGGCGGCCCGGCGCCGTTGTCGCGGATGGTCAGCACGTGGTCGGCGCCGTCCTGTTCCAGGGCCACGACGATGCGGCCGTCCGAGCCGGGCGTGAAGGCGTGCTCCAGGGCGTTGTTGAAGCATTCCAGCATGACCAGGGTGACGGGGGTGGCCTGTTCGGGATGCAGGGGCGTCTCGCCGCCCTCGACCCGCAGCGCGTGGCGGGCGCCGGCCGCCTGGCTCGCGTCGTCAAGCAGGGCTTCGGCGAAGGACCGGAAGGGCGTCGGCTCGCCGGTCTGGTCGTGCAGCTGGCGCTGGATCTTGGCGATGGTCTCGATTCGGCCGCCGGCCTCGGTGAGGGCGTGGCGGGCGTCCTCGTCCTTCACGCCCGACGATTGCAGGCGCAGCAGGGCGCCGACCACCTGGATGTTGTTGCTCACCCGGTGGTGCATCTCGCGATAGAGCAGGTCGCGGCTGCGGGCCAGATCGGCCAGGCTTTCGCGCTCGACCGCCAGCTTGCTCATCGCCTGGCGCATCCCGTCGATGAAGAAGATGTCGACCGCCGTGACGAAGACGTAGAACGAGATCGCCACCATCGTCGCGAAGTCGAACCGGAAGCCGTTGTACGGCGGGATGAAGAAGTACCAGGCCGCCAGGCCCGACAGGGTCGCGCACAGGATCGCGGGGCCGCGGCCGGCGAAATAGGCGGTCAGGACGATGGCCGGGAAGAAGGTCAGGTACGGAAAGCCGGGCGGGAACCAGCTGTTCAGCGCCAGGCGCACGAAGAAGGCGGCCGCGGCGGCGGCGACCGCCAAGGCATAGCGCAGAGCGATCGAGGGCGAGCCTACGCGCGACATGATTTTCGAAAAGGCCCCGACTCGGACGGCGTCGAACGCTCACGTCGCCGTTGGCGGAACTATTTCCCAAAACAAGTTTCGGGTCACGCAAATCCCGATCGTCGCGCTCCGAATACGGAAAGGCCCGCTCGTCTTGCGACGGGCGGGCCCTGCGTGATCACCCTTGGGTGGAGGATCAGAACTTCTTGCTGGCGTTCAGGTACCAGTAGCGGCCGGTCGAATTGGCCAGCGAGCCGTAGTAGCCGAAGTTCGACGAGTTCAGCGGCGGATCCTTGTCGGCGATGTTGCGCACGCCGAGGCGGAAGGTCGTGCCGTCCATGCGGCCGCCGTTCTTGAAGGCGTACTGGCCGTAGAGGCTGACCGTGGTCCAGTCGTCGACCTCGTAGTAGCGGCCGCTCACCTGGGTCACGCCGGTGTCGTAGACCGAGCCGACGTAGTTGACGAAGGCGCCGGCGCCCCAGCCGTTCTTGCGCCAGGTCATGCTGACGCTGCCGCGGAACTCGGGATTGCCGTCCAGGCGGATCTGGCTGCCGGCGCTGGAGATCGTCAGGCCCGACAGCGTGCCGTCGGCGACGGCCTTCATCAGGATCTGCTCGATCGGGCTGGCGGCCTGGTCGTACTTGGTCAGCTTGGCCACGTTGACGGTGACGCCGAAGTCGCCCCAGGGGGTATCGTCCAGGTCGTAGTCGACGCTGAAGTCGACGCCCTGCAGGACCCGCGGCTGCAGGTTCATGTAGGTGTCGTTGATGTAGGAGATCGTGCCGACGGTGTTGGTGCCGGTCGCGGCTTCACGCACCACGTTGGGGTTCGAGCCGCCCTGCAGGCGCAGCAGGTAGTCGTAGGCGATCTGGTTGTAGCCGCCCAGGATGCCGATGACGTTCTTTTCGCGGATCGACCAGAAGTCGGTGGTCAGGGTGATCTTGCCGAACTCGATCGGGATGAAGCGCGGCTGGTAGACGAAGCCGATCGAGGCGTTGTCGGCTTCTTCCGGCTTCAGGTCCTTGTTGCCGATGCGCACTTCCAGCGTGCTGGCGCTGGAGCAGGTGACGGCGTTGATCCGGCAGGCGGCGTAGTCGGTGCGGCTGTTCGAGACGGTCGCGCCTTCGCTGTAGAACTGCGGCAGGTTCGGCGCGCGGAAGCTCTGCGACACCGAGGTGCGGAACGACAGGCCCTGGCCGACCTTCCACAGCAGGGCGCCCTTGGGCTTCAGCACGTTGCCGAAGTCGGAATAGTACTCGTCGCGGGCGGCGAGCTGCAGGGTCACTTCCTCGACGAACGGGATGTTCATGTCCGACGAGATGATCGGCACGGCCAGTTCGCCGAAGATCGACGAGATCTGGCGGTGGGCCGAGACGTCCGGCGCCGCCGAGGCGCCCATGACGTCGCTGCCGTAGGTCACGCCCGTCACCGAGTTGGTGTAGGTGATCGTGCCGTCCATGCGGTCGTCGCGGTCGTCGCTGAAGGTCTCGCGACGCCATTCGGCGCCCAGGGCCACGCCGACGTCGCCGCCGGGCAGGCTGAACAGGTCGGCCTTGTTGACCTTGAAGTCGGCCAGGGCCAGCGAGGTCTTGCTGATCCGGTAGACGTCGATCAGGAACGAGTTGATCGTCGCCTTGCTGTTGGGCGTGCCGTCCTCACCCGAATAGTTGGTCAGCGAGCCGCCGTTGAACGGGTTGTAGGCGGTCGAGCCCGTGCGGTTCACGGCCGCCTGGAAGAGGGTGTTGCTGATGGCGTTGTGGGTGGCGTCCTTGGTGTTGGCCTCGGAATACAGCACCGCCGATTCCCACTTCCAGCCGTTCCACTTGCCCTTCACGCCGCCCAGCAGGCGGAAGTTGTTGTCGGTGACGGTGTAGGTGCGCGGACCCGCATCGACCGGACGATAGGTGGTGATGTTCATCGCCAGGCCGGTGGTCGGCACGCCCGTCAGGCCCGAGAGCCGGTTGGGGTTGGCCGAGCCGTCGCTGAGCGTGGTCGGGCCGAAGGGGTTCCAGTAGGCGTTGGCGGCGATGCTGATCGGGGCCGACGACAGCGGGGCCGACTGCTCGCGCTGGCCGGTGAACAGGGCGTGGTAGAAGCCGGCTTCGCCGAACAGGGTCAGGCCGTTGTCCAGGTCCTTCTCGGCGGTCGAGAACAGGTTGGTGCGCTCCAGCCCGCCCTTGAGGGTGCGCTGGGGGTTCTCGTCGTAGCGCAGCACGCGGTCGGTCGTGCCGGTGATGGTGCCCGACTTGATGCAGAGGTCGCCGCTGAGCGTGGCGCTGCTGCAGCCGGCGGCGGTGTTGGACACGGGCTCGATGTGGAACACGCCCGACGAGGTCAGGGCCGTGCCGTTCTGGCGGACCACCGTCGACGACGGGATCACCGTGAACGAACCCCAGGGGCTGGAGGTCGAGCGGTTGTCGAAGCTGGTCGAGCCGGCGAACAGCGCGTCGTCGATCTGGCTGCGGTGATCCTCGCTGGCGGCGTAGTCGCGCTCGGTGGCCATCATCCGGCTGTGCGCGGTGTAGTTGCCGAAGAAGGTCAGGCGCGTGCCGTCTTCCAGACGCGTGCCGGCCTTGATGTTGACCGAGCCTTCGCGATAGCCGGTGCCTTCCGAGCCGCCGACCTGGCTTTCGATCTTCAGGCCCTGGAACTTGGTGTCGAGGACGGTGTTGACCACGCCGGCCACGGCGTCGGTGCCGTAGATGGCCGCCGCGCCGTCGCGCAGCACTTCGACTCGCTTGACGCCCGAGACGGGCAGGGCGTTGGTGTTGGCCGTCTGCACCGGAACGAAGTTCTCGGTCTGGGTGCCGGGGTGCAGCACCAGGCGGCGGCCGTTCAGCAGCATCAGCGTGTTGCCGGTGCCCAGGTTGCGCAGGTTGATCGACGAGACGTCGCCGCGGGCGTCGTTGAGGTTGCCGGTGGTGCGGGCTTCCTGGAACTGGACGTCGCCGGCCTGCGGGATCGAGCGGAACAGCTCGTCGCCCGACACCGCGCCGGTGGCGACGATCTCGGCCTCGCCGACCACGGTCACCGGCAGGGCTTCGGTGGTCCGGGCGCCTTCGATCTGGCTGCCGACGACGATGATGGCTTCGACTTCGGCGACTTCTTCGGGAGCCGCTTCAGTCGCGGCGGCTTCCGACTGGGGGCGGGCGGCCGGGGCGGCGCGCAGGGTGATGGTCTTGCCGTCGTCCGAGGCGACGACCAGGCCGGCGGCTTGCGCCAGGCGCATCAGCGCCTCGGCGTCCGGCAGGTCGCCGGTCACGGCCGGGGTCTTGCGGCCGGCGGCGGCCTCGTACGGGAACAGGACCTGCTTGCCGGTCTGCTTGGCGTAGGTCTGCAGTGCCGAGACGGCGTCCTGCTGCGGGATGTTGAAGGTATGGCGCGAGCCCTGGGCGGCGGCCTGACCGGCGATGGTCAGGACGGCGGCCGAGGCCAGCAGCAGGCCGCGGACGGTCCGGCGGCGTTGATCGGTACGCATGGACAAGCTCTGGAGTCCCCTTTGTCCGCCGCGCCCCCTCGACGCGACGTTCTTACCGGCTTCGACGGGGGGCGTTACGGAAACCTCCAGTCGGCGAGCAAAATTTGTGGCGGCGGTGTGACGGGTGTGGCGCGGGGGCAACGGATGGGCGAGACCCTCCCCTCTGGGGGAGGCGGCCGAAGGCCGGTGGGGGACGGTTTCAGCTTTCGAGGTGGCGGTCGGCTTCCCACTCACTCCCCCCTCCGATCGCTGCGCGATCGCCTCCCCCACAGGGGGAGGTTCCTTGGATGCGGACACGGCTTCTCAGGCTCCCGCGCGAAGGCGCGTTAGGTCGGGGAGGCGCGGAGCGGCCGGGCGGAGCCCGGAGACCGTGATGTGTTTTAGCGTTTCGGCTTCGTCAGACCGCTCCGC